>CACXMK010000059.1 GCA_902768735.1 uncultured Lachnospiraceae bacterium | reverse complement strand
TGCAAGTATGTGCGCGACATCAAGCTGTTCGACGTCTACGAGGGTCTGCCGATCCCGCCTACCATGAAGAGCATGGCGTTCACCGTCACCTTCCGGGCAGGAGAGGAGGAGTTCACTTCTGAGGATGTGGACAGATTTGTGGCTAAGATCCTGAAGAAGCTGAATGTGACATTCGGAATTGAGCTGAGAAGCTGAAGAAAATGAAAAGAGTGTAATGAACGAGGGAGTCATGTCCCCTCTAATGCGTTTCATTCGCGTGGAATCACTAAGGCTCGGTGAAAAGCATTTTCAGGGACACGACTCCCTCTATTTATCACATCCTGTTTTCTCAGGATTCGAAGAGCTGAAGGAGAATGGCAATTGAGTACTTCAGATTCTTCAATGACGCTAATAGGATAGAAAAATCATAGTAAAACTTCGCGAATTTGACACCTGCTCTCCGGGCTTATCATCCCTCAATAAAAAAGACTGCCAAACCAAGACTAATTCTTAGTGCGGCAGTTGCTTTTCTTGTTTATAGTGAGTCAGAGGGTCTGTCCCTTTGGCTCATTTACATTTCTTCCTCTTCGGGCTCTTCAACTTCGGAGACTTCGTGGCTCGTGTCGCCCTCGTCGGACTCTTCCTCTTCGATGATGGTCTGGTGATCGTCGGGATCGTAGTAGGTTCCGTCGATCTCGAACCAGTCGGTGTCGTCGCGGATGATGAAGATCATCGTGCGGCCCTGGTTGACAACAACTTCGTTGCCGTTGTCGTCGTAGAAGAGGGTAGGCTCGTAGTCGTCTTCCTTATTCCAGGTGACGTGGATCATCTTGCCGTTCGTGATGTAGAAGCCGTCGTCGATACCTTCACGGGGCTCCTCGATGCGGAACCAGAGGTATGCGCTGTCGTCCGTCACATGCGTCCAGTCGCAGCGCTGGATGAAGATGTTGGTGAAGGCCATCTGCTCGCCGGTGTCGCCGTCGCACTGGTCATTGCCGTACAGCGTCTTGTAGTACAGATGATCGTCCTCGTCGTAGTAAAGCGCGGACTTTGTGACAGGGTAGGAACCGGCCATATCGATATCATGCGCATCTACGGCGTCGGGATACTGCTCGAGAGTGTTGATCTCGCCATCCTTGGCGAAGGTGAAGTGCTTCTCTTTGTAGTATCCTTCGCGGTGTTCTCTCTCAAATCCGGCCCGGTCGATCGCCTCATTGACGTTTTCGGAATCCGTGTATGCTGTGTGCTCAAGCGCGACACCGTCGTGGCGGATGCGGTAGTATGCGCCGTAATCCGACCCCATAACGCCGCCGACGCCGTTGATATTGTCGACGTCATCGCGGGTGAGAATCTCGCCTGTATAGTCGACGGGACCGCCGAAGTGAAGGATGATCGGATCCCATTCCAGTGCTTCAAAGACAAAATAGGAACGGATGCTGCGGATATTTCCGATCCTGTCAAGGCCCTGCCAGTCCTGCATGATGCCCATCTGGCGGCTCATGTTGCCTTCCTCCATGATCTCATAGAAGACGTCGACTCTGTCGAGGCCGTACTGGGGCTGTGCCTGCTGGTTTATGGGATACATGACAGCCAGAGGGCGCTGCTTTAAAAGCTCCTCGTCCATGACCTTGCCGGTCAGGGGGCTTCTGGGAAGCACGGGCTCGGGAGTCGGTTCGGGTGTCGGCTCGGGAGTCGGTTCGGGCGTCGGCTCGGGTTCCGGCTGAGGTTTGGAGATCGTCACAGCCGCGGTTTCAACGGGTTTGGCATCTGCCTGGACCGTCGTCTCCTGTACCGTCGTCTCCGGGGCAGGCTGTTCCACGGCCGGTGCCGGCTGCGTCTGCGCGCTGCCGGAAGAGCTGCCGCAGCCCATGATGATCGTGGACATCGCAAGGATGATCGCTGTCAGAGTATAAAGACTTCTTTTACGCATAAGTCCTCCTGCTTTTTCTCATTTTGATTTTTTTGCTAAATGCATACTGCGGTTAGATATAGATATATTCTAGTCCATGGAACAAAAATTTGCAATAGTTGTGTAATATTTTTGTAATAAAACTGGAGAGGCGGTGTTTTGGCAGAACGGATGGCAGGAGAAAACAGCAGAGGTTAACGGGAGGGGGCGTGAAAAGTTCATAAGAAGGGATGAAAAAGGTCCAAATTCCCACCGTGGCGGTGGCAACGCGAAGGAAAAAACTCTGCTATATTAATTAGGAACGAGGAAATATCCAACAATAAATACCATTATGACGAAAAGGATCAGTGTGACGGCGGTCATCATAAGCAGGGTGCCTACGAGCCGCAGGAACCGGTTCGGACTCCTGTGGAACGGCGCGAACCGCCGGATCCCGAGATAGTCGTTTGCGATCAGGATATCCGTAAGGAAGATCACAAAGACACCGGTCCTTTGGAACCAAAGGGAAAAGCCGCCGGATTTCTCGATCTCCATGGTGAAGCATAACGCAGCTGTCATCAGGTAGACGAGAGAGGCGATCAGCATCTTCCAGAGGTTGAGCGTCCGAAATCCCGGCGGGAGATAAGGGCATACGGCTTTCTCTGCCGTTCCATGCCGATCGCATCGCGCGAGGATCTTCTGGAGTGCCGCTTTCAGCGCACCTGCTGACGCGTAGCGCCTGGACGGATCCATCTGCGTGCATTTGGCGATGACCGCGTCGAAGGAGTGGTCAGGGGCGGGAAGGGACGCCACTGCTTCTTTCAGGACCTTTCCGACAGAGAAGAGGTCCGTCTGCGGAGAAGACTCGCGAAAGCCGTATTGTTCCGGCGCGGCGTAGCCCTGCGTCCCCAGGAGCCTCGTATCGGACTCCTGTGCGGCCCGCCCCGAATAGCGTCTTGCCGCGTTAAAATCCAGAAGGACCACATTGTCTAAGCTTGTGATCATTATATTGGAAGGTTTGATGTCCCGGTGGATCATCGGCGGGTCAAGGGAATGAAGCCGCTCCAGGATCTCGCACAGGCGGATCATGTACTTGCAGATCGTAATGCCTGTCAAGAGATCGCCGGAAGAGAGATCGGAATTCCGGGTCTTCTCTATTTTGTCACGGAGGGTGCTGCCGGAGATGAATTCTTCAATGATGGTGAGCCTTCCGCGCTCTTCACAGGAGGCGATGATCCGCGGCACGCCTTCGACGGGGTGCAGCTGAAGCTCTCTGTAAATGTCTAAAGAGTAGATATCGAGGGTCTTCCCAACGCAGAGCTTCCCGGTTTCGCGGTGGCGGACCAGATAGACGTGGTGGCGTTCGTCGATCGGCATGACGGGCGTGTAACAGGAGACAGACAGACTCGGATCAAAAAGACTTGATTCAGAAAGACTCATTGTTCGGTTCCTTTTGTTGTTGTATTTACGTGTAAGCAGCGTCAGGAAATCTGTGTCGGATCTAACCGGCCATAAATCAGATACATTTCTCATTTTAGCACGTATGGAGGTGAAAGATGCAGGAAAAAGAGACGAACGAACTGGAAAAGGTCCTCGGGAAGACGCATCTGGAAGAGTTTGACGATTTTGTGCAGGAGTACAGGGACAGCTTACTGTCTGATTCCACTTCCTTCTGCGCCTTTATTAAGGAGATCATGAAGCGGAACGGGGTTTCCCAGCAGGACGTGTTCCTAAGGGCAGACCTTCCCGAGCGGTACGGCTACAAGCTTTTGTCCGGTGAGAAGCGCACGCGGCAGCGCGACGTGGTCATCCGGCTCTGCTATGCGGCGGAGCTTACACTTGCGCAGACACAGCGCGCCCTCAAAAAATACGAAATGGCGGAGCTCTATGCCAAAAATTCGAGGGACGCTCTTCTCATGCTCGCCTTTAATGAAAGGCCGGGCAGTATTATCGATGTCAATACGCTTTTGAAGCAGAACAATCTGTCGCCGCTAAGGACCAGCGGGTCTCAGGACTGAGGGAGGCCCCGGGCTTCGGCATCAAAGAGGCGGCCGCCTGATTGGAGGCTGATGGCTTTCGGATCAGGAGACCGATAGGGGGAATCATACGTTTGCCACCCTGGCGGGGGCAACATAAATGGAAAACACTTGGTATAATGAGAGCCACAACACAGTTATGCTGTGCTGTGGCTATCCGCTGTGTCCCGGAGGAGGCTTTGCATGGAAGGATCGTCTCCACGGGTAGTTGTTACATACTGTAAGCATGCGCAGGATGAACGACAAGTCTTTGACATCATCTCTAAGCCCGAGAGGGCAGAAATAATGCAATATAGTCACTCCATTTCTTTCGTATTGCAACCGCCGGAGACTATAGTGTATAAGAGGGCACCGGGCGCAGCGGATTTTTTTACTCTCTTCCGTGGATTCTTTTTTTTTTCATCGTATATTAAGGCATACGGTGACAAAGAGAAAACAAACTGTATCGATCCGCTGAAAACCGCGGCGGATATGCCACCGATGATAAACAATCCGTTTATGGAGGAATGAGAGGTTATTAAAATGAAAAAGAATATTATGGACCTTATGAAGATTGGTGTTATCGTCCCCGCACTGGTTCTGTCAATGGCAGCATGCGGCAATTCCGGATCATCCGGCACGGCAAGCAGCGCTGAGGCCCCCGCGCAGGAAGCGCAGGCGGCAGAGGCAACAGAGGCAGCGGAAACTCCCGAGGCACAGCCCGAGGAAGAGCCCGGAGTCGAGACTACATATGAAAACGGCGGTTTTAAGATGACCGTTCCGGCGAACATGGCTAACAAAGTGATCGTCAAGGTTCCGGAGAAAAGTGAAGACGGCATCCTGTTCGACGTCTCCGAGAAAGCTTCCGTGGAAGCAGCCAAGGCAAAAGGCAATGAGTATGACGGAATGGGCTGGCTGTACGCGATCGGCGTGAGAGATGAAAAAGAGTTCCATCAGATGCTCTGCAACGATATGTCCGGCGAGGATCCGATCGGATTCGACGAGAAGGGCAATTACTACATTTTCTTCCATCCCACAGATGTCCGCTATGACCGTGAGACAGCCGAACAGATGGAGAAAGATATGGACCAGTGGACGGAAGCTTGCGAATGGGCTAACAGCATGAAGCAGGCCTTCCTGGATGAGAACCCCGGCCTTACGCCTTTCAACTGGAACCAGACAGTGCTTGAGTCTTATCTCGCACGTACCGCTTATGATGAGAACGCCGTTTATACGATCAGCACACTGGAGTATGGTCCGCTTGAGGCAAAAGGTGTCGACGCTGAGAAGTACTTCAAAGAGCTGACTGACGGCGCGACTATCGAATTGTATGATGGGGAAGCTCCCGATGGAGAGTACATTGTACTGAACTTCGCCGGAGACGATGAAGTTCGCTTCGACTTCTTCTATGCGCCGGAAGGACAGAACCTGGTCCGCCAGGTCTGGGGCGACTTCGAGCAGCTCTTCCAGGTGACATATGCTGACGAGACCAAGACCGCGAACGCGATCATGCAGGAGTGGTACAACGAGCTGGCCGCTAACAGATAATCTTCCGGGTGGCGGTTCCGATAGGAGCCCGGACAGAACGGAAAGATCCGAATAGAACAATGTATAGATAGTGTATAGCAGATAATTTAGCCCCCGGGCTCCGAGATGCAAGACATTTCGGGATCCGGGGGCTTTGCGCTGCGCCAAAGTGAGCCAAAGGGTCTGTCCCTTTGGCTCCGGTTGTTTAAATGTGGAGGATGTTCCGCCAGCCTTTAAGGGAGACCGGTTCGAACCGCTTTTTCAGTTCCTTGACCATGCGGTCGTGGGAGGGATCGGCAATGATGATGTCCCCTTCGCCGACTTCGCTGCTGAACGTAAGGACCTGAGGCGCACCGACGCGTTTCTGAAGGAGGGAGAGCATCGCGCTGCGGGTCGCTTCCGCTGTATAGATGCGCATGATCTTTTCTCCCTCGTCGCAGCTGAACGTGTCGAAGTTCGTGCGGCACTGCGCAGCCCACGGCTGCTGCAGGAGCAGTTCGTGGAGGCGGTCGATCTTTTCTTCACGGTCGATGACCTGAATATAGACGACGTCCTCCGTGATGCGCGCGTTCGTGCGGACATAATTGCGGTGGGGCGAGCTGCGCTTCTTGCGGTAGATCTTGGCCATGCAGATATAGGCGGATTTGGAGAGGGCAAAAGCCTCCTCATCGGGAGACAGCACCCCTTCGCGATGCACGTCTTTCACCTCTTCCAGGATCAGGTCCTTGTAATCGTGGAAATAGATCACCAGAAGTTCGTCCTGCACGGTGTTGACAAAAAACGGCATGCCCTGTTCATGCAGAAAATCCGAGATCCGGGTGACGAGGGCAGGCGCTATTTTGACCGTCCTTACATAGCGCATGGTAGCAAGGTCGTAGAGTACCGCGCCGTCCATCGCGATGATCGGCAGGCTGAGATTGATCTCGGAGAGGATCTCGCGGACCGTAGCCGGCGTCTGCCTGGTGGAGACGGTAAAGAGCATCCCGTCGTCGAGGAAGCGGTTCAGTTCAACCTTGGTAAAGGGTGAGAGCTCCCGGTCCTCGCGGAAGAGGACGTGGTCTATGCCTGACACAAACAGGGTCGACCGGTCGCGGACCCTCGGGAAATGCAGTGAATTGATGAAGATCGCGACGCCGACGCCGATGATCGTGTCCATCGTCCGGTTGAAGACGTGGAGGTAGGGGTTCACGTCTTCGAGATGAAACATTGCGATACCCAGAAAGACCATCGCGGAGAACAGTGCGTGCTTCTGAATGTTGAACAGAACAGTGGAGTAGATCACAAGGCCCGAGAAAATGCCGAGCAGCGTATAGTGGAGCACGGCAGTCCCCACGCCGCCGCCCATGGGGAGCAGGTCCGCAAAGATGATGAGCGCGCCCCAGAACGCACCGATCATTGTGCCGATGATGCGGTCCTTTCCCTGTGAGAGCATGTTGGAGGAGTAGGGCTGAATGCACTGGAGAGCGGCGATGATCGAATAGAACGGCTCCCCGCGCCTGCCGCGCAGGAAATAGATGACCATGCAGAACCACACTGAGAGGATGGAGCGCATGATCCGCTGGCCGGGAAGGGGGACCTGTGAGATAGAAGCCGGGAAAAGAGCGTCTTTTTTCATAATTCTGATCCTTATCAAATTCTGAACTTTAACAAATTCTGATCCTTATCAATTCTATTCCTTGCAAAGCGCATTAACTGTATAATAAGGGGGTATGCTATAACAGGGCGAAAGCCCTGCTGCTATCGGAGGATTTTACATGACTATCGATACTGTGATCTTTGATATAGGCGGCGTGCTCGTCGATTTTGGCAGGGAGCACTTTTTTGAACAGTTCGGATATCCGCGGGAACTGTGCCTTAGGCTCTACGACTGCACGATCAACGGCCCGCATTGGAAGGAGTTCGACAGGGGCGTCCTCTCCACGGAAGAGGTCGTCGACCTGTTCGTCTCGGAAGCGCCCGAGCTTGAAGAGGAGATCAGGAATTCCATGCGGAATGTCCATGGCGTCGTGCGAAAGAAGAACGCTGCCATCCCCTGGATCCTCAAGGTAAAAGAGAGCGGACGCAAAGCGCTGTACCTGTCCAATTATTCCAGGAAAGTCGCGGGGGATAACGAAGACGCAATGGACTTCTTTCCCTACATGGATGGCGGCCTCTTATCCTGTGACTACCGGGTGATCAAGCCGGACCCCGCGTTTTACCGGATCCTTCTTGAAAAGTACGATCTCGACCCTGCGCGGTGCGTGTTCCTCGACGACACGGAGGAAAACCTGAAGACGGCGAGAACGCTGGGGATCCGCACGATCCTTGTCCGCGACCACGCGCAGGCGGAGGCGGATCTGGATAAGATGCTGGAGGAGTGAGGCCCACCCGGGAGATTACGCGGCATATCGGTGTTTTTACGACTGATAAAGCCCAATGGCCAGATCCACAACGCGGTCCGGCGTCCCCGGGTCGCCGCAGAGCGAGTGCCCCTCCCCTTCGAAGACGGTCTCCTCGATGCCGAAGCGCTCCGCGAAACTTGCCGCGGCGGCGGGATCGATGACGGGATCATCGCTCCCGTGGGCCATCGCGATCCGGTGCGGTCCGAACCGGTCCGGATCAAAGAGGGTGGGAAGATCTGCCGCGGCGAGGTCGCTGATAAAGCCCTTGGTGACCTTGACGGGACGTCCCAGGTTAAAGCCCTGCATAAAGTAGCCCTGTTCCTCGAGCTGCGCAAAGAGCTGCCGCTCCTCTTCGGTCGGGTTTTCCTTGAAGAACAGGGAGGGCATGTTCACCGCCGCGCTCCTGAAAAAGAGCTTTCTCGCCCGGTGAGGGCGGGTACTGATATAGAGCGCTGAGATGTAGGCGCCGAAACTGGAGGCAAAATAGTAAACCGGCAGAGCGGGGTAGTTCTCCGTCACATATTGCTCTGTGACAGCGAGGCTCTCTTTGGCGGATTCGATCCGCAGTTCCTCTTCGTAGGATTCCTCCACGCCGTGGCAGGGCAGGTCGATCCCGACCACGCCAAACCCGGCAGCGGGCAGCCTCTTAAAAAGGAGCTGCACAGTGGGGCTCTCCTTGCTGCTCGTAAATCCGTGTACGGCGATCACGATCCCTTTCGCGTCAGCGGGGATCACTTCCGCGCAGGCGACGCTGTGCCCGTTTGCCTTTTTCAGTGAGAATTTGCGCATAGCGGTTTCCTTTTGAACAGATGATGTTGAATGATGTTGAACAGATGATGGAATGTATCATTTTCGGATATTTTGATAAATCTGTTTATAGATGCATTATACCATAGAATCGGGAATATGAGCGGGAAGAGCCCGCGAGAGATAAAGGGAGAGATTTATAATTACAATATGAAAATTACGATACTGACAATGTTTCCGCAGCTGTTTTCGGGGTTTCTTGAAGCGCCGGTGGTGCAGCGGGCGGTCCGCAAGGAAGTCCTGCAGCTGGAGATCACAGATATAAAGGAATTCGCGCCGGGGAGCTTTCGCCACATCGACGATTCGCCCTTTGGCGGCGGGGCAGGTATGGTCATGCGGTGCCAGCCGGTCCTGGACGCGCTGCGGCATGTGAAGGGGGGAGCGGATGGTCTTGCGGTCGCTCTCAGTCCCGCAGGGACGCCGTTCTGCCAAAAAACTGCCCGCCGCTACAGGGATCTTGATCACCTGATCCTGATCTGCGGGCACTATGAAGGAATGGATGAACGGATCTACAGCCACGTGGACGAGGAGCTGTCGATCGGCGACTATGTTTTGACAGGGGGAGAGATCGCGGCGATGGCCGTGGCAGACGCGGTGATCCGGCTCTTGCCGGGGGCGATCCGGAACGAGAGCACGGAGGAAGAGTCGTTTGAAGACGGCCTGCTCGAATACCCGCAGTACACGCAGCCTGCCGTGTTCGAGGGGGAAGCAGTCCCGGAAGTGCTGCTGTCGGGCAACCACGGGAAGATCCGGAAGTGGCGCCTGCGGGAATCGCTGCGGCGCACGCTGGAGCGGCGGCCGGACCTCCTTGCGGGAAGGACGTTCACAAAGGAGGAAGAGGAGATCCTGCGGGAGCTGAAAGGATGCAACTGTGATCACAATATGTAACCATGACTGATGTAACCATGACTGATATAACCATGACTGCAATATAAAGGAGAAGCGCAATGAAAATCGAAATGCAGGGACAGGGAAGCGAAGCGTTTTACAGGGAAGTGGTCAATATCGTATCGCAGTACAGCGGCCTTATGAAGAGGCCGGAAGCACCTCTAAGGGACAACTTTTCGCAGATGAAGCGGAGCGCGGTCATCAGCGTGTTCCTGTTCGCGGTGCTCAGCGCGATGACGATCTTTTGGGGTGCGAGCATCCTTACGATCATCGCACTGACGCTCACAGCGGTGAACATCGCTTTCTGCGCGTCCCACCTGATCAACCTGAACAGGTCCCTGAAGGGACTTATGGCGGACACCAGGAAAACAGCGCTCGTTTTTGACGGGGACGGAGTGGCGGTGGAAAAAGACGGCGCGCAGACCGTCCGGTTCGCGTGGGAAAGCATCGCGTTTGCCAGGAAGTTCGGGGAGTCGCTTGCGCTTTTCTCGGGGAAGCCGGCGGGCGTCATCACCGCGAACCTGCAATATGAAGAAGAGATCATGAAGTATCTGAAAGAGAAAAAACCGGATATTCGCATGATCTCTTAACGATTCCAACCGACCTCTTTTTTCCATGCACTATGGACAAGGGACTTAAATGAGATTATTCTATTTTTAGTGATTATTAACGAACTTTTAACACATGAAACTACTTAACAAAAGGAGGAAGCTATGAAAAAGTTCGCAGGAAGAGCATTGACTGCTTTGTGCCTGTGTCTTGTTCTGCTGGTACCGGGATGCCGGTTTGTACGGCCGGGCGAACTGACGGGCGGCAGCGCAAGTGCAGGCGCCACAGGCAGCAGCAGACAGTCCATTGACCTCAACGTCGGGACTGTTGACGGTAGCGGATGGAAGATCGCGATGATCACCGATACCGGAGGCATCAATGACCAGTCCTTCAACCAGAGCGCGTGGGAGGGCCTGCAGCAGCTCAATGAAGATACAGGCGCGGAAGTCGCCTATATCGAGTCCAAACAGAGCGGCGATTTCACTACAAACTTCGAGACGCTGATCGATAACGGCAATACCCTGTGCTGGGGCATCGGCTACGCCTGCGCGGATGCCGTTGTGGAATCGGCCGGGTCTAATGCGGATATCAGTTTCGCTTGCGTGGACAATGCCTTCCCGGATTCTCTTCCGAACGTGACGGGCGTTGTGTTCCGCGCCGAAGAGTCCTCCTTTATGGTAGGTTATATAGCGGCAGCTGTGACAACGACGGGCAAGGTCGGATTTGTCGGCGGTATCAAGAGCGAAGTCATCGAGCAGTTCGAGTACGGCTACATGGGCGGCGTCGAATACGCCGAGGCTGCCAAGGAAGCCGGCAAGTTCGCGATCGGCGTCGACCGCGACCAGGCATATCTTGCGCCGGACAATGTTTTGACATCCTCCTTAAAGAACGTCAATGTCGCGGTCAACCTCGTCTCCAAGCTTCATATCCTGGGCAGGGAGATCGGCGGCGCGACGTTGTCCTTCGGCCTGACAGAGGACGCGGTCGGCATTCCGGAGCATCACGAGAATTACTCCGACGAGATCTATGAGGCCGCGATCGAGTGCGGTGAGAAGATCAAGGAGGACATCATCACTCCTCCCGCGACAGCGGATCAGCTTGAGGAGTTTAAGGCGTATCTCGAGATGGTCTCTATCGAGGAGCTGACGAGAAAAGCCGGCGATTACACGAACATCGATGGAAAAGGCCGCAAGATCGCGATGATCACCGACACGGGCGGCATCAACGACCAGTCCTTCAACCAGAGCGCGTGGGAGGGCCTGCAGCAGCTCAACGCAGATACGGGCGCGGAAGTCGCCTATATCGAGTCCAAACAGAGCGGCGATTTCACTACGAACTTCGAGACGCTGATCGATAACGGCAATACCCTGTGCTGGGGCATCGGCTATGCCTGCGCGGATGCAGTCATCGAGGCGGCGCAGGGCAATCCCGGCATCAATTTTGCCTGTGTGGATAATGCGTTCACGGATTCTCCCGACAATGTGACGGGCGTTGTGTTCCGCGCCGAAGAGTCCTCCTTTATGGTGGGTTATATAGCGGCGGCTGTGACAACGACGGATAAGGTCGGATTTGTCGGCGGTATCAAGAGCGAAGTCATCGAGCAGTTCGAGTACGGCTACATGGGCGGCGTCGAATACGCGAACCGCATGCTCGGAAAGAACGAGGCTGCCAAGGAAGCCGGCAAGTTCGCGATCGGCGTCGACCGCGACCAGGCATATCTTGCGCCGGACAATGTTTTGACATCCTCCTTAAAGAACGTGGATGTCGCTGTAGATATCGTTTCCAAGCGCCACATCCTGGGCAGAAAGATCGGCGGCAAGACCGTGAGCTTTGGCCTGACAGAGGATGCGGTCGGCATTCCCGCGCATCATGAGAATTACTCCGACGAGATCTACAACGCCGCGATCGAGATCGGCGAGAAGATCAAAAAGGGCGAGATCGATCCGCCCGCAAGCGCGAGAGAGCTCGAGAAATACAAAGAAGCGCTCCCGTAAGAGCTGATTCGTTACGACAGAATAATCATGACAGTTCAATTATGATAAGGAGGTCTTAAATGGCGGCAGAAGTCAGCAGCAGATATGCTGTACAGATGCATGGGATCACCAAGCGGTTCGGATCCTTCTATGCGCTGACCGACGTCGATCTCGACGTGGAAAAGGGAACGATCCACTCGATCCTCGGAGAGAACGGCGCCGGAAAGAGTACGCTGATGAACGTCCTGTACGGCTTGTACCAGGCAGATGCGGGAGAGATCTATATTGGCGGCAAGCAGGTGGATATCAAAAACCCCACAGCCGCGATCGAGCACGGGATCGGTATGGTGCACCAGCACTTCATGCTGGTCGAGAACTTTACCGTTACACAGAATATCGTTCTGGGAACGGAGCCCACGAAGGGCGGGGTCAAACTGGACATGAAGCAGGCCAGGCGGAATGTTCTGGACATCGTCCAGAAGTACGGCCTGGAAGTCAATCCGGACGCGCTGATCCGCGACATCACGGTCGGCATGCAGCAGCGTGTCGAGATCCTCAAAGCGCTGTACCGCGGCGCGGAGATCCTGATCCTGGACGAGCCTACGGCGGTCCTGACGGAGCAGGAGATCGATGAGCTCTTAAAGATCATGAAGAAGCTCATCGAGGACGGAAAGACGATCATCATCATCACACACAAACTCAAGGAGATCCAGGCATCTTCCGACGTGTGCACGATCATCCGCCGCGGACAGTACATCGACACTGTCCCGGTCAAGGGCGTCACAGAGGACGACCTCGCGGAGATGATGGTCGGCCACGCGGTCAAGCTTGTCGTGGAGAAGGAGCCTCCGAACCCCGGCAGAGTGGTCCTGGACATTCAGAACCTCTATGTCAAAAACGAGCAGCACCTCGACGCGGTCAAGGACTTTAACCTTCAGGTCCGTGCCGGCGAGATCGTCGGTATCGCAGGTATCGACGGAAACGGCCAGGCGGAGCTGATGGAGGCTGTCAACAACCTCAAGAGGTGCAAAGGAAAGATCATCGTTGACGGCGTCGAGATCCAGAACAAGACTCCGAAGTTCGGGATCGACCACGGCGTAGCGACGATCCCTGCGGACAGGCACAAAGACGGCCTGGTCCTCGGATTCACGGTGTACGAGAACACGATCCTGGAAAAATACAGAACGGAAGAGTATTCTCCGAAGGGCACGATCGACAGAAAGAAGATGCGCAGTTTTGCGGAAGAGCTGATCAAAGCATATGACGTCCGTCCCGAGGACTGCGGCCCGAAGCTGGCCGGCGGTCTTTCCGGCGGTAACCAGCAGAAGATCATCATCGGCCGCGAGATCGCACAGGAGCCGAAGCTCCTCATCGCGATCCAGCCCACGAGAGGCCTGGACGTCGGCGCGATCGAAAATGTCCACAAGATGCTGATCAAAGAGCGTGACAACGGTGTTGCCGTTCTTCTGATCTCCTTCGAGCTGGACGAAGTCATGAACGTATCCGACCGGATCGCAGTTATCTATGACGGCCATATCCAGCAGATCTTCAAGCACGGCACGGTGGACAACCGCACGCTCGGACGCGTGATGGCGGGCGGCAAAGTGGAGCCGTCGGAGATCAGGGATCTGCCTGATGAGGTGGCATATGCCGCACCGGCAGTGGGAGAGCCTTCGGAAGAGCCGATGGAAGAGCCTGTTGAAGAGCCGGCTGTGGTTGAACCTGCGGTATCCCTCGCGGAGGTGATCGCAGCCGGAAATGCGGCGGCGGATGCTGAGGAAGCAGCATCAGCAATAGCAGAACCCGAATATATAGTAAGGTCGGCGGCAGCTGAGGAGCCCGCTCCTGATCGTTCCATCGAAGAGGCGGAGAAAACCTCCGAAACGATGGAGCATATGCAGGAAGAGATCGATTCGATGCACAAGGCCATTGAAGACATACAGAAACAGCTCAGTTTAGTGCTGCAGAAGATGTCGGATGCGAATACGGATGTAGATTAAGGAGAAAGGAGGAGTTATGGAATCCCTAAGAAAGAAATTTTTCAGCCACCCCTTTGTCCTGACGATCATTGCCATTGTTCTGGGTTTTGCCGTGGCAAGCGTTATCCTGCTCCTGGCAGGCTTCCCGCCGAAGGAATCGATCGAAACGCTGGTGCAGAGTATGATCGGAAGACCCAAGGACATCGCGAGCGTGATCATCCGTTCCACCCCTATCATCTTTACGGGACTGGGCGTCGCGTTTGCGATCAAGACGGGACTTTTCAATATCGGCGCAGAAGGCCAGTATATCATGGGCTGTGTCGTCGCTACGATGGTCGGAAGTATGCTTGACTTCCCGAAGCCGGTAGCGGTCCTCATGGTCGTGATCTCCGCAATGCTCGTCTCCGCGCTGTATGCCGGGTTTGTAGGCTTTCTGAAGGCGCAGTTCGGTATCCACGAAGTTATCACAAGCATCATGCTGAACTGGATCGCCCTGTATTTTTCCAACTGGGTCTGCGGACTTGACTTTTTCCATAAGCCGGGCACGATCGGAATGTATCCGGTCAACGACTGCACCTATACGATGCTGCTTCCTGTCTGGAAGAAGTCCGAGGCGGGACAGGCGTTCCTCGCGGAGCACCCGGTACTGCAGGAGACACTGGGAAGAACAGACGTCAACATCGGCTTTATCGTGGCGATCATCGCCGCGCTCTACATCAGCCACCTGCTGAACAGGACGAGAAAGGGCTACGAGCTGCGCGCGGTCGGTCTGAATATCCACGCGGCCCGTTTCTCCGGTATCAATGTCAACAGGAGCATCGTGCACGCGATGATGATCTCCGGCGCGCTCTGCGGCCTCGGCGCAGCGTTCTATGTGACAGGCCAGTCACCGCACACGGTATCGACGCTTTCCTCCTTTGAAAACGTCGGTTTCAACGGACTTTCGGTCGCGTTCATCGCGTTCAGCTCACCGATCGGCTGCATCTTCGCGGGACTTCTGTTCGGCGGCCTTCTGTATGGCGGCGCGGGACTGCAGTCCAAGGTCGGAGCTCCTACAGAGATCATCAACATCGTCATCGGTGTCATCGTATTCTTCTGCGCGCTGTCCTATCTGATCCCCCGCTTCGTGGATCGTCTGGACGCGGCAAAGATTTCAAAGCGCAGGGCAAGACAGCTCGCCAAGGAGAAGGCGAAAGCTCAAAAAGCAGCTGCGGCCGGCAAAGATGGAAAGAAAGGAGGCTCAGATGTCGTCTGATACATTACTGCTTCTTCTTGGAATCACTTTGATGTACTCTACGCCCATGGTCTTTGCGGCGCAGGGAAGCGTTATCTCTGAAGTCTCCGGCGTTGTCAACATCGGAATTGAGGGCATGATGACGATCGGCGCTTTCACCGGCGCGGCTGTCGGCTATTTCAGCGGAAACCCCTGGCTCGGATTTATCTGCGCGGGCCTTGCGGGCGCTGTGTTCGGGCTGCTGCACGCGTTTGCCTCCGTGACCTGTAAAGCGGATCAGACTGTCTGCGGTATCGCTATGAACCTGATCGGACCCGGACTTGCGCTGTTCCTCTCGAGAGTGTTCTTCGAAGGCGCGACGCAGACACTGCCCGTGACCAACAAGATCCCGAAGCTCTTCGGAAGCGGCGGGCTCCCGGGCTCCCTCAACAACCTCAACGTCGATGTGACGACCGTTCTGGCGCTCATCGTGTCGATCCTCATGTGCTTCGTCTTCTACGGGACGACCTGGGGGCTTCATCTGCGCGCAGTCGGTGAGCATCCGGCGGCAGCGGACACACTCGGAATCAATGTCTATAAGGTGCGCTATATCTGCGTGATCATTTCCGGCCTTCTCGCGGGCCTTGGCGGCGCGGCGATGACGCTTGCGATCGTGCCGCAGTTCATGCCTACGGCGATCAGCGGCCAGGGCTTCATCGCGATCGCTGCTGTCATCTTCGGTAAGTGGACGCCTCACGGAGGATATTTCGCGTGCCTGCTGTTCGGTTTTGCGCAGGCGCTCACTGTCGTGCTTGGCGGCGGTAAGTTCGCGGTCCCTTCGGAGATCCTTGCTATGCTGCCGTATATCATGACGGTCCTGATCCTGATCCTGTTTGTCGG
>CACXMK010000058.1 GCA_902768735.1 uncultured Lachnospiraceae bacterium | reverse complement strand
TGAACGGGGCGATCGCCGCGCCGGTGTCCCGGAGCAGGATCGCGCGGATGTAGGTCACAAACGCCGCGGGGCCGACCGCGTCGTAGAAAGATACGCCGTGATAGCTCGGGTTCGGTGCGGCGATATTCGGATACTTCCCGCTCGCCTTCCAGTCGAACCTGCCGGACTCAATGATGACGCCGCCCAGCGTTGTGCCGTGTCCGCCGATGAACTTGGTCGCCGAGTGGACGACGATGTCCGCACCGTGCTCGATCGGACGGATGAGGTACGGCGTGCCGAAAGTGTTGTCGATCACCAGCGGAAGTCCGTGTCTGTGCGCGATCTCTGCTACCTTGTCGATGTCCGGAATGTCGCTGTTCGGGTTGCCGAGCGTCTCCAGATAGATCGCCCTGGTGTTGTCCCGGATCGCACCCTCCACTTCCGCGAGATTGTGCGCATCCACAAATGTCGTCTGGATGCCGTACTGCGGCAGGGTGTGGGACAGCAGGTTGTAGCTGCCGCCGTAGATGGTCTTCTGCGCTACGATATGTCCTCCATTTGCAGCCAGCGCCTCGATCGTATATGTAATCGCCGCCGCACCGGAAGCCAGCGCGAGAGCTGCGCTGCCGCCCTCCAGTGCCGCCAGTCTCTTTTCCAGCACGTCCTGTGTCGAGTTTGTGAGTCTTCCATAGATATTGCCCGCGTCTCTAAGACCGAATCGGTCCGCCGCATGCCTGCTGTCGCGGAACACATAGGATGTGGTCTGGTAGATCGGGACAGCACGCGCGTCCGTAGCCGGATCCGGCTGTTCCTGTCCGACATGTAACTGCAGGGTTTCGAATTTGTAATTACTCATTGCATCTCTCCTATCGGGCTCACAGTGTTTTGGCCCTGTATTATTCTATTTTGTTTCCGGTTCTCTTCTGGTAATCCTCCAGCGCGGACTGGATCGCCTCCTCCGCGAGTACCGAACAGTGCATCTTATACGCCGGCAGGCCGTCCAGTGCCTCCGCTACTGCTTTGTTCGTAAGCTTCATCGCGTCCGCGACAGGCTTTCCCTTGATCAGCTCTGTCGCCATGGAGCTGGAAGCGATCGCGCTTCCGCAGCCGAAAGTCTCAAATTTCACATCCTTTACGATGTCGTCTTCGATCTTGAGGTACATCTTCATGATGTCGCCACATTTCGCATTCCCGACCTGTCCGATGCCGTTCGCGTCCTCAATGACGCCTACGTTGCGGGGATTGCGAAAGTGGTCCATCACCTTTTCACTGTATAAAGCCATGGTTTCCTCCATTTTGTATAAGATAAACTTCTGTTATGAGGGTCATTTCACTTTCAGGAATTCTTCCTGCGCAAAGAATCGTTATAAGATAAACTCTCCCTTGCCTGCCATGAGATCTCTCCAGACGGGGGAGAAGCTCCGAAGGTATTCCACTACTTCCTTCACCGCCCCTATCATGTACTCGACGTCCTCGTCGGTAATGTCCTCTCCGAGGCTGAGCCGCAGCGATCCGTGCGCCACATCGTGTACTCTTCCGATCGCGAGGAGCACATGGCTGGGGTCGAGGGACCCTGATGTGCACGCGCTTCCCGAGGAAGCCTGGATCCCTTTGTCGTCGAGCAGGAGCAGGAGCGATTCCCCTTCAATGCCTTCAAAGCAGAAGTTCACATTGCCGGGAAGCCGACATCGCTCATCTCCGTTTAACGCGCAGTGAGGGATTTCTCTGAGTCCCCGGATCAGGCGGTCTCTCTTCCGGCTGACTTCGGCGGCATACGCTTCCATCCTGGAATCCGCTTCCCTGATAGCTGTCGCCATTGCCGCAATACCGGGAACGTTCTCGGTCCCTGCCCGCTTTCCGTTCTCCTGTGCCCCGCCTTCGATGAGGTTCGTGAGCCGGATCCCCTTCTTTGCAAAGAGGAATCCTACTCCCTTGGGGCCGTGGAATTTATGTGCGGACGCGGACAGCATGTCGATATTGTCTTTTTTGACATCGATCGGAATATGCCCGACTGCCTGGACAGCATCTGTATGGAACAGAACGCCGTGTTTTCTGCAGATCTCTCCGATCTCGCGAACCGGCTGGATCGTTCCGATCTCGTTATTAGCCGTCATGATCGTCACGAGACAGGTGTTGTCTGTAATGGCCTCTTCCACCTGTTCTGGAAGGACGATCCCGTTCTCATGGACGTCCAGGAGCGTGATCTCAAAGCCTTCCTGCCGGAGCCTTTCCAGCGTATGGAGCACCGCATGGTGTTCGAAAGCGGAAGAGATGATGTGCTTCTTTCCCTTCTTCGCGCCAAGCGCCGCCGCGGAGCGGATCGCCTGGTTGTCGGCTTCGCTCCCGCCGGAAGTAAATGTGATCTCGCGGGGATCCGCGCCGATCACGGCCGCGACGTCCGCTCTCGCCTGCTCCAGGACTTCCTTCGCCTTCTGTCCCACTTCATAAAGGCTCGACGGGTTTCCGAACGTCTCGTTCATGGTCTTTACCATTGTATCAATCGCCGCTTCGCTCATCTTTGTCGTGGCAGCATTGTCAGCGTATATCATAGGATGTTCTCCTTTCTGGTTTTTCCTTGTTGTGATTCACATTCTAATGCCATTTGCCTACCATGTCAATAGGTATTTAGTATTGATTTATCCTATTACCCTGCGGTATAATGGGTAAAACGTCAAAACACTGCCGCAGCCGCAGCTTTCTCTGCGGACAAGCGGTCTCTGGCCCCGTACTGTATTTAGACTGCACGCACTTTAACACTTAGGGAGGACATAGAACTATGATCTCAACAAGAGGACGTTACGCGATCCGTGTTCTGATCGACATTGCGGAAAACGAAGATGAAAACGGCAGCTACATCCCTTTAAAGGACATCGCTGCCAGACAGGAGCTCTCCAAGAAATATCTGGAGATCATCGTCAAGGATATGGTGGCCGGCGGGCTCCTCAAAGGTGCCAGCGGCAAGGGCGGCGGCTACAAGCTGTGCCGCAATCCCGAAGACTACAACGTGGGGGAGGTTCTCGAACTTATGGAGGGGACGCTCTCCTCCGTGGCGTGCCTCGCGGACAATGGCCTTAAGTGTCCCCGCAGAGACGCCTGCCGGACACTTCCCATGTGGGAGGAATACGACAAAATGGTGCACGATTTCTTCTACAGCAAGAAACTCAGCGACCTGTTGCGAAAATGAGCCAATGGGACAGACCCTTTGACTCAAATCGATTGCATGCAATGAGACAAAGGGTCCGTCCCCCTGTCTCACCACAAAAAAAGGACCGGGCAATCCACCCGGTCCCTTTTTCATTCCGTTCTCACGCATTTTCAAAACGCGATTACACACTTACACTTCGCGCATGTCGACATCCGGCTCCTTCGCTTCTGCCTCAGCTGCTTCCTCTGTCCTTTCCGGTCTCTTTTTCTTCTTTCCGGCCACAGATTTTTTCACCCTGTCCATCGAAGCGCCGGATTTGTCCCGCATCACTTTCCAGTCAGAAAGCCAGTCGTAATGCTCCCCTTCTTTGAGGAAATCGAACTGCTCGACGATCAGGAACTTCCGGACCGCGAAAATGATCGCGATCGCTATCACCGTGATCAGGTTTTCCTTCGCTCCGCCGCCTTCCAGGACCATGTGCCTTGAGAGCGCGAACACGAGCACTTCGATGACGCTGCTGGGCGTGTGCTTGATGAGCATCTTGATGAACTCGATACCGATGACAAGATCCAATACGTGCTCCAGGAAATGGCGGAATTCCTCCGTCCCTGTACTTAGACTCGCGATTACCGGCAGCTCCTTGAACAGCGGTATCACGCTTAAAATAAAGCCGACCGCGCAGATCACCGCCAGCGCGATTTCGAACAGATCCATCAGATGCTCCATATGGGCCGTTACCCGGTGGATCCTGTCTCCCCCACCTTTGTGCTCTTTGTTGTGATCAACCATACTTTCCCCCTCCATAAATCGATTATCCGATGCAGCCCGGGCCTCCCTCTGTTTTGGCACGCCCCCTTACCTGTCCATTGTACTATATTCCGACGCAATTCTTGAGGTTTTTTTTGGAAAATGCTAGAGTGAATGAGAAAAATAAACTGTTCCGCATAGATCACGTTCGATCTGCCGCAGTGCGGGACATTTGTCAAAACACGGAGGCAGCTATGGATCAGGAAAACAACACAGAACAGTCAAAAAACAGCGCGCAGGGATCTTTGAGCGGACTAATGGAGGCTCTGGGCTTTAAAGTCAGGACAGGCAGCGTGCAGGCCGTAAAGCTCCTCGGCTACGGACTCCTGTGCGGCACGATCGTAGGCGTGACCGCGAGCATCTTCGCCCGCGGGATCGAACTTGCCACCTCTCTTCGCGAGGCGCACCCGTGGGTCATCTTCTTTATGCCCGTAGGCGCGGCGGTCATTATTTTCTTCTATCAGAAATTTGACCGGAGCGAGGGGACGGACACGGTCCTTCTCGCCGTGACAAGGAGCGAGAGCATTCCCGGGACCATGGCGCCCCTGATCTTTAGCTCGACGATCCTCTCCCACTTCCTCGGCGCTTCTGTTGGCCGTGAAGGTGCCGCCCTGCAGATCGGCGGGTGCCTCGGAGACGAGCTCGGCAAACGGCTGCGGTTCCACGAAAGCGCGCGCCGTATCATGGTGCTCGCAGGCATGAGCGCAGCGTTCTCCGCGCTGTTCGGGACACCGCTCGCCGCTACTGTCGTCGCAATGGAGATCAGCCACGTGGGACTCATCCAGTACGACGCGCTGGTCCCCTGCGTCATCGCCGCTCTGCCCGCCTACTATATTTCCGGCATGCTGGGCGTTTCAAAGCACCCCTGGGCGCTGTCCAGTGTCGCACCCTTCACCCTTCCGCTCGCGGTCTCCACACTGGTCTTCTCGTTCCTGTGCGCGATGCTCAGCATCCTGTTCGTCGTAGCGCTCGGCAGGATCCCTGCGCTCGCGAAGAAGATCCCGGCAAAGCCGATCCCGCGCGGCGCCATCATGGCTTTGGTCCTTCTCGCGATGACCCTGCTCTCCGGCGGCCAGTTCTACAACGGCGCCGGCGGACACGTGATCACGGAGTGCCTGCAGGGCGAAAAAGTTCCGGTCTACGCCTTTCTGGTCAAAATACTGTTCACGGCGGTTTCCGTCGCAGCCGGCTTCAAGGGCGGCGAGATCGTCCCGTCGCTGTTCGTCGGCGCATCCTTCGGTTCCATTGTCGGGCCTCTCCTGGGCCTCCCCGGCGGACTCGCCGCCGCCATCGGCATGGGATGCCTGTTCTGCTGCGTCACCAACTGCCCTCTCGGCTCTCTTTTGATCTGCTTTGAAATGTTCGGATTTGAGGGGTGGCCGTATTATCTTCTGGGCATCGCGTTCGCCTACCAGCTCTCAGGCAACTACGGACTCTACCATCACCAGAAGATCCGCTACGGAAAGCTCCGGATCGGCCGCGAGGACGCGAACGCGCATCACTGAACCGGCGGAGATTCTTCGAACTATCATATATGCAAAGTAAAAGGCCGGGGGTTCCCGGCCTTCTCTATGCCATTTACCGCTACACTGATGAACCGCCCTCCGGCTCGGCGTCGCGGCGTGCCCGCAGCTCATCCGGGTCCGGGATCCTGAAATTCAGGTACTCCCCCTTTGCGATGAGGCTCCCTGCCTCGTCGCGGATCTTCATATCCGTCCAGACAAGCGATCCGCCGGCTTTGACGACCTCCGCCCTGCAGACGAGATAGCCCACAGGGACCTTGCCCCTAAGCATATCGATGCTGCCGCGAACGGTACAAGTGCCCGTACCAAGTGTCGCCACCGCATAGGAGGTCGTGATGTCCGCCAGTGTGCTCAAAGCGCCACCCTGCACGGTTCCGTTGGGATTTCCCTGTCGGGCGGGATCCAGCTTCATCCCGCACTCGCACGCGCCTTTCTCCAGCTTCGTGATGCGGATCTTTAAAAAGTCCGCGATTGGCATCTCTTTCAAGAAAGCGGCCATCCTCTCGCCGTCTTCTCTGCTAATTCCGTTGATCTCGATCATCTCTAAAAAATAGGGCAGTTGTGTTCTCACACAGCTGCCCAGTTCCTTTCGTCTTATGGACCGGTAAGATACCGTTTTCAGTGATCAGGCAAGTTCTTCCGCCAGCTGCGCAAGAGCCGCTTCGCTCGCCTCGTTCAGCGCGGACTTGATCGTCACGGTCGTCTCCGTGAAAGTGATCTTCTTGGACTTCTCGAACATCGCCTTCATATACTTGGCAGCTGCCGGGGCCCAGGTTCCGTTCTCTATGATCGCGATCGTGCGGTTCTGGTAGTCGCGCTCCACAAGGTGCTCGATGAACGTGTGCATATAAGGGAAGATCCCGTTGTTATAGGTGGTCGTCGCAAGGACCAGCCTGTCATAGCGGAACGCGTCCTCGATCGCTTCCGGCATGTCATCTCTTGCCAGATCGCTGACCGCGACCTTGATCCCCTTCGCCTTGAGCATATCGGCGAGCTTAAGGACCGCTGCCTTTGTGTGGCCGTAAACGGACGTGTAGGCGATGCATACGCCGGGCTCCTCGGGCGTATAGGAAGACCACTTGTCATAGAGGTCGATATAGTAGCCGAGGTTCTCGCTGAGCACGGGTCCGTGCAGCGGGCAGATCACCTGAATATCCAGGGTCTTCGCAGCCTTGAGCACCTTCTGGGTCTGCAGGCCGTACTTGCCCACGATGCCAAAATAGTACCTGCGCGCTTCGCATGCCCATCCTTCAGGGTCCTCAACGTCGTTGGCGCCGAACTTGCCGAAGCCGTCCGCCGTGAACATGACCTTGTCCGTGCTGTCATAGGTCATCATGACCTCGGGCCAGTGCACCATGGGTGCGAACACGATATTGAGGACATGGCTTCCGAGCTCGATCTTGTCGCCGTTCTTGACGACCAGCTTCTTCATGGAAGGATCCTTGCCGTAGAATTGCTCCATGAAAGTAAAGGTCTTGACATTGCCGACAACGACAGCGTCGGGATAGACTTTCAGGAAATTCGTGATGTTCGCGGAGTGGTCGGGCTCCATATGCTGCACGATCAGATAATCGGGCTTTCTGCCGTCAAGGACGGCCGCCAGATTTGCGAGCCACTCTTCGCCGAAGCGGGCGTCCACTGTGTCCATGACAGCGATCTTCTCGTCCATAACGACATAGGAGTTGTATGCCATTCCGTTGGGTACGACATACTGTCCCTCGAACAGATCGATCTCATGATCGTTAACGCCTACGTATTTGATGTCGTTTGTTACTTTCATCTTTCTTTCTCCTATCGGCAATTTCTGTTTTCTATTTTGCTTTCAGAGGTCCCCAAATTCATGGTTTCCTTCTAAAAATGTTACCACACTCCGTCTAAAGAATCCACACGTTATCCGTCGATCCGTATATCTCCGCTTCCGATTTGGACTGTCAGGAATCTCTTCCCGTTTCCGGGCTGCAGGAACTGTGCTCCCGCCGCCTCACCGTTATAAGTGATCTCTCCGTTCCCGGTCTTGAGCTCGATCCTGCATCCGCTCAGTCCGTCGTCTGAACACACGCTCACTTCCCCTTCACCCATTCCGATGTTGAGGCTTCCAAAGGTGCTCTCCTCCATGGAGACCGCGCCGTCTTCCGTATAGATATCCACCGTTCCCAGAGAGACGTCTCTCAGTGTAAGATTTCCGCCGCCCGACTGGATCGTCACGGAATTCGCGGTGATGTCCGAAAGACACAGGTCTCCCGATTCCATCGCGATCCTGAGCGTATCAAGACCGACGCCGGGAGGGATCGTGATCACCATCTCCGGAACGGCGGCAGTGGTTTCCCCGCTGTCATCCGCTTCATAAGGCTCTTCCGCTTCCGCCGCCTGCCTGGTGCCCGGTTCTGCCGGCTCGTCCTCGCCAAGGACCACCGCCGAACCGCTGCCGCTCCTTTCCGGCTTTGCGCCGGAAGCTTTCCTTCCGCTCACAACGAGAATGTCGTCCTGCACCGAGAATACCGGCGCCTGTTCCCATCCCGCCGGGAAAGAAATGCTGAATTCTTCTCCGTACCGGATCGTCAGGATCCCCCTGACGGAGTTGACCGCGATCCTGTCAAAATAGTCAAGGCTGTAGACCGTTCCGCTCTCTTCGACTTCGAGCGCCGTCTCCGCTGTATTATCATTTGTGTCCGCCGTATCCGCATAAACCGGGAGTACACTCTGCACGACCAGAGTGATCACAAAAAGGAAGGCGCAAAGTCCCCTTTCTGTTTCCCGAAGCCATCTGTTCATCTCTTGTTCCTTTCCATTTACAGATAATGACACTTTAGCTGTCACATCCTGCGCAGGTATCGTCCATTATCTTTCAGGTATCGTCACATACAAGCAAAGGGAGTGCAGAGCCTCTCCCACGCCCTTTTATTATAGCGATGGAGATGGGAAGATGTAAATCGTTTTGTTTCAAATTTTTTACAGATTTTTCACAAATTGTCTGTGTTTTGGAAGAATATTTGACAATTTCATTTCTCCATTGTTTCCGGCCGCGAAATCGCCTCATAAGTTTAGTTTACTTTTCCGCAGATTCTTACTATACTTAAAAGTGCGTTTTACACACAGACTGACCATTCGCAGTAAATCCAATCACACTAAGGAGAATATAGAATGCTGGAACTTAAAAATATTAGTTTCGACGTCCTGGAAGGCCACCAGGAAATCGGCATTATCCGCGACGTCAGCTTCACGATCCCGGACAATAAATTCGTTGTTATTACCGGTCCCAACGGAGGCGGCAAATCCACGCTGGCAAGGCTCATCGCCGGCATTGAAAAACCTACTTCCGGATCTCTCTTCCTCGACGGGGAAGACATCACAGATAAGTCCATTACTGACCGCGCGCGCATGGGCATTTCGTATGCCATGCAGCAGCCTGTCCGTTTCAAAGGCATCGAGGTCCTCGACCTGCTCCGCCTCGCAGCCGGCAAAAGAGTGTCTGTCGCCGATGCCTGCCAGTACCTCTCAAGGGTCGGTCTCTGCGCTAAGGATTACATCAACCGCGAAGTGAACGCGAGCCTTTCGGGCGGCGAGCTCAAGAGGATCGAGATCGCGACAGTCCTTGCCCGCGGCACAAAGCTCTCCGTCTTTGACGAGCCCGAGGCCGGCATAGACCTCTGGAGCTTCCAGAATCTGATCCAGGTCTTCGAGCAGATGCGCGATTCGATCAAGGACAGCTCGATCCTGATCATCTCCCACCAGGAGAGGATCCTGGAGATCGCGGATGATATCATCGTCGTGGCAGACGGAATGATCGACCGGATGGGTCCCCGCGAAGAGATCCTTCCGTCCCTGATCGGAACAGCTTCCGCAGTGGGCACCTGCGTTCCGTTCAGCGGCAAACCGGCTTCCGTGCCGAAGATCCCCACCGATGAGAACGGCAACCCGATCCCGAAGAAGAATTGCTAAGGAGGTACTGCCAGATGGAATTCAAGAAATTAGATGCGATCCAGAAAAGGATCCTGATGGAAGTGGCGGACCTCCACTCTGTCCCGGAAGGCGCCTACAATATCCGCAGTGACGGGCAGCTCGCCGCGCGCTCGAATTCTGCCAATATCGAGATTACCTCCAAGGAAAACGGCTCCGGCATCGATATCCGTATCAAGCCCGGCACGAAGAACGAGAGCGTCCACATCCCCGTCATCATGGAGAAAAGCGGCCTGCACGACGTAGTCTACAATGATTTCTACGTGGGAGAAGACTGCGACGTGATCATTGTCGCCGGCTGCGGCATCAGCAACTGCGGCGGCCAGGATTCCCAGCACGACGGCATCCACCGCTTCTTCGTTGGCAAAAACGCGAAGATCCGCTACGTTGAGAAGCACTACGGCGAAGGCGACGGCTCCGGCAAGAGGATCCTCAACCCGGTCACCGAAGTCTATCAGGAAGAGGGCAGCCATGTGGAGATGGAGATGGTCCAGATCAAGGGCGTCGACTCCACAGACAGAAGCACAATCGCGAAAGTAGCAAAAGGCGCGAGTCTCCTTGTCAAAGAGCGTCTGATGACCCACGGCGAGCAGTATGCCGCCAGTGCTTACACGGTAGATCTCGACGGCGACGGCTCCAGCGCGGACATCGTCTCCCGCTCCGTCGCGCGCGATAAGTCCTACCAGAGACTTGACCTGCGCGTCAACGGCAACGCGGCCTGCAGCGGCCATACCGAGTGCGATTCGATCATCATGGATGAAGGAAGGATCCTCGCGATCCCGCAGCTCGAGGCGAACTGCACGGAATCCGCGCTGATCCACGAAGCAGCCATCGGAAAGATCGCCGGTGACCAGCTGATCAAGCTCATGACCCTCGGCCTCACCGAGAAAGAGGCGGAGGAGCAGATCGTCAACGGTTTCCTCAAGTGAGGGGACCATTCTTTATCAAATGATCAAACAACCGCCACTCATGAGAGTGGCGGTTGTTTCTATTGCAATGGAAATGTCGGCTGCTGTCCGTCATGCAGCGCAATGTATATGTTCTCTGCTCCCTTATTCCGGGATCTCCCCCTCCTGCTCGAATTCCGCTTCCGGTACGGGCACGCCCTTTCCGCGCCACCTCACAAACCAGTACGTCACTTCCGTAAAGCAGCACGTCATCCAGCCGACAGGATATCCGAAGCCCACAAGCGCCGGCGTGTTCACGATAAAGCGCGTCAATACGAACAGGTAGATCTGCCGCACGCCCACAAAGCACGCCAGCATGATGATCATCGGTCCTCTGGCGTCTCCCCGCCCGCGCAGCGCGCCCGCAAGAACGTGGTTCACGCAGTTAAAAAGCAGGAAGAACACGTTGGTCCTGATAAAGAGCACCGCAAATTCGATGACGGATGTGTCGCTCGTGAACAGCCGGTTGACCGGCGCAGCAAAGACATACAGCAGCACCGCTATGACCGCCGTCACGCTGACCGTGAAGAGCACCGCTGTCCTCGTCCCATGGTCCGCGCGCTCGTACTTGCGCGCTCCCATATTCTGGCTGACAAAAGT
>CACXMK010000057.1 GCA_902768735.1 uncultured Lachnospiraceae bacterium | reverse complement strand
CATCATCTTCCCGCTCCTGACCCCTGTCATCACGACCGTCACGATCCTGAACGGCATGTGGATCTGGAACGACTACCTGCTCCCTTCGCTGATGCTGGGACAGAACGGCAGGGTCAAGACCCTTCCCGTGGCAGTGCAGGCATTCGTCGGCTCCTACGTCAAGCAGTGGGACCTGATCCTTACGGCAGCGCTCCTGGCGATCATCCCGATGGTAGTCATCTTCCTGATCGGACAGAAGCAGATCATGAACGGAATGGTAGAAGGAGCCGTCAAGGGCTGATCACTGTTTCAGAACAGGCATAGTGGAAGGCCGGCTGTATGCCGGCCTTTTTCCATGCCTGTTTTATCCAACAAAGAAAAAACCCCGGATATCTCCTTTGTTATGACGATGCAGATTTGATATACTGTATGCATAGCGAGATATAAAAAAGAGAGGATTCGATCAGCATACGATGAAGAACCTATTTAACCAGGAAGGGCCGGTGATGCGTGCTCTTACGGACCTGTCGACACTCGTGTTTCTCAATATTCTGACAGCGGTCTTCTGCCTGCCGGTGGTGACTGCAGGCGCTTCCCTCGCCGCGATGCACTATGTGATCATGGAGATGATAGAAGACAGGGGCGGCGGCTTATTGCCTGAGTTCTGGAAGCGATTCAAGGAGAACCTGAGGAACGCGACGCCGGTCTGGCTGATCCTCTTTGCGGCAGCCGCGTTTTTATATGCTGACTACCGGATCATCTCGGGCGGTCAGGCGGGGCTTCCGCGCGCGATGCTGATCCCGATCTACGCGGGTGCATTCGCCGTGGCAGCGATCTATGTCTACGCGATCCCGCTGACGGCGAGATTCGTGTATTCCACCGGCGCGACGTTTAAGAACGCGGCGATCCTGGCTGCTGCGTATTTCCCCAGAACGATCCTCATGGTCCTCATCAGCGCGGCTGTGCCCTATCTTCTCTTTAATGTGACACGGCTTCTCCCGCTGTTCTTCCTGCTCGGGATTTCTCTGCCTTCTTACTTTTGCGCGTTGCTGTATGCGCCGATTTTTGAGAAAATGATAGGGAAGACGGATGCCGATGAGGACAGGCCCTGGGTCCTGGAGGACGAGGACGGAGCAAAGGACGGGGACAGTTCAGCAAGTGGAGACAACTAGAAGGAGAGGAAGGAAAAAATGCGTTCAAGCGGAATTCTGTTTCCGGTATTCAGCCTTCCCGGAAAATACGGGATCGGCTGTTTTTCGGAAGAAGCGTACAGGTTTGTGGATTTTCTTAAGGAAGCGGGACAGACATACTGGCAGATCCTGCCGCTGGGCCCCACGGGCTACGGGGATTCGCCGTACCAGTCCTTCTCGACTTTTGCGGGGAATCCGTATCTGATCAGCCTGGAAGATCTCATCGCGCAGGGCCTTCTCACGGAGGAGGAGTGCGACGCGGCGGATTTTGGCGACGGCAGGGAAGTGGATTACGGCAAGCTCTACAACAGCAGATGGGACCTTTTGCGCAAAGCCTATGAGAGGAGCACCCACAGAGGGACGGAGGAGTTTTCTGCCTTTCAAAAGGAGAACGCATTCTGGCTCTCCGATTACGCGCTCTTTATGGCGGTCAAGGACGCCCACGACGGAGCCGGGGCAGGCGACTGGGAGCCGGCGATCCGTGACTACGAGTCGGAAGCGGTGAAAGAATGGGCGGAAAAGCTCAGGGATGAGACCGGATTCTACGAGTACCTGCAGTTCGAGTTCACGAAGCAGTGGCAGAAACTCCGGAAGTATGCGGGGGAGAAGCAGATCAGGATCATCGGCGATATCCCGATCTACGTTTCAGCTGACAGTTCGGATTTCTGGGCGCACAGAGAGCTCTTCCAGCTCGACCAAAGAGGGAAGATCCGTATGATCGCCGGCGTTCCCCCGGACGGATTCTCGGCGACCGGCCAGGTATGGGGCAACCCTCTGTATAACTGGGCCAAACACAAAGAGACCGGTTATGACTGGTGGATCCGCCGTATCGCGAAGTGCAGGGAGCTTTACGACGTCATCCGGATCGACCATTTCCGCGGGTTCGATGAGTATTTTGCCATCCCGGCGGAATCGGACACGGCGGCTTCCGGTCACTGGGAAAAGGGCCCGGGCACGGATCTGTTCGACGCGATAAAGGCAAGTCTCGGGGAGACTCCGATCATCGCGGAAGACCTCGGATATGTAACGGAGACCGTGCGCCAGCTGGTGCGCGACACAGGATTCCCGAACATGAAAGTCCTGGAGTTCGCTTTTGATTCAAGAGACTCTTCCGGTGCGATGGAATATCTGCCGTACCGCTACCAGCGCAACTGCGTAGTCTACACGGGGACGCACGACAACGAGACTCTCAGGGGCTGGATCGACAGCATCCTGCCGGTCGAGAGGCAGCAGGTCTGCGAGTATCTGGATGTCCGCACAAAGGATCCGCAGGAGATCGTCGAGAAGATGGTCCTTGCCGCCTTTTCGTCCGTCGCGGATTACTGCATCATCCCGCTGCAGGATTATCTGGGACTGGATAACAGCGCGCGCATCAATAAGCCGTCGACGAACGGGATCAACTGGAAGTGGAGAGTGGAAAAGAAGGATCTGTCGCCGGAGCTGGCGGGCAGGATCCTGCGGCTGACGACACTGTTCGGAAGGCTGCCGGAGTAAACTTGGACATAGGGACAGCCCCTTTGTCTCACCCAAGGAGGTGTGTATGAAGAAGACCTGGTGGAAAGAAAGTGTGATTTATCAGATCTATCCCCGCAGCTTCGCGGACAGCAATGGCGACGGCATCGGTGACCTGAACGGGATCACGTCGAAGCTTGATTATCTGAAGGAACTGGGGATCGATGTGATCTGGCTCTCCCCTGTCTACAAATCGCCCAACGACGACAACGGATACGACATCAGCGATTACGAGGCGATCATGGACGAGTTCGGCACAATGGAGGATTTTGACCGGATGCTGGCAGCGGCCCATGCGCGCGGTATCAAAATAGTGATGGACCTCGTTGTCAACCACACCTCCGATGAGCACGAGTGGTTTATAGAGAGCCGCGCCTCGAAGGACAACCCGAAACGGGACTATTACATCTGGAGAGAAGGCAGGGATGGCAAAGAACCCAATAACTGGGGATCCTGGTTCTCCGGCTCTGCCTGGAAGTATGACGAGACGACAGATATGTACTACCTGCACCTGTTCTCCCCCAAGCAGCCCGATCTGAACTGGGACAATCCTGTGGTGAGGCAGGAGGTTTTTGACATGATGACACGCTGGTGCGAAAAGGGCATCGACGGGTTCCGCATGGACGTCATCAGCCTGATCTCCAAGCCGGCGGGACTGCCCGACGCGCCGCTGATGAACGAACTGTACGGCGACTGCGGCTGCACGGCGAACGGACCCCACGTCCACGAGTACCTGCAGGAGATGAATGAGAAAGTGCTCTCGAAATTCGACATCATGACGGTCGGCGAGACGGCGTGCGTGACGCTCGAAGAGGCCAAAAAGTACGCGAACAGCGAGGGGACCGAGCTGAACATGGTCTTCCAGTTCGAGCACGTGGGTCTTGACGGCGATGCGGAGTTCAAGTGGTCCACAAGAAAGATGCCCCTGATCCCGCTCAAAGAGAATCTGACCAAGTGGCAGAAAGGGCTCGACGGGGTCGCCTGGAACAGCCTGTACTTCTGCAACCACGATCAGCCGCGCGTTATCAACCGCCTCGGAAACCCTTCCGACGAATACCGCGAGATCTCCGCGAAATGTATCGCGACCTGCCTGCACATGATGCAGGGAACGCCTTATGTCTATCAGGGCGAAGAGCTCGGCATGACCAACTATCCGTTCCGCAGCGTAAAGGATTTCAACGATCTCGAGTCGATCAACGCGTTTTATGAACTGACGGAGAAGATGGGCTGGGATCCGGAGGAGATCTTTCCCAAGATCGCCAACAAGAGCCGCGACAACGCGCGCACGCCCATGCAGTGGGACGATTCGCCGAACGCCGGTTTTACGACCGGAACGCCGTGGCTTGCGGTGAACCCCAATTACAAAAAGATCAATGCGGCGGAGCAGGTGAACCGTGCGGATTCCGTGTTCAGCTACTATAAGAAGCTGATCGAGCTGCGCCATCAGTACGACATCATTGTCTACGGAAGCTATGACCTGCTGCTTCCCGAGGATCCGGATCTCTATGTTTACACGAGGGAATTTGAGGGACACAAGCTCCTTGTCGTCTGCAACTTCTCGGAGAGCCGGAGGGAATTCTTCCCGGACGAGGAGTTCAGGGAAGGAAAGGTCCTGATCCAGAACAACGTGGGATGCGATATCTTCGACGGCAGACTCGAGCCCTATGAGGCGTATGTCATTTATATCTGAATACAGATCCGGATAATTACGCAAGTCAATGTGAGAGGCTGCCGCTATGCGGCGGCCTCTTTTTTGGTATAATGAAAGGGATTATTATTCTAAGGCCAGGAGAGGTTACCCCGTGAAATGGTTTCAGCGCTTTTACCTTGATAAGGAAAAAGATATCATAGTGGACCTGCATAAAGATCAGAGCGTCTGTTACGCGGAGGTCTCGGACACGTCCCTGATCGGCAAGAGGCCGCTTCCGGCGGCCAGCGTTTTGACAGCACAGGGCAGTTCACATTTATTACACATTTTTGGGAGATGATTGTAAGGTCCTTTAAAAAGGGCCGTCTCATAGAGTATAAGCGGTGCTGATGCACCGGATAAAAGGGAAGATCCATGGAAGATACCGCGATCATCGATCTGTACTGGAGGAGGAACGAACGGGCCATCGAAGAGACAGATCGAAAATATGGAAACTATTGCTATACCGTAGCGGACAACATCCTGATGAACCGCGAGGACTCGGAGGAGTGTGTCAGCGACACATGGCTCCGGGCCTGGAACAGCATGCCTCCGCAGAGGCCCGGTATTCTGCGCGCTTTTTTGGCAAAGATCACGAGGAATCTGGCCTTTGACAGGTACAGGGCCAGAAAGGCGGCGAAGCGCGGGAACGGCGCGATGGAGGCCGTGCTGGAAGAACTCGCGGAGTGTGCGGATCCTTCCGGTTCCTGGAACGCCGAGGCGGCGTACGAAGCGAAGGAGCTGAGGGAAGCGATCAACCGGTTCGCGGAGAACCTGCCGGAGAGGGAGCGCGGCCTTTTTGTGAGGCGGTACTTCTTCGCCGAGGAGATCTCCTCTATCGCGAAGAGATACCAAATGACGGAGAACAACGTCACGGTGAGCCTGAGCAGGATCAGGAAGAAACTCAGAAAGGGCCTGACAGAGGGGGGATTTATAGCATGAGGGCGGAGGATCTGTTTGAAGCGATCGGAGAACTCGATGAACAGCTGGTCGCTCTCAGCGAGGAGGACGGACAGCGGGCCCGGAAGACCCGGGACACGAGGGACTATCAAAAAGAGGTAAAAAGAAAGCGGAAAAAGAGAGCAGAGCTCTACCGGTTCGCGGCGATCGCGATGACAACGGCGGCGGCAGTCTTTGCAGTACTGATGGCCAGAGACCTGCTCACCGCGCGCAGCAGGAGCTACTCGCAGACCGCGGCGGAGACCGCTTATGCGGACAGCGCGGCGGAATCTGTGCAGGATGCGGCGCCCGGCGTACTCGCGAGCGGTGCGGCGCCCGATCAGGAGAGTGCTGCCATGGAGCCTGACGCCGATACGGCGGCAAAAAGCGCAGCGGCGAAGGAAGCGGAAGCAGCGGAAAGTGCGGGCGAAGCTGAGGAGGACGCGGTTTCGGACAAAGTTGAGGAGAACGCGGTTGCGGACGCGGCTGAAGAGATCGGAGAGGCCGCAGAGGAGATCGCCGAGGCGGAAGAATCTTTGAGAAGCGGGGACACAGGAAAGACTGCGGTTGACCTTCTTGGAGACCTCAAGGGCGGTTATGTCAAGCTGGAATTCATTTCCGCACAGGACGCGGCAAACGGCGGGGAGACGAGCGTTCCGGAGTATTCGAAAGAAAGAGAAGAGGCGCTTTCTTCCGCACTGCAAAACGGACAGAAAAGGGCGGCCATGTTCACGGATGAAGGAGCACCGATCTACTATGTCTATCTTACGAGAACAGACGGAAAAGTGGATATCGTCACATTTTATGAAAAGGGCTATGTGAGCATGAATACCGTTCCCGGCGTCGTGCTCAAGCTCTCGGACGAGGCTTTTGCCGCTGTGATGGAAGTTTTTGAAGAGTAATGCTTTCGCTGCAAGGCGCGATGAGCCTCCGGCGGAAAAAGACCCCGGAGCGTTGAGAGACCGGAATGGAGGGAGTTATGAAAAAGAAATACGGAAAAAGAGCGGCTGTCGCTGTTTTGGCAACAGTGCTGCTTCTTGGCGGCTGCGGAAGATCGGCGAGTTCGTCTTCGGGCGGCGCGTCATACAACGCGAAGGAAGAGATGAGTTACGCGGCAGCAGAAGAAGCTGCGGATTACGACTACGCCTATCAGACAGAGTCTGCGGAGATGGAAGCTTCGGCGTCCGCCGCGTTCAAGTCGGAATCGGGTGCGGAGGACAACGGATCCGCCCTGAGGGCGCAGGACGGACAGAAGATCGTCTACACGGGAGAACTGAGCATCCAGTCGCTGGAGTACGATAAGTCGGCGGCGGGGATCCGTGCAAAGATCAAACAATACGGCGGCTTCTCCGAGTCGGAGAGTGAATCGGACAAAGATTATTACTGGTACAGTTCGAGTTCGAGTTCCGGCAATACCAGGAACCTGAGCATCACGGCGAGGATCCCTTCCGAGAACTTCGAGGCCTTTATGAATTCCCTCGAAGGCGAAGGGAAGGTCATGAGCCGCTCGATGAACGCCCAGAACATCAGCCAGGTGTATGCGAGCAAGGAGAACTACAAGCAGGCGCTGGAAAAAGAACAGAGCCGGCTGCTCGAGATGATGGACAAGGCCGGTACGATCGAGGAAATGATCGCGGTGGAATCGAGGCTCTCGGATGTGGAGCGCCAGCTCAACTCCTATAAGACGGACCTCTCCGCGATGGACAAGGACGTCCAGTACTCCACGATCTATATCAACCTGAAGGAAGTGAAGCGCTACACGGAGACCGTAGATACGACGACGTTCGGCGAGAAGATCAGGTTCGCGTTTGAGGATGCGATCAATAACTTCACAGGATTCTGTCAGAATGTGATCCTCTTTGTCGTGGGCAACTTCCCGTTCCTGATCCTGTTCGCGATCCTGCTCGTCATACTGTTCCGCTGGTTCGGAAAGCGCAGGGCGCAGAAGATCGCGCTTTTGACCAATCCGGAGTACGCCAAGGTGATGACGGCGAAGGTGCAGGCCAAGGCCGAGGCGGCAGCCCGCAAACAGGCTGCGAAAGAAGCCAGGCGGCAGAACAGAGGCGGCATCTTTGGAAAGAAGAATACTGAGCCGCAGCTGCCTGCGGAGAAGACAGACGACAACGCAGCGAAAGACAATACAACAGAATAAAAAGAGAGACCGGCTTTCATGCCGGTCTCTTTTGCGGTTTGCGTGTGGTCGTACAGGCTTGTGCCGACTTGCTCAGTCATGCCGCTGCGAGAAATCGCTGTAGACTTCCGCGAACAGAGCGGAGTGCGGCAGCCGCTCGGGCTTGAGCCCTGCCATTGTCAGATGCGTTGTGTCGCCGATGCGGGTGGCCCTGAAATGCGTGTATCCTTTCTGACGTTCCTCCGTATACAGCTCCGTGACAGAGGAAGTGGGCATGCAGAGGGACTGCAGGGGCACAAACGGGGAGACGTTCCACATGTGGGAGAGCAGGACGCTGGTGATGCCGAAGTGGCAGAAGAAAGTGAGCGTCTCCGTACTCTCTTTTTCGACGCGGTAGTGCCGGCCTTCCCGGACATAGCCGTGCGCCGCGAGCAGCTCGTCAAAAGAAGCGATGACACGTTCATAGATCTCGATCATGTCGGAGTGGTGGGCGACGAGCGTTGTGCGCCAGTCTTCGTAATCGGAATAGGCCGGGTGCTCGACATAATAGGAGGGGTACATATCCCAGATGATCCTCGTCTTAAAGGAGCCGTCGGGGGATGTCCGCAGATAATAGGCGTCCTGCAGGAGCGGGACGTCATTTGCGTCGATCCGGGCGGGAAATTCCTGCAGCCAGTCGAGCGTTGTCAGAAGATCCCTGCAGTTGTCCGCCGCAGCGACGCCTTGCACGCCGGGGATCTCGCGGCCGAGCGTGATCGCAGCGGTCTCCTGCGACCTCCCGAGGGGCGAGACAAAGCAGGTCCCCAGGTCCATTTGGGGACGCAGAGCGGCGAGAGCGCGCGCTTCCCGTATCCCGATCTCGTTCAGGCAGTCATTTTTGTAATCCGGATCGCCATGCCGGATGAAAAGTAATCTCATAGGAACTCCATTCTGTGGTAAGAGAAAGAGGTTTGTGCGATAATGGGAATGTGATGGCACTCCGCTGACGTTTTCAGGCGGGATGTGCTGTCCTCAATACTATTTTACTTCACCTGCGCGGGAGAGACAATCGCGCAGGGCTTCAGGGGCAGACAGTATGGGCGAAAAGATACAGGATGAAAAACAAAACCGCAGATGGCCCGAAGTCCGGGCGCGGCTTTTTAGAATGGTTTCCGTCGGCGTGATCGATGAGCCGGTCAATCAGGGATACGACGTGATCAGCACAGGCGCGCTGATCGCGAACCTTGCAGTAAGCGTGATGGCGACGTTCCAGAACCTCAATGCGGCTTACGGAGGATGGTTCGTTCTCATTGAGCAGATAACGGTGTTTTTCTTTGGCGTCGATTATGTACTGCGCGTTTTCACAGCGCCGGAACTCTATCCCGGCAATTCGCGCGCCGTTTCGGTGGCAAAATACTGCCTGTCCGCAGCGGGTATCATCGATCTGCTCTCTTTTTTGCCCTATTACCTTCCGGTATTCTTCCCGGCAGGCATCGCGGCGTTTAGAATGTTCAGGGTCGTGAGGATCCTGAGGCTGTTCAGGATCAACGCGTATTATGACTCCCTCAACGTCATCACGGAGGTCCTGATCAGCAAGAAACAGCAGCTCCTGTCCTCCGTGTTCATCATAGCGACGCTGATGCTCGGGTCGAGCCTTTGTATGTACAGCCTCGAGCACGATGCACAGCCCGAAGTGTTCAGCAACGCTTTTTCGGGGATCTGGTGGTCGGCGTCAACGCTACTGACTGTGGGATACGGAGACATCTATCCGGTCACGCCGCTCGGCAAGTTTTTCAGTATCTGCATCACGTTCCTGGGCGTCGGAATGGTGGCGATCCCCACCGGTATCATCAGCGCCGGATTTGTGGAGCAGTACACGCAGTTTAAACTGCTGGGCGAGAACGGAAAAGAGGAGATACTCAGCTTCCTGGGGATCCAGCTCTCGCCGAAGGATGCATGGACAGGCAAACAGGTCCGGGATCTTGCGCTCCCTTCCGGGATGCTGCTGGCCGTCATCGTAAGAGCCGGCGAGACGATCGTTCCAGAGGGAGACGTCGTTCTCCTTGCGGGCGATAAGCTGGTCCTCGGCGCGGAGCATCTTCGCGGCGCGGCCCCTGTGGAACTGAGGGAGATCGTCATCGGAGAACACCACAGGTGGAACGGATTTGCTGTCGGCGAGCTCGATATCTCGCGGAAGGAGTACGTAGTCCTCGTGAAGAGGGACGGCAGAAAGATCGTTCCCAGGGGATCGCTCATCCTTCGGGAAGGCGACAACGTGTTCCTGTACAGAGAGGGCATGAAGAGGGAGCACCGCGCTTGAACCGGGACAGAAGGTCTGTCCCTGTGTTCCGGTTCAGGAGTCCTTACGGCTTCGCCAGCAGGATCAAAAGCTCCGCGGACTTCTCCATTTCCTGCACGGAGGCGTATTCGTACCTGCCGTGGAAGTTGTAGCCGCCGTCGCAGAGGTTCGGGCAGGGGATGCCCATGTAGGTGAGCTTCGCCCCGTCGGTGCCTCCGCGGATCGGAAGGATGATCGGCTCGATGCCGAGTTCCTGCATGGCGTTCTGCGCGCGCGTGATGAGCTCCATGTGGTCCTTGAGAGGGATAGCCATGTTGTAATACTGGTCGCGCAGGGTGATCCGGATGACATCGCCGCCGGCGAATGCCCTGTATTTTTCGTTGATAAATTCGGCCGCCTCGGTCATGAACGCCTTGCGAGCCTGGAACTTGTCATAATCGTGGTCGCGGATGATGTATCTGAGACAGGCGTGATCCACGCAGCCCTCCATCTTGCCGAGATGATAGAAACCTTCGTAGCCTTCTGTGTGTTCGGGCCTCTCCGCAACAGGGAGGAGGGAGTGAAATTCCATTCCGACCATGAGCGCGTTGAGCATGGCGTTTTTGGCATCGCCCGTGTGGACGCTTCGGCCTTTGATCTCTACTCTGGCAGCGGCAGCGTTGAAACACTCATATTCGATCTCGCCAAGTTTGCCGCCGTCAACAGTATAAGCTTCTTCCGCGCCGAATCTCTTTGTGTCGAAGTGATCCGTGCCGCTGCCGATCTCTTCGTCGGGCGTAAAGGCGACGCAGATCGTCCGGTGCGGGAGTTCGGGATGCGCACTGTAATAGGAGAGAAGATTCATGATCTCGGCGATGCCGGCCTTGTCGTCCGCGCCAAGAAGCGTGGAGCCGTCGGTGACGATGAGATCTTCCCCGACGTGGCAAAGCAGCTCCGGGAAGTCGTCGGTGCGCATGATCACGGAGTCCGTACCCGCGTTGCCGCGCCGAAGGACGATGTTCCGTCCGCGGTAATTTCCCTCGATCCTGGGCTTTACATCTTTTCCGCTTGCGGCGGGAGACGTGTCCATGTGAGCGATGAAACCGAGGGCGGGTTCCTGCCCGGGGAGTTTCGCGTAGACGTAGCAGTGTTTTTTATCATACTCCGCGTCGACGCCCATCTCACAGAGTTCCCTGTAAAGAAGGGACGCCAGGTCGTGCTGCTTCGCGGTGGAAGGCTGTGTGCCGGTGTCTTCGGCAGATTGTGTGTCTATTTTGACATATCTGAAAAAACGGTCGATAAGTTCCCTGTTTGTAACGGTTTCTATGAAGGTACTGGTAGTTAGCGATTCTCATGGAAGGAACGATCTTTTGCGCAAGGCGATCGGGCAGGAGGCGCCCATTGACATGCTGATCCATGCGGGAGATATCGAAGGAGATCTGGACAGAATACTGGGACCGAAGAGGGAGTACAGCATCCACGCGGTCTGCGGGAACATGGACTGGGGCGGTGACCTGGAGATCGCGGAGGCGTTTGAGATGGGAGGGCACAAGGTGTTCCTGACCCATGGGCACCACTATGGCGTGCACTTCACGATGGCGGACCTGCGTAAAGCGGCGGAGAACTGCGGCGCGGAGGTGGCGATCTTCGGGCACACGCATATGCCGTTTCTGGAGGAGCAGAACGATATTCTGCTTCTCAACCCGGGCAGCGTCGCGAAGCCGAGGCAGGCGGGGCTCAAGAAGACGTATGCCGTGATCACGATCAATGACAGGACCGGAGAGATGAAGGTACGGATGAAGAGCCTTAAGGGGATGACCGGATGGGTATGAAAATGAGCCGGAAAAAAAGCGCCCGCGATGCGAGCGCATTTTTTTCGGTCTATTTTTTCTTTTTTGCCTGCCGCGGCTTTTTTGCCGCGCCAAAGGATCTGTCCCTTTGGCTCAGTTTTCGCGGAGGGAGGAGGCACTTATCGCCGAAACCGATCAGGTCGCCGCGGCCTTCCCGAAGAAGAGCCTCTTTGACGAGGTCGTAGTTTTTCGGGTCGCGGTACTGGATCAGCGCGCGCTGCATCGCCTTTTCGTGCGGGTCGCGGGGCACGTAGACCTTTTTCATTGTGGACGGGTCGCCGCCCCGCATGGTCGTGGG
>CACXMK010000056.1 GCA_902768735.1 uncultured Lachnospiraceae bacterium | reverse complement strand
TCATTAAAGTAAAACCGTTTATACGTCTGGTTCGTTATGCACTTTTTTCTGTCTCAGAGTATAATAGTCCTAAGTTGACGGTCGGTTGACCACGTTGGTAAACGGTACCATTACGAGAATATACACAGATTCAAAGCTTAAATCATGGATCCCGGTCAGCATGTCCTTGACGATCATCCCGGTCCCCAATATCCCCAGTTTCATATGGAATACCACCTATTCATTTCCAATCTCCATTTCTTCTATTTTAGCATAAAACGGTACAAAAACGACCCAATATGTCGTTATTCCATACTTGTAAAAAAAACGACCCCAGAGGTCGTTTTTCCACACTTGTTGCTTATTACACACCTGTGGAAAAATGACCCCAGAGGTCATTTTCATAAAAAAACGACCCCAGAGGTCATTTTTTCCAGAGGTCATTTTTTCCGACTAAGCAAAACGACCCCAGAGGTCATTTTTCACTCCTCACACTACCAGCAGCACCAGTGCCGTGATCACCACCCCGCCGACAAAACCTCCGGCGTGAGACACCATGTTGATCCTCCTCGACGACAGCCCATAGAACAGGTTGATCGCAAGCGTTGTCAGAATACTCCTGAGCGAGAACCCATACCCCGCGACCGCGAGCACAAGGCACGCCCCGAGAAGTCCGAAAATACATCCCGACGCTCCCGCAGACATGTTGTTCCGCCCCAAATTCCGGTAGTACAGCAAAGTCGCCACATTGCCTAAAAGCCCCGACGCCAGGTAGATCACAAGATAGATCACCGGCCCGCACACATAGTCGATCGCCGGACCGATCACAGAAAGCGCATACATATTGAACAGCAGATGATAAGCGCCGAAGTGCAAAAACATTGACGTGAACAAACGGTAATACTGCCCCTGTCTGATATAAGGCGGATACAGCACACCGTATTTCAAAGCCACGTTGCTATTCGTGCTGCCGCCGTCCTTCGTCTCCAGAAGGAACAGCGCCACGTTGAACAGAATAAGAAAAGTAGTGACCTTGCTGCTGAGAAACTCCATAGGTTACCGTCCTTTCATTCACCCGTCCCCGCCGTTCTCCACCTTTGGGGTAGAGACAGCGCTACATCACCGACAATCCCGTCACCGTATCGAAGATCCGTGCGCAGGAATCCCCGTCCATGCACATCACATAGCGGTCATCATCCAAAAAGCACGCATATAAAATGATCCCTCTCGCGAGCTCCCTCACGTCACCTTCGGGAATCTTCCTGATCGTTAACCTGTCGCCGTATGAAAGCATCCGGCTCCCGCTGTGATCCAGCACCGCATCATGAGGCCGTTCTTTGTAGATATCTTTATTGCCCCTGTAGTACAGATCTTCGTCAAGATATAGGATCTCCCCGCTCTCAGCATCGAGCACGCCGGCTCCATACCATATATATTCGGCACTTTTCGGCCGAAACGGAGAGATATCATCTTCGCTCAATTCGGTATGTACAATGATCCTGCTGCGATCCGTGCTGTATTCCCCGAGCTTTGCCTGAACATAGACATCCGTGTCAATGTCCGACGGATGCTTTGCATAGATCAGATCCTTGATCGCCTTCACCCCCGGCGCAAAGCGCTCAGCTTCCGCCTCGCCCGGAAGCCGCCGCCGGGATCTTTCTCTTACTTCCTCTTCACTTAAAAATCCAAACATCTTAACCTCTTCTCTGATGACACTGGGAATGAGACAAAGGGACAGACCCTTTGGCTCATTTTCATTGTACGCAATCTATCAGCCATAGTACTCCGGAAACACCACCCCGTTGAGGGCCCAGATGTCCGACAGGTCCGGCCCGCCGTCAGCTCCCGCGCGGCAAACAAGATAATCCCCTTCTCCATGCGGCGCATTCGGCAGATTGGTGTGCAGTACATTCCCCCCGGCGGTTTCCAGCGTCAAAGAAACGCTTACAGGGACAAACATCGCGTAATACGCCTCCGGCTCCGGCCGCGCGACGATCTCGATGTAGCTGTCTTTTGGCACAAAATCGTCCCCGCTGATCACGCTGCCGTCCGGCTTTGTGTAAGTCGCGATGACCTTCGGCAGCTGCGACGTCCACATTTCGCCGAACCTGCCCTTCAGGATCACAGTGGCTCCGTCGTCCGTCACGGTGTAGTCGGCGACCTCCAGCTCGTTGTGAAAAGAAGTCTCCTTTGAGACCATCATCGCCTGTACGCTGTATTTCTTTTTGCCGGTCAGGAACCACTCCTCTTTCTTAAAATTCATAATTCCACTCCAGGTCGTACAGCGCCACCCCGTTATTCTTCGTGGCGACAGCCATGAGGTCGCCCTCGGGCGAGACCGCGATCCGGGTCTCATCGTCCCGCTCGGGCATTCCCTCTTCCCGGAATCGGAACACCTCTCCCTTCGAGGGATCCCGGAGCGAGATCACCCCGTCCTTGCAGGCGCAAAAATACAGATCGCTGAACGGCACAAGAGCGCCGTCGCGCATAGAAATCCCGTACCCAGGAGTGAACGCATGCTTCTCTTCCATAAGATCGATCACTTCGTTGCCCATATATCCGTGAACTAACAGGTACCGCCCATCCGCGGAGCGCTCCATCCGCATTTCCAACGGATACTTTCCGACCGAAAAATCAACAGGCAGCTTCCGCATGGAAGCAGTGCCCCCGCCCCACGTGAGCGCCCACACGCCTTTCGCGCCGGCTGCATACAGCGTATCTCCTTCCCGCGAAAACAGCAAAGCCCCCGGCTCCACCTCCGGCTCCCAGCTGCACACCTTCCTGTCATTCTCGATGTCCCACAGGTAGATGATGTCGATCCTGCGCTTTTTAAAGAACCCGACTTCGGCCACCGTCAGCACCGCGGCATACCGGCCGTCCGGGCTCGCCGCGCACGCCCCTGCGCCTGCGATCTCCTTTTCATCCGGCGCCGCGAGGCACCTGTTCAGTCGCTTCACGATCGTCCCGTTCCCCGACCGCATCACGAACGCTCCCCTGTCCGTCTGGCACAGGAGCTGGCCCGTCGCCGGGATCAGCGCCACATTTTTGATCAGATCCTCGCCGGGCCGCATGTGGAACGTCCTGACCAGGTCGTCCCTCGCGACGAACAAACTGCACACCCCTCCGCCGAGGTTGTAGAACAGGTTTCGCCCTCCTTTGCCAAAAAACAGAGTGCCCTCACTAAACTCCGTATCCGGCGCGAACTCCGCTCTCCGATGGACCAGCCGGAGCGTCGTACGGGTCCCGTGGATCCCGCAATCAAGACACAGGTCTATCGCTTCCCTTGCATTCTCAAATCCGGGCAGCTCCCGCGCCTGAAGGCACAATGCATACGCCTCCCCAAACCGCCAGTTGTTCCGCGCTTCCCTGGCTTGTTCCATCAGCAGCTTGAATTGTCCTGCCGCATCGAGGATCTCGCGCGTGCTCTGCACCCGGGACAGTGACCAGGGCGCAGCGGGGCTGTTTTCGGGGAAAGGCCACGCATACAGCATATGGTCTTTTTCGGCACACCAATAGTTCCCGGACGGAGACAGTCCATCCGGAGCCATATTCCACAGATCCTTCGCGTTGGGACCGGAGCGGACGCAACGGCCGCTCTCGTTCCAGAACCGGAACCTGTTCATCCGGTCGCCGCTCACCAGCCGGCCGCCCGCGCAGGCCAGCAGCTCTTTGCTCGAAAGCTCGGGATCGTGCACCTTCTTCTTCCGCACCAGCTTTCCTTCCGGAACGGAGTAAACACGCAGAAATCCGTCCCGGCTGAGGGTGAACAGCTCCGCCGCGCCTGCCGGGAAGAAGGCTCTCTCTACTCTCTGCCTGCGCGTGTCCGCCTCCAGCTCCTTTAGCCGGTTGCCCGTATACGCGTCGTACAGCACCAGCGGCTTTCGCACCGGCCGGTCGTTCTCCCAGATCTCCATTGTGTCCGCGAGCCACTTCCCCCCTGCGCCAAAACACTCCCTCTTGAAAGTCCATTCCAAAGCGTACAGTTTTTTGCCGCTCTCCAGGTCATAGACACGGATGTCTTCTTCCGTAGTCTTATCGTAGAGATCCTCATCGTGGTTTTCATCGTACCCCGACTGATATTCCATCGCGCCGCGGATCACCAGGATCCGTCCGCCGTCCAAAAAGTACAGCTCACATCCGCTGTCGCCGAGGCCGTTGTCCACAGAGCACTTCTTCTCACCCGTCTCAGCGTCATAGACGCTGCAGCAGTATTCCGCCGCGGCGCTGTAGCTGCGACGCATTGTCCCCGTCTTCTCAAAAACAGCGATCAGCCTGTCGTCTTCCGACACCGCGTCAATCCCCTTCATCTGCGGGAAATGCCGGAGGGGTTTGCCCTCCATGCTGATCAGGCGGACTCCGTTCTGCTTGTCGGCGACCCAAACGGCGTCCTGTGTCATGCTCATGATCTCTTTCTGCCGCATCTTCACGGCGATCGGGCGCCGGGCTTCGTGTTCCTTTTTGATTCTGTCAATCTCAAGGAGGAGGGTCTGTAACTGTTCTGGCTGCTCCGGCTGCCCCGGCTGCTCCGGCTGCTCCGGCCGCTCCGGCTGGTCTGCCGTTCCGGTCATTTCAGACGTTTCCGCCGGCACTGTCTTTTCTGTCTGTTCTCTCTGTCCGGCCGGCTCCTTTCCTTCCGCCAGACCTGCCTTCTTCAGCGCTTCCAGCGCGCCTTCCGGCTCCTGACGCTCCATTTCCATCCGCGCGAGATGCATCGCCGCTTCCTCAGAAGGATTCAGATCCCGCACCTTTTTCATTTCCGCGATCGCCTCATCGTCGGTGATGAGCCCGCGGCGCCAGCGGAACAGGCCATAGTTATAGACTGCATCGGGATGCTGGGGATCCAGTTCTAATGCTTTAAGAAAGAGCGTACGCGCCGTATCGGGATTTCCCAAATCGATAAAGCTCAGCGCCGTGTTGTTGAGCACGCCCGCATTCATTTCCGGTGCTTTGGCGGCCTTGCGCGGATAGAGATTGCCGGTCACTTCCCGGTACACATCAAGAAGAAACCTCTCCGTCTCGTGAAGGTCTTTGGACCAGTAACCGGCAGAGGCACTGTCGCCGCGCGGCGCGTCCGCCGCGCTTGCCCGGCTTCCCGCCGCGGCGCACTCCCTTCTCAGCATCTCCGTCAGCTTAGCGGGCGGCGCAACTCGAAATCCTGATTCCGGTTTTTCCAGAGCCTCAAGGATCCTTTGGAACGCCTCCGCACCGGTATTCCAAACGCGCTTCCCCGCATACATTTCCATTAGGGTGAGCATCATGGCATAGACGTCCATCCACGGAGCGGCTTCCCGGCCTTCCGACTGCTCCCTGGGGCAGTATTCAAGCGTGTACCCTGTGGAATGTTTTGGCGCATCCTGCTTTTGGTCCGCGCTGTCATTCCGGCTCCGGCTGAAATCCTGCTCCGAATCTGAATCCTGCTCCGAATCATAATCCTGCTCCGAATCATAATCCTTCTCCAGCCCGGAATATGCTTTTGCCAAGCCGAAGTCGGCAACTTTCAGCTCCCAGTTTTTTGACACAAGGAGGTTGCCCGGCTTCACATCCTGATGAATGATGCCCAGCTGATGGGAGTAGCTAAGGCCGCGCAGCGCCTGGATCGCGATGTCGAGGATGCGCTCCTGCACCTCAGCCTCCGTGCCCTCGTAGAGCCGGCCGCTGCGGATCGCGTCCTTGAGGCTTCCGCCGTCCATCCACTCCGAGAAGATCGTCGGCACGCCGCCGATGTCGCGGACGTAGTAACACGAGACGATGTTCGGATGCAGGCCCAGGTTGATCCAGTTCTTACACTCGGCAATAAAGTCGGCCTTGCGCTCCGCGCTCCCTTCTGCAAAAAATCGGGGCTGCGGGCGCTTCATGGCCAGGTCGGTGTCCCAGCCTTCGTGGTGCACGCGCCAGACACTGCCCATGCCGCCCCGGATCGCGTCGTCCAGCACGCGATACGTCCCGAGGATCTCTTCGTTCTTCCTGATCTTCTCGTTGGAGATCGCTTCCTCCGGCTGTCCGCCGCCCGGCTGCCCGCCGCCCGGCCGGATCGCCCGGCTCGCCTGACTTTCCTTGCTCGCCTTTTGGCTGGCTTCGTCAGAAACATACGCCTCGTAAAGCGAATCGAGTTCGCGGACGCTGCCCTTGCTTATGCTATTGGTGAGGCTTATGCTGCCCATAATTTACCTCCCTGACACTTCCTGTCCTCTCGGGGCGACACCGGAGATAGTTCGCGCTGCTGGTTTTGCGCCGAAGGTTCTATCCCCTTAGCTCACTTCCAAAACTTAACGGGGCTTTTTCTTCGCTCTGATCTCTTTGAGCTTCTCAGCAGCGATCTTCTCATATTCCGCGCTCTCCCCGGCCCACTCGGCAAACGCGTCATCGTTCCTGTGATCCGGGATCGAATAATGATCCGCTAGATAGTTCCCCAGATATTCCGTAACTTTCTCCGCTCCGGAGAGGTTCAAGTGATCTCCCCTGTCCAGGCTGTCCGTTTCCCAGTCAATTCCGATCTCCTCGGTACAGAGGTTCAGCTCCAAATACGTGATCCCTCTGCTCTCAGCGTATTCCGAGAGCGCGTTATACCTCTCATACGTGTTATTGACCGGCGATGGCGCCCCTACAAGGAGCAATTCGGCTCCGCACTCCCGGCACAGGGCCAAAATACTGTCCATATGCGCAAGGTTCCCTTCCGGAAACGTTTTCTTGCTGTCGGTCTTAATCATATACGGCCCTTTTTTATATGGTTTTACTTTATAACGGAGCGCGAACCCTTTAAAACTGACGTACCTCTCTTCCGCATACTCTTTCAGCAATAATGCTTTCCAGAAATCATGTCCCCTGTAAAGCGGCAGATAATATTTCATGAATTCAGAGATCCTGTCGCTAATGCTTTCCCCTTTTCGCCGTTCGCAAAACAGTGTATTCGTTTCCATTATCACAACTTTGGGGGTCTGTTTCCTTAACGCGTAGCGGAACATGTCTTCCACCTCGCACATGCTGTGCCCCGCCTGCCCAATGATGTAACATGTATAGCCATGGTCGTTCCAGAGTGATAGCGGTGAGATCGAAGACAAGCTCAGGCTGTCTCCGAGCACCAGGATGTCAATACTGTCTTCCTTCTCCCGGTCAAACCGGTAGATGTATCTGCTTTGCTCCGGCACAAGCTTGTCATGATTGACCAAAACGCATTCGATCGTGTTCGAGAGCAGACCGATCAATCCTACAAGAATAACGATGAATGCGATCACCTTCATCGACTTTACACGGTGCTGCTTGTTAAGATCTCTATTGTCATGCATATATGACCCCCCCTGATGCCTGAGTATTCCCGTTTAAACTGTGGTTTCCCCTATTTATGAGTCACCTGTATTATTGAGTCACTTGCATTTATGATTCAAAGATACAGACCCATTGTCTTATTGTAACCCTTCCGGAAGTCAAAAGGACAGACCTTTTGGCTCACTTCAGTTGTATGCAATCGATTTGCGTCTAAGGGACAGACCCTTTGACTCATTTTTTGCTTTTCCGAGGCTCACATTGCCGCCTCCGTTGAAGGTTGGGCGTGGCAAAGGCATCCGTAAAAAATGTTCCATCTAATTTCATCACGGTTGGACGTAGTGAAACTATTCTAAGAAAATGTTCCACCAATCCTGACTTTTCTTTGCGAAGTTGGGCGTGGCAGATACATACGGAATAAATGTTCCAAAAACCAGGCTTTTAGTTGTATACATTTTTTCAAAAACAAGCTTTCCACGCCCAACACGGCTTCTCATCACAATAATGATAGGAACATTTTTCTTATGATTGGCAGTCTGCGCCCAATTCATCCAAAATCCATGGGAACATTTTTCAAACACCTCATAACTGCGCCCAACCGCACAAAATGAAGCGCCCGAAGGAATTGAACGAGGGACAGATCTCTGTTACAATCTCTACCTCTGGGGTAGAGAACACCCAAAAGCCACATTAACCTCATCTCTACCCCAGAGGTGGAGAAACGCAGAGGTGGAGAAACGCACCCCAGAGGTAAAGAACCGTCAACAAGAAAAGTAGTCCTCCCACTCTCCCTCTTTCAGAATTTCGTACTTTCCCCACTCTGGCTTTCCGACATTCCTTCCCTTCACCCGTATCGGCAAAAAAGCGTCATGCTGACAGTCCGGCAAAGGATCGTCAATGTCGATCCATCCTCTCTCGTCAATCCGCTCATTCCACTCGTCAAGCAGATCCTCCAGCGAATCGTAGAGTCGGTCAGCTGAACACCGGACCGCAATCGGATCGTTGTACTCAAAGAGGTTGATTCCCTCTTCGGTCTCATAAAGCATGATCTTACAAGTGCAGTTCCCGTCACTGTATATCAACGGCTCCTTGAGATACGCATATTTCCTCATGATCAATCCCTCAAATAACGATATCCGGTGTGATTAACGCGGCTTCCGCTCCACGCCCTCCATGATCTTTTCGACAAAATAGTCATAATTCAGGAAGAATCCGTCCTGCATATACGGCAATTCAATATAAATGTTTACCTCTCTCCTGGAAAAAAGCAAATTCGCCTCCCCGGGTTCGTAGAGGTAGCCGACCTCCTGCAGATCTTTTTCCTTTAGGCTGGTCACTATTTTGGCAAATTCGTCCTTGCGCGGACCCGCATATCCCAAGCCGACCAGCGCCACTTCCTTGCCATCCAGTTCAAAGCGAAAGGCGTCCTCCACGCCGCAATCATAATCGACATAGAAAGCGAATGTGTGGTCCCGCAGCATCTTGCGCTTTTTACTGCTGCACTCTCTGTAGTATTTCCATTTCTCGGCAACTCTTGCCCTCGTCTGCTCCGTCAACACTTTCATCTCCCACCTATTTAACTGCGATAAAAACGACCCCAGAGGTCGTTTTGTGCCCCTCAATGAAAAAACGACCCCAGAGGTCATTTTTACACTATTATAAACTTTAACGAGTCATCAGTGAAGCGGCTCATTTTTGCCCCAAATATGAAAAACAGACGTCGCAAGACGTCTGTTTTTCATATATGAGAAGATCATCCTCCAAAAACTGTCCCGTCAAACGCTTCATTCAGCTTGATCCCGTTCACAGTCTGGCCGTCGCCGGTCTCTACTTTGAAGCGGAAAGCTTCCCCAATTTCCATGTCCTCTGTCCGCAGGTCGACGGTGTCAATGCCGTTTGTCCTCCAGAAATTGAGCTTGGTTCCGACCGGGATCTCCTTCTCCTCCCCAGTCGCTTCTCCCGTCGAAAGATCCACCACTTCCGCCTTCACAGGAACAAGGCTTGTCAGCGTGATATCCGCGTCAATCTCGTAATAGTCTGTCAGCGGAGCGGGCATTCCGTCCTCTCCCACCTTGTATGCGCGGTGTCCGCTGTATGTGCTCATGAGATGCATTCTTGTGCCGAGCTCGAATTTCGAGGGGTCGATCATCGGATAGCGCTGGAAACTGCTCTGTTCCAGGCTGTACTCTCCGTCCACATAGGCCGGATAGTAAGCAGACGCGAAGCCGGTTCCTTCCATTGTGCCCACGAGCGCCGGGACATTGTCCCTGATCTCAAATACGGTCAGCTCCGGATAATCGTTATCTGTTCCCGTCACCACATATACATAGTTTCTTCCGTCTTCGGTGTGCACAAAGCAAGGCTGCATGCTGTAGCAGTACAGATCCGTCGTGCAGACCTGATCTCCCACAGACACCTGGATGCCCGAATAGGCGTTGATCTCATTTCCGTCTTCGTACACGCCGGTCACCGACAGCTTCTCTTCGCTGCCGTCTCCGTCCAGATCCACTGTCATCTCCGTATACGGACTCATCGTTCTCACATAACCGTCCCCGGAAGTCTTGTAATTGCCGGTGAACAGAGCGGGCTCTTTGTCAAAACACACCTTCGATTCCAGCGTTCCCATCGCGTAGGGCGCGATGCTCGAAGGCTCAAAGAGGAATGTGACGCCGTCCTGATCGATCACCCATGTCAAGCCGTCCATTTCGTTGTCAAAATAGTCCTGCAGCATATCTTCCGCATCCTCCACGGACGATCCGTCCGCTTGCGCCTTGAGATTTTGGGCAATGACAGGCTTCAGCGCAGCGGGGTCCGCAAAGACATCCTCAAGTGTGATCGGCGCTTCGTTTGCGGTCGAATAATTGTATCCGGTGTAACTCACGGTGCCGTGCGCGGCGCCGGGATAATACACAGAGGTCACTTCATAGAAGCTCAGGACCTCCCCATCGCACCGGACCGGCACGATCCTCCCCTCCATAGTACCTGTAGGAAATTCCTCCGTCTCCTCGCTGTGCTCAGCTATAGCGTTCTCAGCTGCTTCTTTGATCTCCGCGAATAATTGCTCATATTTCTCTTCGATCAAGTCGTTCTCTGTCTCTATGGCTCTATTCAGATAAACATGGTTCATGACTGCTTCTTCTGTAAGCTTGACCAGATCGTAAGAGCCGCTCGCGATCGTTGTGTTGTCCTTATCTTCCATACGCGAATGACTCTCCAGCTTAAATACGGGGCGGACGGCGTCAAGCTGTTCCTCCTCGGGCTGCTCCTGTACAGCTTCGCCTTGTGCCGCATCGCTCACCGCCTGCTGCTCCTGCGCGGTCTCACCCTGCGCCGCATCGCTCACTGCCTGCTGCTCCTGCGAGGTCTCTTCCTGCGCCGCATCCTGTTCCTGCACAGCCTCCCCCTGCGCCACATCCTGCTCCTGCACAGCCTCTCCCTGTGACGCGCTCTGCGATGCCGGCTCCTTAGCCTGACCGCCCCCGCATCCAAAAAGACTGCATGCCATGATTGCCGCGATTACTGTTGCCATGATTATCTTTCTCATCTCTTATACCTCCATCTATCCGTATTTCAGATGCTCCTTATTTCTTTCAGCTGATCCAGCGACTTCTCCAGTTCCTGCGCCGCATCCCATGCCCCGATCTTCCTGCAGGTGTAGATGTAGAAATCGTTCTGTGTCGTGATATGGCTGACGGCGCGGGGCATACAGGCCGCCAGATAATAACGGATCTCTTTTTCCAGTGCCCGGAGTTCCTCTTCACTTTCTTCCGGGCTTTTCATCAGTGTTTTGATAATGGCCTCCCGGTAAAAATCCAGCGAGTATCTCTGATACTGGGCCAAAACAAAGAGGAAGAAGTAATTTGACTCAATATTCTTCGGCATGTTATTCCTGAAGAATTCTTTATTGGCGCCTTCCAGCGAACAGTAATATCCGCCACCCTCTCTGCACGCGTACATGCAGACATTATCCGAGGACCTGAGAAAGCCTAAATCCTCTCCTTCCGGGCACAGGTGGGTCCGGTCATATCCGTGTGCCATGTACCAGGCGGTCTCCCTTAATTCGCCGGCACCTGCCTGATTTCTT
>CACXMK010000055.1 GCA_902768735.1 uncultured Lachnospiraceae bacterium | reverse complement strand
ACGATCGTGTGTACACACACCCAGCCGATCATAGGCATTGCATATTGAAAAAGGGCGTATACGCCTGCAATCCCGCACATGCGCTTTCCCCGCATCCCGGGTTCATGGAGGCCATTCGCAAGAGACACGGAAAAGGCGTCCATGGCAAGGCCGGCGCCAAGCGCAACACTGTTTAAAATAAAGAGCAGGTCCATTTTCGCCCCCCCCATTTCCTCTGTATCCCGGCTGCTTTAGCCGTTCCTATGCGTGTGCGGTTCAGTCTCCCTTGATCTGCACCAGCACGATCGCCGCAAACATTACGACACAGCCCACGACTTCTCTCGGACTCATGCGCTCATGAAGAATCAGTGCGCCCGCGATCACCGCGAACACAGACTCCAGACTCATTAAAAGAGAAGCGATCGTCGGGTCCGTGAACTTCTGCGCGACGATCTGCAGCGTATAACCCAGTCCGCCGGAAATAAGTCCGCAGTAAAGGATCGGGATCGCCGCGGAGGCGATCTTCTCAGGTGTCGGCTGTTCAAGGATCACTGCCGCCGCTGCCGAGATCACCGTGCACGCCGCGAACTGGATCGCAGAAATTCTTACCGGATTTCCAAACTGAACGAAGTGATCGCAGCACAGAATGTGGCCGCTGAACAGCAGCGCGCAAATACAGACGAGTGTGTCGCCCCGCGTCAGGTAAAACCCCTCCGTCATACACAACAGATACATGCCGATGACACCGATCAGCACGCAAAGCCAGACGATCCCGGAATTCTTTTTGTGGAGGAACACCGTCCCGATCACCGGCACAAGGAGCATGTACATCGCCGTGATGAAACCGGCTTTTCCCGCCGTTGTGTAGACGATCCCCATCTGCTGGAAAATACTGGCCGCGGCCAGGAACGTACCGCAGCAGATCCCGCCGATGACCGTATTTCTATGGTATGCCTTGCGCTGCTCCTCCCCGAAACGAGCGAGTTTCTCCCGCTCCGCCAGCGACGGGTTTGCAGAGACCAGGCCTACTGCCATTGCTGCCAATGCCATCCGTGCCGCATTGAATGTGATCGGCTCGATTGTCTCCATCCCGGTGCGTTGAAAAACGAACGCGGTTCCCCAGATCATGGCTGTGAAAAACAGGAGCACATTCCCGAGCATCTTCTTTTCTTTCATAAAAACCATCCTATGACAATGGGTCAAAATACAGACCCACTTTTCCATCATAGTGCAAAAAAGCCCCGGAAGCAATGTGGTCTTTTGACCGGTCCTCACTGCTTCCGGGCTCTTTATGTATTCAATCCTTCCGGATCGGTCCGTTACCCTTCAACAAACGCCTTGACCTGTTTGTATACGCCCTCACCGTCCAAAAGGTACTTGTGGAGCAGCTCGTTCATGGGGCCGGACTCTCCGAAGACATCACGGATCCCGATGCGGTACAGCTTTGTGGGGCACTTCTCAGCCAGGCACTCTGCTACCGCGCTGCCAAGGCCGCCGATGATGCTGTGCTCTTCCGCCGTGACGACCTTGCCGGTCTTCGCTGCTGTCTTTACGACAAGCTCCTCGTCGAGAGGTTTAACGGTGCACATATTGATGACTTCCGCGTCGATGCCGTCTTTTGCCAGCATTTCCGCAGCTTCGAGAGAAGCCGCAACGCAAAGGCCATTTGTGATGATGCTGACGTCCTTGCCCTCGCGCAGGACATTGCCCTTCCCGATCTCAAACTTGTAGTCCTCGGGGAATACCACGGGAACCGGCGCGCGGCCAAAGCGCATATAGACCGGTCCGTCGTACTTTACTGCCGCCCTTACACAGGCTTTTGCCTCGACATAATCCGCGGGGCACATGACGACCATTCCGGGAATGGATCTCATCAGGGAGATGTCCTCGATGCACTGGTGCGAAGCGCCGTCCTCACCGACACTGATGCCGCCGTGGGATGCGCCGATCTTCACGTTCAGGCGCGGATAACCGATGGAATTGCGAATCTGCTCATAGGCGCGTCCTACCGCGAACATGGCAAACGAGCTCGCGAACGGGATCATTCCCGCCGCCGCAAGTCCTGCCGCGATCGACATCATATTTCCTTCGGCGATTCCGCAGTTATAGAACCGGTCGGGATAGGCTTTTTTGAACATGCCGCTCTTCGTAGAACCCGCAAGGTCGGCGTCCAGAACTACAATATTCGGATACTCCGCGCCAAGCTCTACAAGCGCTTCTCCATATCCTTCGCGGGTTGCGATCTTTTTCACTTCGCTCATAACGCCTCACCAATCCTTTCCAGATCTGCCATCGCGATCTTGTACTCCTCTGCGTTGGGTGCCTTGCCATGCCAGCCGGCGTTGTTCTCCATGAAAGAGACGCCCTTGCCCTTGATCGTCTTGCAGATGATCGCCGTGGGCTGTCCCTTGATGGTCCTCGCCTCTGCGAAGGCTGCTGCCAGCTGCGCGAAATCATGTCCGTCAGCCACATTGATCACATGGAAATTGAAGGCTTCGAACTTCTTGTCGATCGGATACGGGGAGTTGACCTCGTCGATCGGTCCGTCGATCTGCAGGTTATTGTTATCGACGATCACACAGAGATTGTCCAGCTTCTTCGCGCCTGCGAACATGGCCGCTTCCCAGACCTGTCCTTCCTCGATCTCGCCGTCACCCAAAAGGGTATACACGCGATAGGTCTTCCCTGTGATCTTCGCTGCAAGCGCCATGCCGACCGCGCAGGAAATTCCCTGTCCCAGGGAGCCTGTGCTCATGTCAATGCCGGGAAGATTTCTCATGGAGGGGTGTCCCTGAAGACGGGCTCCTACGTGACGGAATGTCTTGAGTTCTTCTCTGTCAAAATAGCCCAGCTCTGCCATAATTCCGTAAAGGCCGGGGCAGGTATGGCCCTTTGAGAGAACGAATCTGTCCCTGTCCGGGTCATCTGTTTTCGCGGGACCGATATTCATCTCTTCCGAATAAAGATAGGTAAAGATCTCCGCAGAGGAAAGGGATCCGCCCGGATGTCCCGCCTTCGCGTAAAATGTAGCGGTGACAATGTCCTTTCTCACCTGATTGGCTGTCTTTTTCAGCTCCGATATATTCATTGAACTCCTCCTGCAGTAAAACTAATGGGATGATAACCATTCTCTCCTTATTCTATTATAAGGGATTCTCAGACTTCTGCTATGGTTTTTCGTCACATAATCCAAAACAATATTTCTAAATTTCTGAAAACCTGCACAAAAAAGGGGCGTCGAAGCGCCCCGCTCAAAAAAAGTCCCCTGTGCGCATGGCTCAGATGAGGCGTGCGTACTCCTCCAGTTTCTTTTTCGCGGCTTCACTGATATTTCGAGGCACCGCGATGCGGATCTCCACATATTCGTCGCCCTTCTTGGGATTTCGTCCCTCCGTGTGGATGCCTTTCTCCTTGAGCCGGATCTTGCTGCCCGACTGGATCCCCGCCGGAATCTTGCAGCTTACCTCGCCGTGCAGCGTAGGAAGCTTTGCTTCTCCGCCCAGTACTGCCACGGAATAAGGGATCTGCGCCGACGTATACAGATCAAGTCCGTCCCTCGTGTACTCCCTGTCGGGGTCGATGTGGATCTCGATCAGAAGATCGCCCTTCTTTCCGTCTGTTCCGGCCATCCCGCGGCCGCGCAGGCGAATCTTCTTGCCTTCCTCAATGCCTGCGGGAATCTTCACTTCGAGTGTCGTGAGCCCGGCATTCTTTCCTGACACCGCGGGATCCTGAAGCTGGATCCGTTTCGTTGCGCCGAGCGCAGCGTCGCGGAAACTGACTGTCATGGAACTGGTCATATCCAGTGACCGCTGCCTTGCGGCGCGCCTGCCGGTACTGCCTGAGAAGCCCTGTCCGGCGTCGTCGAACCCGCCGAAGCCGAATCCGCCAAAGCCCGAACTGCCTGAGAACCGTCCTCCGCTGAATCCGGAACTGCCCGAGCCGCGCGAACCTCCGAAGATGTCTCCGAACATGCTGCGGAACAGGTCTTCTGCGTCCTGCCCGCTGAAGTGGAAGGACTGGTAGCCGTCACCGCCGCCGTAGTACTGGTAGCCGCCCTGTCCGCCGGCACCACCAGCGCCGCCGTACGCGCCGCCGCTGCCGTCAAATGCAGCGTAGCCGAACTGGTCGTAAAGCTTTCTCTTCTCCGGGTCGCTCAGGATCGCGTATGCCTCGCCGACATCCTTGAATTTCTGTTCGGCGTCCTTGTCACCCGGATTCATGTCCGGATGATATTTCTTCGCGAGCTTTCTGTATGCGGACTTCAGTTTTTTATCGTCTGCGGTGCGTTCCACACCGAGGATCTCGTATAAATCTTTTTTCATCTCTTTCCCCTCCGATCTTTTTCGTCTTTTTTCTTTTTCGTCTTTATGAATTCTGACTTTATATTTTTTATCTCTTCAGGATTTCATATCTATTGATCGCCGCATGGAAAGAGCTCCCTGCCATGCAGGAAGGCTCTCAACGCGGAGATTATCTTAATTGTTCTATATCAAGTGTAACAGCTTATGTAAAAAATAGCAAGCGGTAATCACACCGCCTGCCAAAAAAGTTACATGCAAAGGCAGAGCTACGTCCCCAGATAGTCCGTCCCGTAGCGCAGAGCCAGCATATCGCAGAGAACGAGCGCGCAGACACTGTCGGCCACCACTCTCGCCCTGTGCACGATCGCCGGATCATGCCGGCCTTTCAGGACGAGCTTCGCTTCCGTCCCCGCAGAAAAGTCCACGGTATCCTGCTCTTTGAAGATCGAAGGCGTCGGCTTGACCGCGCACCGGAATACAACAGGCATTCCGTTGCTGATCCCACCGTTGATCCCGCCGTTATGATTTGTGGCTGTCACTGTTTTGCCCTCCCGGATCCGGAAACTGTCGTTCGCGGCGCTGCCCCGCAGGTCCGCCAAGGCAAACCCGTCTCCGAATTCGACGCCTTTTACCGCCGGAATGCTGAACAGCGCGTGGGACAGGACGCTCTCAAGCGAGTCGAACCACGGCTCGCCGATCCCTGCCGGCAGCCCGGTCACTGCGGTCTCAAGCACGCCACCCACGCTGTCGCCTTCCGATGCAGCCTGTTCGATCGCCGCGCGCATCTCCGCTGCGGCTTCCGGATCCAGCACCGCGAAGGAGCTGTCCTCAAGTGCCTTGAGATCCGCTCTAAGCGCCTCCCCCACAGCCGCGAAGCCGCGGTCCGCAATCCCGGCGCATTTCGCGATATGCGTGCCGATCAGGATCCCCTTGCGCTCCAGTACAGACAGCGCCAAAGCGCCCGCGGCCACAAGGGCAGCTGTGATCCGGCCGCTGAAATGCCCGCCGCCCCTGTAGTCCTCGTTTCCGTGGTACTTACAGAACGCAGTGTAGTCCGCGTGCCCGGGCCTTGCAAGAAAGCGGGTCCCTGCGTAGTCCCTGCTCTTTGTGTTCTCGTTCGGGATCAGAATACAGATCGGCGTGCCTGTCGTCCGCCCGTTAAACACGCCGCTCACGATCCGGAAGCGGTCTGCTTCCACCCGGGCGGTGGAGATCTTTCCGGCCGGCCGGCGCTGGCTTAGCTTCTTTGCGATATAGTCCTCATCTACGGGGATCCCCGGCGCAAAGCCGTCCAGGACCGCTCCGATCTCCGCGCCGTGGCTCTCACCGAAAAGGGTAATGGTAATGCTGTTTCCGAATACGTTCTTCATCTTTCACCCCGCGAACATGGTTCCTTCAAACGCCTTCTCGAGGTCAATTCCGTTTACCGTCTGCGGCCAGCTTCCGGAAACTTCCACTCTGAACGCCCGTCCGTCCTCCATAAGAAGGTCGACGGTGTCTTCTCCGTTCGTGTGCCAGAGGGTGCACCCGGTTCCCTCTGGAAGCTCCGCCGTCTCTCCGGTCAGTTCTCCGGTCGCCGGGTCCACGAGATCCACTTCCATGGACTGCAGGCTGGTCAGCACGCGCTTCCCGTTGATCTCGTAGTAGTCCGTATGAGGCACCGGCATTCCGTCCTCACCCACCCCGTATTCCCGGGTCGCGTCGTAGGTGCTCATGAGGTTTGTCTGCTTGTTCAGCACAAAGCGGGAAGGGTCCAGCACCACATATCTGTTCGCGTAACCGGATTGTTCATAAGGGCTCTGCGCGTCAGACGCGTCATCGTCTTCCAGAAAAGACGACGCGAATCCCATTCCATCCAGCTTGTCGATGGAGTAAGGCCCGTCATCCGTGATCTCAAAAAGGTACAGTGTCGTATAGTCGTTGTCCGAACCTGTCTGCGCATAGACGTAGTTTCTTCCGTCCTCCGTATGCATCAGAACGGCTTTCATCTCGTAGAAATACGCCTCTTCCATGCATCCGCTCTGGTCAACGTCCAGCTCGATCCCGGTATACGCAAAGAGGTCCGCATCGATGTCATACACACCGTCCATCAGAATGTGTTCTGCCTTTCCGTCCCCGTTGATATCCAGCATGTTCTGCCTGAACGGTTCGAGATATCTCGTGAAGGCGCCTTTTACCGCCGTGTATTTCCCGGTGAACAGGTCGGGGTTCTCCGCAAACGTGATCCTGGATTCCAGCGTACCCATCGCGTAAGGAGCCAGCTCGTAAGGAGCGAACCGGAAGACGATGCCGTCGCGGTCAAGGACCCATACCAGGCTCTCGCTGTTTTGGTCAAAATACTCCTTCACCTGGTCCTCTGTATCCTCGACCGGGGAGCCGTCCGCGATCGCTGTCAGGTTTTTGGCGACGGCAGGAGCAAGGGCCGACAGGTCGGTGACCACATCTGTCAGCGCGACGGGCTCACCTGTCGCCGTAATGAAATTGCAGCTGCCGTAGCCGAGCAGACCGTGGGCTGCACCAGGATAGTAGGACGAGTTACTGTAAAAAAAGCTCAGGATCTCCCTGTCACAGCGCACCGGCTCGATCTTCATCGACATTTCCCCTGAAGAGAAATTGATCAGCTCTTCATTGTAATCGTTCAAAAATGTTTCCGCAGCCTCTAAGACCTCTTCAAACGCTTCTCTCGTCAGTTTGGACTGCTCCTCGTCAAACGTGCCAAGCGCGAGGTCCAAAGCAGGGTACGCCGCCTTTGCCTCGTCTGTGAGCCGGATCGCCTCAAAAGTGCCTCTGGCGAGGGTCACATTCTCCCCCTCCAGCGTATCGGACGAATGAAAGTTATGTTCCTCCAGCGTGAACACAGGGACCGGGCCGTTCTCAGCCTTTTCTTCTGAAACGGCGGGCTCCGTCTCCGCCTCCGTTTTTACTTCTTCCGCTTCTGTTGCGGCGCCTTCTTCCGCGGCTGTTTTTTCAGCAGCTTCCGCGCCTTCAGGGGCGTCCGCTTCCGCGGCAGCTGCCTCTGTCTCTTTTGCGGTTTCTTCCGCTTTGGCCTGCCCGCTCTGCGCGGCACAGGCGCAAATGGACGAAGCCATCACCACCACGGCTAAGATCGCCGCGATCGCACGCTTTTTCATAATCTGACCTCCTCAATGTTCCGGAACCGCTTCGGCGAGACGCGGTTCATCCCAATACGAACGCGAAATAGCGCTCCATCTCCTCTTTCTCTTTAAATCTCGCCATATACACATACCGGCCCATGGACGGCCAGTCGATCGGAGGCATTTCCTCCTGCATCACAATGTCGCTGCCATAGCGCTCCATGATCTCCTCATGGCTGTGCGAGAAGAGGTGGCCGTCCTTGCGGGCAGCATATGCGCAGAGATACCGCTCCTCCGATTCCGGGAAATCCCGCCTGTCGGAAGTGACCATCTCCGCGTAGATCTGAAATACGTCGACGGACTGCGCGAAATTCATCATATCCGGATCATGGCCGCCTGCGGGGCGCATATTTACTTCCATCATAGCGAAATCGCCGGCTTTTCCTATTTTGTCATAGTCTTTTGTGAGCTGTATGAATTCAAAATGGACGAAACGGCGGTCCGCATGAAACGCTTTTACAGTCTTTCTGCCCAGATCGCGCAGCTGTTCCGGCACATATGGCGTCGTGTAAAAATGGATGTCCTCATCCTTCTGCACGGAGTCCAGAACCGGCGCGTAGGTGCACATCGACTCAAAAAGCGGTTCGCAGCGCGAATCGATAATGGCGTCATAGGTGCAGATATCGCCGTACAGGAACTCTTCCATTACATACAGTTCCTCTGGAAGCTCCTCATAAAACGAGAGCAGATCCTCTTCCGTTTCGATCTTCATCGCGCCGTTCGCACCGGCTCCGGTGTCCGGTTTTACGATCACGGGGTATCCGACCTGCGCGACGAACGCCTTCCCGGCCTCCAGATCCGTAACAATGTGCTGGCGCGCGGTCGGGATGCCTGCCTCCAGAAAGATCCTCTTCATTCCGGACTTTCTTGCGAGGTCTCCGATCCCGTCTTCCCTGGTGCCCACAGCGATATTGAAATCCGTGCGCAGGCGCGCATCCGTGGGAAGCCAGTATTCATTCAGCGATTCCAGCCAGTCGATCCTTCCGTATTTATGGATGAAAAACGCGGCTGCGCGGTACACCTGGTCATAGTCTTCCAGGGAGTCCACGTAGTAGTATTCGGTCAGCGCGTTCTTCAGCTGGTCGTTAAGGGTATCGTACGGGACATCTCCGATCCCGAGCACATTTACGCCGAGAGCATTCAGACGGTCACAGAAATGTGTGCAGGTGACGGGGTATGCAGGTGAGATAAACACATAATTCATGAAAAGCCTCCTTGCCGTTTCCTTTCATTGTATGCGCCGCGTCAAAGGGACAGACCCTTTGGCATTGCTTAGGACGGCCGCTTTGCTGCCGCCTTCGCGAAAAACTTCTGGTTCTCCACGATGTATCTCTCATGGGTGCCGCGGCCAACCGGTCCCGCCTCATCGCAGATTTCCACGCGGAAGGTCAGCTTACGACGGTCGATCGCGATCAGCTCTGTCTCGCAGGATACTTTCATACCCATTGGGGTAGCCGAGAGGTGATCGATCTCGAGCCTTGTACCGACCGTTCCCTGTCCCGGTTCAAGTTCTCCTAAGACGCTTCTCCAGGCAGTCTCCTCTGCGAGGGCAATCATAGCCGGCGTCGCGAAAACGTCCAGTTCACCGCTTCCCATGGCTTTCGCAGTTACTTCTTGTGTAACGAGGATCTCTCTTTTTCCTGTAATACCAGTTTGCAACATAGTTCTCTCCTTTTGATTCACAACAGTACATTACTATAATAAAGGAAAATGGCCATATCTGAAAGAGAGAACAAAAAAGTGAGCCAAAGGGTCTGTCCCTTTGGCTCGCTGCAGTGCTATCCACAAAGCTCAGTTTTCCAAAAAGTATAACATGTATGTGATCGCAAGCAGATCCGCGCTCCCGCCCGGGGAGAGGTTCTTTCTGATAAACTCCCGGTCAAGCGCTTCGATCGTATCCCTGTCCGGGTAAGGGTCCTTCTTAAGGATCTGTTTTACCTGTTCTATCGTGCTCTTCCAAGTCTCCACATCGCTTCTGGAAATGATGTTGGTATCCTCAGACGATACCATGATGTGGAGAAGTGCCGCGCATCCCGCGTCATTGATGCTCAGGCCTCTTCGGATCCCTTCTCTGAGAACGGGCAGTCCCTTCTTACGCACCGCCGGCATACCGGCTTCCATCTGGCCCCGGATCCCGGTGATCCCGTACTTCAGATAGAGTTTTTGACCTGCCGTTACTGCCGTTTCCTCTGTAAGGTCCTGAAAGTCCGCCCCGATGAGTCCCTTTGACATCTCACAGCATTCGTCCAGAACACGTTCCGCATTGCCCCACTGCTCCCGGGGCAGTCTTCCCAGTGCCGCGCAGACAACACCGACAGAGAAAATAGCCCCTTTATGGGTATTGACCCCGCCCGTCTGCGCCAGCATGATCTGCTCCGCCAGTTTCCCCTTATGCCGGAGTCTGCGCAGCGTTTCCGGCGCCTTCAGACCGGACGTCTCCCGCCCGATCCGCATGCACTGCATGTAATAGGGTTTCAAGGCACATGCGCTGTCGATAAAGGTAAAGATATCCATGTCCCGGTGGCTGCCGGTATTCTGTCTGTCCACAAGCCCCGGTTTCGGCGTCGTTGTCACTTCATACAGAAGCGCCCTGCAAGCCAGTCTCCCTGCTTCCTCCGCCTCCACTTTGAGAAAGCGGTCCGTCAGGATCTGAACGGTTTTTTTCTGAAGCTCTTCGACACTGTGGGACCTGTTCCTTGCGCAGTCCTTGCCGGGCTTTCCGCAGATCAGGCACTTTCGCGGAGAAAAGCCGATGCTCTCCCTGTCGATCTTTTTGCCGCCGCATTGAAGGACATCCATATCAAACAGACGCCCGACCGGATAGCCGTCTTCAATAGAGGAAGTGATCTTTTTAAGAACGAACGGATCACATTCCGCCATCAGATACAGCTCATTGCCGGTGATGGAATGAACTTCTTCCTTGTATACAGGAGTAATTCCTTCTGCTTTCAGCGCCCTCAGAAGCATCTCTTTTCCGGCTTCGAACCCGCGGCGGATCAGAGGGCTGTTCTTCTCCGGCCCGGCAATGTTCATGGAAAAACAGATCATGGGGCATCCGTGTTCCTTAAGGAGTTCCTGCTGCCTTCTTACCCGCTCTTCCCCGGCATTAAGCATTTGTATCAGTGTAACGTTCATTCCAACCTCTTTTTCCTGTTCCGTCTTTTCTTAGCTCTTTTTTGATCAGGTCAGCCTTTTTTTGTACCGCTCCCCTTCTGCCGCGTGCCCCAAAAGATCCTTGTCTGTTTGAAACACCATCAAGGGACCAGGAGCGATTCTCCCGGTCCCTTCCTTCCATCTGCTGTAAGAATGAAAAGGGTAAGGATTAATCCTTGATCTCCCTCACGACATCCATGATGGTGCCGTCGCGGGCTTCGATAATGCCGACAACGCGATCGCCGAATTCAACCGGATTCGGAACGCCTGTAATAGCGTACGCCTCATCGCGCAGCTCTTCAATGGTCTTGAGCGGCACGCAGTCGGCTTCCTTAAGCGCCTTCAAAAGATCAGGGCGGTTCGGGTTGACCGCTACGCCGTAGTCAGTGACTACGATATCTACGCTCTCTCCGGGCGTTGTCACTGTGGTGACATCGGTGCAGATCGCAGGGATGCGGCCCTGGAGCAGCGGGCAGATCACGATGGTGCACTTCGCGCCCTGCGCCGTGTCGGGATGGCCGCCCTGCGCGCCGGTGATGACGCCGTCGGATCCCACAACTACGTTGCAGTTAAAGTGCACGTCGACTTCGAGCGACGCCAGGATGACATAGTCCAGCTTGTTGACGAACGCGCCCTTATTGAACGGGTTCGCGTACGCGCCGGCCGTGATCCTGTGGTGCGCCGGGTTGAGGACGTTCGTTACCGCGTCAAGGTCAAATGCCTGGGTGTCGAGCAGC
>CACXMK010000054.1 GCA_902768735.1 uncultured Lachnospiraceae bacterium | reverse complement strand
GTTGAACTTGCGGATGTATGCCGGGTTGTGGCATGCGACGAAGTTCGCCTGGTGGATCAGGTATGTGGACTTGATGGGCTTCTTGCCGAATCTCAGGTGGGACATCGTGACACCGCCGGACTTCTTGGAGTCATAGTCAAAATATGCCTGCGCATACATGTCGGTGTTGTCGCCGATGATCTTGATGGAGTTCTTGTTCGCACCGACGGTACCGTCCGCGCCAAGGCCCCAGAACTTGCAGCAGATCGTTCCTTCAGGTGTGGTAACGATCTCTTTGCCGGGATCCAGAGACAGATTGGTAACATCATCAGTGATGCCGATGGTGAACTCTTTCTTCTCGGTATTGTTAAAGACAGCGATGATCTGGGCAGGAGTGGTGTCCTTGGAACCAAGGCCATAGCGGCCGGAGTAAACAGGAACATCCTTGAACTCGGTGCCTGCGATAGCAGCCTTAACATCGAGTGCCAGAGGCTCGCCAATGGAGCCGGGCTCCTTGGTTCTGTCAAGGACAGAGATCTGCTTGACAGTCTTCGGAATAGCTGCAAGGAATGCCTCAGTGCAGAAAGGCCTGTAGAGACGAACCTTGACTACGCCGACCTTCTCGCCGAGAGCGTTGAGATGATCAACAGTCTCCTCGATGGTCTCGTTGACAGAGCCCATAGCGACGATGATCTTCTCTGCATCAGCTGCGCCGTAGTAGTTGAACAGCTTGTAATCAGTACCGATCTTCGCATTGACCTTGTCCATGTACTCCTGAACGATGGCGGGCATCGCATTGTAAGTGGAGTTGCAGGACTCACGGGTCTGGAAGAACAGATCAGGGTTCTGCGCGCAGCCCATCTGACGAGGATGTGTCGGGTTAAGGCAGTTTGCACGGAACTCTGCGATCGCGTCATGATCGATCAGATCGTTCAGATCGTCATAATCCCAAATCTGGATTTTCTGGATTTCGTGGGAGGTACGGAATCCGTCGAAGAAGTTGATGAAGGGGAGCTTGCCCTTTACAGCCGCGCAGTAAGCGACGGGAGTCAGATCCATGACTTCCTGTACGCTGGATTCGCACAGCATAGCACAGCCGGTCTGTCTTGCGGCATATACGTCGGAGTGGTCGCCGAAGATGTTCAGAGCGTGTGTACATACGCAGCGTGCAGCGACGTTGCAGACTGCCGGAAGACCTTCGCCTGCGATCTTGTAAAGATTGGGGATCATCAGAAGAAGACCCTGGGAAGCAGTGAAGGTGGATGTCATAGCACCGGCAGCGATCGCGCCGTGGACAGCACCTGCAGCACCGGCCTCAGACTGCATCTCGGTAACCTGTACGGGCTGACCAAAGATGTTCTTGCGTCCGGCGGTTGCCCACTCATCAACATGCTCAGGCATTACAGATGAAGGGGTAATGGGATAGATGGTAGCGACTTCTGTATACGCATAAGAAGCGTGTGCAGCAGCTTCGTTACCATCCATGGTGAGAAACTTTCTAGCCATTTGTTTTCCTCCTGTAATTATTGCAGCGGTAACCGCTAAGTTGTAAAAACCCACAGCTTATCTAGCACTTTAATTCTAGCATCGGGTACTGTAAAATACAATGCATTTTGAAATTGTTCCCCGAAAAAACCTGTGAATTGTAACTAAAAAAAGCGTGTATTTTCATTGATGTTGTGGAAGTTATGCAGGTATTATGAATACATTATGTGGAAATAGAATGCAATATGTCCAAAGGGATCGGTAAACAAAACAGGCGCTTTCTGCGCCTGTTTTATACATTCTATATGCAATTCTTATAATTCTGACAGTGTTCCGATCGCGTCTTCTTTTATGACAGCCGTACAGTGTGTGATCAGGTATTGCTGCCTGGCAGGAGTGACTTTTTCGGGATGGCCGTATTCGGAGAGCGCGGCAAGGGCGCCCTGCATGGTGCCGAGCTCGTCCACGTCTTTCATTTTGAGGAGAAGGTAAAGCTTCCCGCTCTGTTCTTCGCGGTAAAGGGAGCTGATGCCGGCGCAGTCCGCCGGGAGCACTTTCGCAGCGCTGATCACGTCGGACATCGTGTCAAAAGAGTATAGTCTCGACGTCATCATATACTCTCTCCGGGCCTTTAGCAGTTCCTCGGCGCTCTTTGCGGCGGCGGGGTCCTGGCTGTTTTCCCTGAGCGAACGGAGCAGCTGGTTGAGCGGGGAGGGGGGTTCCTTTGCGGGAAGCGCGTCTTTTTGTACGGAAGGCGCAAAATTGGAAAACCGGGTATCCAGCTCCTCGGGGTTATCGACCTTGGTCACGATAAGAACGATGCTGTCAGAACCGAGTGGGATCGCCTCGATCATCAGCGGATAATTCTCGGCGTCAAAACCGCACTGTACGGAAGCCTGTTCCATCATATCACGGAAAAGCGCCCGTGCTTTCTCGGTGCCGTAAGCCAGTTCACTCAGGCGGAGCTGCCGGCTGGCCAGATCTTCTCCTGTAAGGATGCAGCGTATCTGGCTGTTGCTTATTTTTTCTATCTTCATCAAGGGATTCCTTTTCGTTTAAAAACTTATTGATCCGACTATAAATATTTTGACGCATACAGGGAACCTGCGTCAATAGGTTCTTTATTGGGAAGATTTATCGGGCGGATTTTTGAGGCATATTCTGTTCTCTCGGCTTTTTGTACGAAAATCACAAGAATGGCCGGTTTCGGAGTTTCGGCGGCGCGGAGTGTTGTTTCCGGATCGGAAAGTGTACTAGAATGAACTCGGAAGCAGGTGAAACAATCCGTATCGGCAGGGAGGTGATGACAGCCAGCTCGATATACGGAATAATCGCATACGGACAACGGTATGCGCTGTTATTCTCAATCATTTCTAAATCAATTTTATTTCAATGGGGAAAACTCCTATTGTATTGAAATCCATTGTCAGATCGACAAATGATTCCAGACTGATTTTCGCGTCAATAATGAAAACGGCAATAGTAATGTAAGATGCAGTTTCTGCGCTTCCCGTGGCGGATGCATGAAACAGCGGGACAATTCTCACGGAACAGTTGTATCTTCTGGTTCTTTGCAGTCCGCCGGCCATTCGTCGTAAGATCGCCAGATCTTATGTCTTTTTTCAGTTCTTATCCATATTTGCTTCATTTCCAGGAACGCTTTGTATATCAGGAAACGCTGCGGGACCCGCTTGCGGCAGACGGTATGCGAAGCGTTCCGTCGTATGTTTAAGACAGTGTTTTGACGAAGTACAGTTTCGTTTGTTACATTTTGAATACTCTGCTATAATAAGCACGTGTATCCGGACGGCGCACGCTTTTTTGGCGCGCGATGAAAACGGACGATACGCGATGGGAGATGCGTATGAAGATGCATATGAGGTAAAACAGGAACGAAAAATAATTTACTATATGAGGAGACTTAAGAATGAAGAAAGTACTGCCCACATTAGTGATCCTGATCCTGCTCGGCGTACTGGGCACGATGTTTTATAAAGAGTACTGGGTGAAATACTCCTACAGTTCGGAGATGGCTGACGTGAATGAGTATTACGGGGTGAAAGCAGAGGATGATTATCCGGTCGTGCTGCAGGACCAGCTGTCGGAATATCACGCGAAGAAGATCGGCGACCACTATTATCTCGACCTTGCAATGGCAAAGACGCAGATCAACGACAGGTTCTATTACGGTGAAGAGGACGGAAAACTCTGCTACTGCCTCCCGGACACGCGGATCACTGCAGAGGAAGGCAGCGACATCTGGACGGATTCCTCCGGCGCGGAGAATAAGGAAGAGTACAAGATCTGCGTGAAGGACGGGGATACCCTCTATGTCGCTATGGATTTTCTGAAAAAATACAGCAATTTTTCGTATGAACCGTTTACCGGCCCCAACCACGTCCGTATCTATACGGAATGGGGAGAGCAGCAGGTGGCACAGGTGACGAAGGATACAAATCTGAGAGTGACGGGAGGCGTCAAGAGCGCAGTGGTCACGGAAGTGCCCTCGGGAAGCAGGGTCATCATCCTCGACAAGATGGAAACCTGGTGCAAGGTGGAGACAGAGCAAGCCATGATCGGGTACATCGAGAACCGGAAGATGACAGAAGCCGAGACAGTGCTGATGACGCCGGTCAAAGACTATAAGGAACCGGAATACAAGCGCACGTCGCTTGGCACCAAGGTGAACATGGTGTGGCACAATATCGCGGGGGCGGCTGGAAACGTGACTCTCGGAGGACGGATCGACAGGACGAAATCCGTTAATGTCGTATCGCCCACCTGGTTGGCGGTCCTTAATGAGAGCGGCTCCGTGGAAGTGCGGGCGACGCAGGACTACGTGGACGCGGTCCATGACAGAGGCATGCAGGTGTGGGCGGTCCTCGATAACTTCACCGGTCCGGACGGCGTACAGCAGAAGTTCCTCGCGTCGGACGACTCCAGAACGGCTGTCATCGAAAAGGCCATGGACACGGTGACTTCGATGGGGATCGAGGGCATCAACGTGGACTTCGAAGGCATCACGGAGCAGTATGGAGAGAGCTATATCGAGTTTATAAGGGAACTCTCGATCGAGTGCCGCCGGGAAGGGATCGTGCTTTCTGTAGACAACTATGTGCCGTATAATTTCAACAACCATTACCGCATCGATGAACAGGGTTTGTTCGCGGACTACGTGGTGATCATGGGCTATGACGAGCATTATGCGGGAAGCCAGGAGCCGGGAAGCGTCGCGTCCATTGATTACGTGACATACGGGATCGAGGAAGCTCTCCGTTCAGTGCCTGCAAATAAGCTGATCAACGGGATCCCTTTCTATACGAGGATCTGGAAGACGACAGCGCAAGGCGTATCAAGTGAAGCGTACGGGATGGACCAGATCCAGACGTTCATCGCTAATCACGGCATGACAGTGGACTGGAACGCTTCCGCATGCCAGAACTATGCGGAAGTATCTGAGGATGACGCGACGTACCAGATCTGGGTGGAAGACGCGGAATCGATCGACAAAAAACTGGAAGTTATGCACTCTCATAATATCGCCGGCGTCGCAGAGTGGTGCCTGGGAATGGAGAGCAGCGACGTATGGGACGTCATCTCCCAATATATGAAAAGATAGACTGCGCCTGAAAGCGCAATACAGAGGTAGGAATGATAACAGAATATATCGTAGTAAACGAGGAGGCGCCTGACGGAGAAGTGATCCGGCGGGCCGGCCGGATCATCCGGGACGGAGGACTTGTCGCATTTCCGACAGAGACGGTATACGGGCTCGGAGGAGATGCCCTCAACCCGTCTTCTTCCCGGAAGATCTATGAGGCGAAGGGGCGGCCTTCGGACAACCCTCTCATCGTACATATCTGCAGATGGGAAGACGTGGCGCCGATCGTCAGCGAGATCCCTCCGCAGGCAGTAATTCTGGCAGAGGTTTTCTGGCCGGGGCCTTTGACGATGATCCTGAAGAAAAACGACCGCGTCCCGAAGGAGACAACGGGCGGCCTTGATACGGTGGCGATCCGCTTCCCGAGCGACAAAGTCGCGCAGGCGCTGATCGCGGCGTCCGGCGGCTATATTGCCGCGCCGAGCGCCAATCGGTCCGGAAGACCGAGTCCGACGCTGGCAAGATACTGTCTGGAAGACCTGGACGGCAGGGTGGAGATGATCCTCGACGGCGGACAGGTGGGTGGACTGGAGTCCACGATCATCGATCTGACGCAGGAGGAACCGGTGATCCTCCGCCCGGGATTTATCACTAAAGAAATGCTCGAGGAAGTGCTTGACGCAGTGGAAGAGGACAGAGCGGTGATCGATCCGGACTCGGGGATAGCGCCGAAAGCGCCGGGGATGAAATACAAGCACTATGCGCCCCGGGGAGAACTGATGATTTTCAAGGGAGAACGTGATAAAGTAGTAGCAGGGATCAATCAGGCGGCCGCCCGGGAAATGGCGGCAGGCAAAAAGACAGGTGTGATCTGTACTGATGAGACGGAGCAGCAGTACAAGGCTGACAGTGTTAAGAGCACCGGATGCCGCGGGGACGACAAGAGCACCGCGAGGGAGCTGTTCCGGATCCTGCGGGAATTTGACGATGAGGGGATCGAGCGCATTTATTCAGAGTCTTTTGACGAGGGATATTTGGGAAAGGCGATCATGAACAGGCTGATGAAGGCGGCGGGGCATAAAGTGATCGACCTTGGCCGTGCAGAAGGTGCTTTTCAGACATCTTAGTAAGGGGTTGGCCGCAAAGGAGTCTGAGACAAATATAGCAATAAATACAGTGATGGAGGAGTAGTATGGCAAAAGTGTTTATTATGGACCACCCGATGATCAAGCACAAGATCGGTCTGATCCGCCGCAAAGAGGTAGGTACTAAGGAATTCCGTGATCTGATCAGTGAGATCGCTATGCTGGAGTGCTATGAGGCGACCAGGAACCTGGAACTCGATGATGTGGAGATCGAGACGCCCATCTGCAAGACTATAGCGCAGGAGATCAAGGGAAAGAAGCTTGCTGTCGTTCCGATCCTGAGAGCAGGCCTTGGAATGGTGGACGGCATGCTCACGATGATCCCCGCTGCAAAGGTCGGACATATCGGCCTGTACAGGGATCCTGAGACGCTTGCTCCTGTTGAGTATTACTGCAAACTTCCCGCTGACTGCGCGGAGAGAGAGATCTTCGTAGTGGACCCCATGCTTGCCACCGGCGGTTCCGCTCTCGCGGCTGTGGAGATGCTCAAGAAGCACGGATGCAAAAAACTGCACTTTTTGTGCATCATCGCTGCGCCCGAAGGTGTACAGGCCTTTACGGAGGCGCACCCGGACGTGGATCTCTACATTGGAGCTCTTGACGAGAAGCTTAACGATCACGGCTATATCGTGCCCGGCCTCGGAGATGCGGGAGACAGGATCTTCGGTACGAAATAACGGATAGGAACGAAATACAGGGAGGTGGACATGGCTGTCAAAATGATCGGCAAGCGTAGCGATTACATCACATGGGACGAATATTTCATGGGGGTCGCCCAGCTTTCGGCGATGCGTTCCAAGGATCCCAATACACAGGTGGGATCCTGTATCGTGAGCGGTACCCACAAGATCCTCTCCATGGGATATAACGGATTCCCCACCGGCTGCTCTGACGACGATTTTCCGTGGGCGAGAGAAGGGGACGCGCTGCAGACGAAGTACCCGTACGTCACGCACAGCGAGCTGAACGCGATCCTCAACTACCGCGGAGGGAGTCTCGAAGGCGCGACCCTGTATGTCTCCCTGTTTCCCTGTAACGAATGCGCGAAGGCGATCATACAGTGCGGGATCAGGACGGTCGTCTATGACAGTGACAAGTATGCGTCTTCCGACATGACGATCGCGAGCAAGCGTATGTTCGATGCCGCGGGAGTCCGGTATTACCAGTACCAGAGAACAGGCAGGAAGATCGAAGTGGAATTATAACAGATAAAAAAAGGACCCGGCATACGCCGGGTCTTTTTTTGTCCGTATTATACGAAATGGAACTCTTCGCCTTTTTTCAGGGCTTCTTCGCGCTCTTTATTGTAACGGTTGATCGCACTCCAGATCTTCTCGCTGGGATCGAGAAGGTCGCTGATGGAGCTGTCGTGGTTGAGCGTATCGATGAGGTATGCGAGATACTTGCTCATGCCGCAGCAGACATACCAGGGACGGTCTTTCAGTTCCGGCTTCTGGTAGATCAGGTTCGTGGTGATGACCTTATCGATGATGCGGATCTCTTTGCCGAGGTCCTCATCGTACCTGAGCTGATACGCTTCGTCGAACTTCTCGATGCCGCCGGTGAACAGTCCGAAGGTCTCAAAGATGAAGACTCTGCGGGCCTTGCGCTTTTTGAGAGCTTTCGCGACCTCGAGAATGCTGTCGCCGGAAGAAAGCATATCATCGATCACGATCATGTCTTTTCCTTCAACGCTGGAACCGAGGAACTCGTGAGCAACGACGGGATTGACGCCGTTCTCGACGACCGTATAGTCACGGCGCTTGTAGAACATTCCCATGTCAAGGCCCAGAACGTTGGCGTAGTATACAGCGCGCTTCATTCCGCCCTCATCGGGGCTGATGATCAGCATGTGATCGCTGTCGATCTGAAGGTCGTTCACGCTGCGGAGAAGGCCTTTGATAAACTGATAGATAGGCCGGATCGTATCGAATCCGTTGAGCGGGATCGCGTTCATGACGCGGGGATCGTGCGCGTCAAACGTGATGATATTGTCGACGCCCATATGGACCAGTTCCTGCAGAGCGATCGCGCAGTCAAGGGATTCTCTGGTAGCGCGCTTGTGCTGGCGGCTCTCATACAGATACGGCATGATCACGGTGATCCTGCGCGCTTTTCCGCCGATCGCGGCGATCACTCTCTTGAGGTTCTGGTAATGGTCATCGGGAGACATGTGGTTCTCAAAACCAAACATTTTGTAGGTCTCGCTGTAATTGACTACGTCGGCGAGCAGATACAGATCCATTCCGCGCACAGACTGGGAGAGAACCCCCTTGCCTTCTCCAGTCCCGAAACGGGGGAGATTGCAGTTGATGATGTAAGAGGGCCGCCTATATCCGACAAATGCAAGGGCATCCTTGTGCTCGCTTTCACGCTCCGCTCTCCAGCGTGTGAGATAAAAATCGATCTCGGAAGCCATCTCCTCACATCCCTTGACAGGGACGATCCCGAGAGCGCCTGCGGGCATTGTGTCCAGGTTTCTCTTGTCGTTTTTCTTGATCGGTTCCATGAGTCAGTCATCCTCGCTTTCTGGCTGTTGGTATTGATTAAGTGATCTTGGTCTGCCGGAGTCCGCTTCCGGAAGAAGCGGCAGTTCTCTGTCTGCGTTTAAGGACACGGATATCGCTGCCTGTAAGTTTATAGAGTTCGTAATCATTCGTGATCCTGGAAAAGACACGGTCGGAATACCGCGTCTGCATCTCTTTCAGAGAGAGATTGGTGGAGATCACGGTTGATTTCCTGCTCATGTGGCGTTCGTTCAGGCAGGTAAAAAGCTGTGCCGATATGAACTGGTTGGTGAGCTCCGTTCCCAGATCGTCGATGATCAGAAGGTCGCACCCGTACAGATCAGCCGTGAAACTGCGAAGCTCTTCTCTGGCCTTGGGGTCGAACGAATACATGGAGAGCTTGTCAAAGAGGGCTGCCGCGCTGAAATAGATTACCGAATGGCCGCTCTCGAGGAGCTCTCTGGCAATACAAATGGAGAGAAAGGACTTGCCGGTCCCCACAGTGCCGTAGAGATAGAGATTCCTGAAGACCTCGTCAAATTCCGCCGCCATGCGCCTGCAGGCTGAGGCGGCGATACGGAAGCGTCTCAGGTCTTCGCCTTCGTAGTAGGCTTCCGACAGGACGTCAAAATTCTGTTCTTTGACAAGTTCCTGAAGGTGCGAGTGGCTGTATAGGATCTCGATCTCCTTGAGCTTGAAGCATCTGCATTTGCGGCCGTCTATAAAACCCGTATCGCCGCAGAGCGGGCACTCTGGCGCTACGAGGAGATAATCCTCGGGATAACCGTGGGAGCGGAGGAGTTCTTTTTTCCTCTCAGCGATCTTCTCCAGCTCGGGACGCACTAAAGCGGGAGAACCGGATCGCTCTCCCTCTTTGATGCCCAGTCGTGAATGCAGATAGTTTACAGCTACCTCAGGAACCTGGTCGGCAAGCGCCTTGAACTCCGGGATCTCCCTGTAAACCTCATCTCGACGCTGCATCCGCAGCTGGTGGCGGCGGTTCTGCTTCTGCATATAGCCGCGCATAATGTCGTCGTATTGCTCTCTGGTCAGTGCCACAAATTCTCCTTCGAAAGCTTATCGGAATCAATCGGGCTCATTGGATCTAATTGCCCAGGATCTCCTGCTCCAGCTGGTCAAAGTCATACTGATTCTGCTCGAACTGGTTGAACGGATTCGAGGACGGCTTGACGCCGGCATATCCTCTCCGGTTCTTCCCGAATCCGGAAGCGGCGCGCTCTGCCTGCTTGGGCGTTGTGATGCCGTGCTCCGCCCAGTTGACGGCTACCTTCTCGATATAGCGGAAATCCTTCTTGCCCCTGTCGATGCAGTACTGGAGCAGATAATCGATCAGCGCGTCCGAGAAATGAAGCTGTTCTGAAATATAGTATACGGATTCCACTTCACTTGGCGCAAGAGGTTTCCCGATATACTGTTCGATCACGAACAGTAGCTGCGCGCGCTTGGCGCTGCTGCGGAAAGCCTCAACGGAAGCGGCATCAGACTGTCTTGGCGCGGTTTCGGGCTGCCTTGATACAGCTGTGGCTGTCTGTGCGTCCGCGTTCCCGCCTTCTAAGGAAGACGTATTCTGAGAGGGAGTTGCACTCTGTCCCGGAATCGCCATGGGCTGCAGGCGGGGAAGGGCAGGCGCTTTTACAGGAACTGCCAGCGGAGCCTTTAAAGCGGCGCGGTCTGCCTTCGGAGTGATCATATGGATTGCTGTGATCTCGCCAATGCCGCTGTATTCGAGCGCGATCAGTCCGCGGTCCTCCCAGTAGTGCAGAGATCTCGTGACGTCCCTCTCGGTGTGGTTGAACTGTTCGGCCATATCGGAAATGCTGGTAGTCCTGCCGGCATTCATCATGCGCAGAAGATAGAGATAGACCTTGAGCTGCGCGTCGTTGGCGTCATTCATATATTGATCGATAAAAAGGTTTGAGATCTGGGTCGAGCCCGGATCATTCTCGCTGTAGACCGTGAACACTTCACGAACCTCCTCTAATCCGGCAGCGCCCTATTCTTCCGGGAAAAGAAGTATCCGCGGAAAACAGCGGACGGCTGCTGAAAAGTAGTCAAAATATTGAACCGCCGGGGCCCTTCAGAGCCTGAGCGGGAACAGAGCATAATTCGATAGGTGCAGTATAGCACAGGCTTTAACCCCGTGAAATTGGCAGATTGCCCATAAAAAATCCCGCGCCCGAAAAACGGGCTTTCAAAAGACCCGTTGTGGACAATGTGGATAACATGGAAACATCTCCCGAAAGCCTCAGTTACGGGACAATACGGGAGATGAAGATATCCACATAGGGCAGCAGTGCGCTGTTTGCGGAAAATGTGGAAAAACAGGTACAACAAGGTTTAAGAGACCAGCTTTTCACCGACTTCATTGATATTTCCGGCCCCCATGGTTATCACCAAATCACCGGATTGGCAATTTTTCAGAAGATAATTTTCAATCTCGTCGAAATTTTCAAAGCACAGGCAAGGGTGGCCCAGAGCCTCGATCTTATCCGCGAGAGTGTGCGCGCTGATCCCCAGATTATCGGTCTCCCGGGCAGGGTAGATCGGCGCCAGGAGGACGTGGTCCGCCAATGTCAGGGCCTGCGCGAATTCGTCCAGGAGAGACTTCGTCCGGGAATACGTGTGGGACTGGAAAACGCAGTAAAGCTCCCTGTGAGGGTAATTGGCAGCGGTCCTGAGCGTCGCCTCGATCTCCGTGGGATGATGCGCGTAGTCGTCGACTACCGTAAAGCCGTTTCTCGTCCCAAGAACCTGGAACCGGCGCTGTGTTCCGGAATATCCCGCGATCGCGGCAGCTGTGTGCTCTCTTGAGATCCCCAGCCGGTCCGCCGCAGCGACGGCAGCCATGGAATTGTACACGTTGTGCTCTCCGGGGACGCCGACA
>CACXMK010000053.1 GCA_902768735.1 uncultured Lachnospiraceae bacterium | reverse complement strand
GAAGAACCCGAGCACGTCGAACGTGCCGTGCATCTGCAGGCCAAGCCCGTAATTTCCCAGGACAATGAACGAGATCAGCGTGCTCGCGACGCCGAAGATGTACGTGCCCAAAATGACCTGTTTGACCGTCCTGCCGCGGCTGATGCTGCCCATAAAGAACGGCGACGCGACGGCCCACACCATCCAGTACGCCCAGAAGAAGATCGTCCAGTTCTGCGGGAAATTCGTCTCGCGCAGCGGGTCCGTCCAGGTGCTCAGCGCGATGAAATTCTGCAGCATGTTGCCCAGCGCCGAGAATCCCGTCTCGATGATGTACACCGGCTGCCCGCCCAAAAACAGAACGTACGCGAGCAGTCCCCCGAACAGCGCCATGCACGCGTTGGCAAGCCACGAAACGCCCTCGATGCCCTTTAGCACGGCGATCGTATACACCAGGCAGATCACGACCAAAATAGCGATCGTCATGAATTTTGACCCGGGAATGCCAAAGAGAGTCGTAAGCGCGAGGGACAGAAGGGGCGTCGCAACGGAGAAAGTCGTCGCGGTGCCGGCGATCAGCGCGATCACGGCGAGAACGTCGATGACTTTGCCCTGCCAGCGGTCAGTTTTGGGGCCCAGGATCGGTCGGCATGCCTCGGAATACTTCTGCTTCGTGCGCTTTCTGACGTGCAGCATGAAGCCAAAACACGCCGCGAGCATCGCGTAAAAGCTCCACGGGATGAAGCCCCAGTGGAACAGCGGATAGGTGCTCGCCCAGTCCTGAATGGAGCCCATCTGCGCGATGTGCGGCTCCTGCGCGTAGGAGATCCACTCGCAGAACGAGTAGAACAGGATGTCCGCCGCGAGCCCGCAGGTGAATACCATCGCGCCCCACGTAAAGAACGGGTACTGCGGCTTCTCGCCGGGCCCACCGAGCGTGATCTGCCCGATCGGCGTAAAGCTCACCCAAAGGGAGACCGCGAGCACTCCCAGCCCTACGAGGAGGTAGTATGTCCCCATCTCGTTCCCTAAAAATCCCCTGATCGCGCTCAGCGCGCCCGTCGACCCTTCCGGATCCAGGATAAAGAATACGCACAGCACAAAGATCGCCGCGAAGGGGTAGATCGTCGTGGCGGGGTCGATGCGCAGCCTGCCGCGGGCAGGGCGTTTTCTGCCGCCGGTCGTGCCCTTTGCGGGGCTATTCTGCCGCGGGCGTTGCTCCTTCTGTGGTGCGCTCCCGCTCGCTTTGCTATGCGGCGGGCGCTGGGCCTTCTGCGGTGCGCTCCCGCCGGCGTTACTTTGCGGCGGGCGCTGCGTTTTCTGCCTTTCTGTCTGCGTCTGCTTTGTCGCGTTCTCTTTCTTTTCCATAACTCTCCTCCGAGCCGACATCACTGCTTCAGGTTTACAGCTGCGCCGCGTACGACGGATCTGCTTCGTACGACGGATCTGCCGCGTACGACGGGTCTGCCGCCACGAGCTCCTCCAGGCTGTCAATCTCGATGATGTCGTTCTTCTTCATGGGGCGGATGCCCAGCTGATACTCTTCCGGGTGGCAGAAAAGCGCCACGTCATCCCAGTAGATCTGCCGGTTCCTCTTCTCTTCAAATTCCAGTTCCAGATGGCTGCGCAGACGCCTGCCGTCCTCCGCCGACCAGCGGCTGATGCTGTAGAGCTGCCAGCCCCCACTCCCGCCGGTCCGCGAGCAGCTCACCACAATGCCGTCTACGACCTGCATGAGCCACTCTTTTGTCTCCTCATCTGTCCAGACGGCGTTGTATCCTGACCGCTCGAACTCCGGCGCAAGGATCGACGGCTCGTAGATGATCTGGTCGCCGTCGAGGATCATGCAGTCCTCAAGATGCTCCCGCGCCACATAGAGCGAGGAGATGTTGTTGCAGGTCTCATAATACGGATTTTCAATCAGCCGGACGCCCGGGTACTGCTCTTCGAGCTCCCCAAATTGCTCTTTTAAATGCCCGACCACGACATAAATTTCCGTGACGCCGTTCTCCCGCAGTGCCTCGATCACTGTCTCGATCATCCTGCGTCCGTTCACGCGGATCAGGGGCTTCGGCGTCTTCTCCGTGAGCGGGTGCATCCGCTCACCCCTGCCCGCTGCCATAATGATCGCCCGTTTTACATGGTGCATGTTGTGTCCCTCTTTGATGTTTACTGTATTTGAGACAAAGGGACAGTCCCTTTGTCTCACTCCATACGCTCAACTGCGTATTTGTAGTAATCCTTCGCGTAGCGGTACTGCCGCAGCGAGTATTCGCCGAATTCCACGCCAAGGCTCAGCTTGTACTCGCACCAGTTGCTCCACAGAAGCCCGCACGCCGCGATGAGCGCGTAGATCTTGGTGACGATGTCTGCCGGCACTGCGCGCAGCGGGCCGCTATTGTCCGGCAACGCTGCTCTCTCCGGCGCAAAGTACAGCCCGATCAGCCGGTCGACTTGCTCTTTCTCGTACAGGCTGTAGATGCAGAACATCGCTATGTCCACGTGCGGATCCTGCATGCCGGCGTATTCCCAGTCGGTCAGCTGCAGGAGCTCTGTGCCATCTTCTCCTCTATAGAAAAGAAAGTTGTCCGGCACCGCGTCGATATGTGTCAGCACTCTCTCACCCGCGTGCGCTTCAATGAAAGGCCGGAGCGAGAGAACTCTTTCTTTTACTTTTTTGTAATCCCTGTAGACCGACGGCCGCCCGTCCCACAGGCTCTCGTAGAATTCGATCTGCCCGAAGATGTCAAACGGGTGGTCCACCTTTAGGCCCATCTCGTGGAAGGAGCGGAGTTTTGCCATACAGCGCTGCAGGTCCTCTTCCGACTCCGCGTCGCAGACGCGCACGCCTTCCAGGTATTTCGTGATCTTGTATCCCGTCTCCGGATCGAGATAGACAGGATCGTCGCACAGGCCTTTGCCGGAAATCGCCTTATAGACTTCTGCTTCCTGCCTGCGGTTGATCAGCTTGTCGGTCCCTTCGCCGGGCACGCGCATGATGTATTTGCCGCCCCTCGCCGAGAACAGGAATGACCGGTTCGTCATGCCCTTTTTGAGCACCTCGATGTCTGTGATCTCCTCTGTGCCGCAGTCAAAAACCTTTGCGATCACTTCGAGGACTTCGGATCTCAACTGGTTCGAGCCGCCGTCCAGTTCCCGGAGCTGCTCGTAAGTATTGATCTCAACAGCTTCTGCGGCGGGGATGACTTTCGCGGGGACGATCATGCGGCGGGATGAAGCGCGGTCGGGGGCTGTCCGTCTGCCCGGCTCGCGGTCCGGGGTCGTCTGTTTGCCCGGCTCGCGGTCCGGGGTTGTCTGTTTGCCCGGCGCCGGATCGGTGCCTGTTAGGTCGCTTTCCCTGCTTGCCCTTTTCTCATAAAGCGCTTCTTCCCAGAATGCTCCGTCATATTCGCGCCTGGCGCTGAGGGATGAGATCCGGGATCGCACTGTTTTGGCAACGTCCTCGCCAAGATAGGCGATGCCGATCATGGCGTTGCCGGCGGATCTCTCACCTGCCGCACGGTCCGCGGCGACCAGCTCGCGCCTGCGGTTCACGCGCACGTCGCTCTCCGGGTCCTCGCGGTCGCTGACCATGTACCAGGAGTAGAGCTCGTGGCTGCTGAAGGGGTTGTGCGCGCACCAGATGTCGCAGGGGATGATGTAGGCGTCGGAGAGGCGCTTCGTGACCAGGGCGAGGGAGTGAAGATTGTTCTTAACGGCATAGTCGCGGTTCACGACCAGCTTCACGCCGTATTCGTCGATGAGATATTCGAACTTTTCCTTCATGAAGCCGACCACGACATAGATCTCGCGGATCCCGGCTTCGTGGAGCTGCCTGATCTGGCGCTCGATCAGGGGCTCGCCGCGGACCTCGAGAAGCGCTTTGGGCGTCTCCAGGTTGATCGGGACCATGCGCATGCCAAAGCCTGCGGCCAGAATGATGGCGCGGCGGGGCCTTGTGCTCTCGCGCAGTTCCTCTGCCTTCGGCGTGAGGCGCATCGCGTCGTCAAGATAGCCCTCGCCGGCCAGGGCTTTCAGTGATCTGTTGACCACGCCGAGGGAGTGGCCCGATTGCTCTGCCAGCGCGCGCTGGTTCGTGATCGGGGTTTCCAGCAATATTTTCATAATGTCGCGTTCTTGTATGTTCACGAACACCTCCATTTTGTTGTTTGGTGAACTTTTCTGTAACTATACTACATTTTCCTGGGTGCGTAAAGGGTGGAAAGAGAGGCTGGGGTGGGGGTGCCCTTAGAAGTTGCCGGGTGCAACCAATAAGATCACGAATATGCGTTGATTTATCGGTAGGCTTGTTAGGGCAATTACTGGCTCGACCGATAAGATTGAGGGTTGTCCCAATCTTATCGGTTGAGATTAGCAAGCTGGGGCGGCAGTCTACCAATAAAACCGGGGCTAGTCTCAATCTTATCGGACGAGCCAAGCAAGCTAGCCAACAAATCAACCAATAAAACCGGGGCTAGTCTCAATCTTATCGGACGAGCCAAGCAAGCTGCCCAACAAGCCTACCAATAAAACCGGGGCTAGTCTCAATCTTATCGGACGAGCCAAGCAAGCTGCCCAACAAGCCTACCAATAAAACCGGGGCTAGTCCCAATCTTATCGGACGAGCCAAGCAAGCTGCCCAACAAGCCTACCAATAAAACCGGGGCTAGTCTCAATCTTATCGGTCGAGCCAAGCAAGCTGGCTTGGCTGTCGCTCAGGCAGGGCAGATCTTCTCCCCCAACCCAAGTGCAAAACGACCCCAGAGGTCATTTTCGCTCCCCCAATCCGCAAAATCCCCCTTGACACCCGCCCCGCACTGTAGTATTGTCGTATTGTATTAAGTAATTAATACAATACGACAGCAATACAATTCAAATAGAAAGTGGAGGTTACCATGGCATGGGAGTTTCATGACAACGCCCCGATCTACCTGCAGATCGTGAACGGCCTGCAGCGCGGGATCGCGAGCGGGGCGTACGCGCCGGGCACCAGGCTTCCTTCCGTCCGCGACCTTGCGCTGGAAGCAGGCGTCAACCCCAATACGATGCAGCGCGCTCTCGCGGAGCTTGAGCGGCGCGGGCTCGTCAACGCACAGCGTACTGCGGGACGCTTCGTGACAGAGGACGCCGCTGCCCTCGCAGAACTAAGGAAGGAAATGAGTGATGCGATCGTCGCGGAATTCTGCCGCAAGATGCAGGAACTGGGCGTGCGCAGCGAGGAGATCCCCGCAGCGGTTCAGGAGTGGATCGCAACGCACAGCGGCAGCGCGAACCCGATGTGATCAACACAGCGGCAGCGCGAATCCGCTGTGATCAAAACAGCGGCAGCGCGAGTCCTCTGTGATCAAAACAGCGACAACCCAAACCGCGCCCGCACAACAACGAAACTAATCAATAAACGCATACCAGGAGGAATATACATATGAGTATGTTGGAATGCAACGCCCTGACCAAATACTACGGCGGCGTTCAGGCTTTAAAAGATGTGGATCTGTCGCTCGAGAGCGGCAGGATCGTGGGCCTGGTCGGCCCCAACGGAAGCGGCAAGACGACCCTGATCAAGCTGGCGCAGCACCTTTTGACACCTACTTCCGGGATGATCACTATTGACGGGATGCTTCCCGGACCGGAGACCAAGTCGATCGTCTCTTACCTTCCGGACCGCGATTTTCTTCCCCAGTGGATGAATCTGGAGGAGCTGACGGTCTTCTACCACAATTTCTTCGGGGACTTCAATCCGGCCAAGTCAGCGGAAATGCTCGAGCAGCTGGGCGTGAATGGAAATATGCCGCTCAGCAAGATGTCCAAGGGCACCCGCGAAAAAGTACAGCTGATCTTCACGATGAGCCGCGAAGCCAAAGTATATCTTTTGGACGAGCCCATCGCGGGCGTGGATCCGGCCACCAGGGACTATATCCTGCGCACGATCCTCTCGAACTATTCGGAGAACGCGCTGGTCCTGATCTCCACACACCTGATCACGGATGTGGAGCCGATCCTTGACGAAGTGGTCTTTTTACAGAAAGGAACAATCGCTTTACATGAGAACGCCGATGCGCTGCGCGAGAGAACCGGCAAGAGCATCGACGGATATTTCAGGGAGGTATACAGATGCTGGGGAAATTGATCGGTTATGAGACCAAAGCTTTCGGGCGGATCATGCTGCCCTTATACGCGGCAATGCTTGCCTTTGCCCTCTTCACCGGGCTGAGCATCCGCTTTCTTCCAGGCGACGCTATGAGCGGGCTTCCCGGCGCGCTGCTCTTTATGCTGTACACTGTTTTGATGCTGGCGATCATCATCATGACCTGCGTGCTGTCCGTGACACGTTTTTACAAGAACCTGCTCGGACAGGAAGGATATCTGATGTTCTCGCTTCCCACGAATACGGCAACACTGATCGCTTCCAAAGTCATCAGCGTTGTGATCTGGTCCACGCTCAGTTCCATTGTCGCTGTCCTTTCCATCGCGCTCTCTGTACTGGGCGCCGGCGGCATCGAGCCCTTCAGGGATATCATTAAATTATTCTCGTATCCCGAATTCCTGGAGCGTCTGCCTTCACTGCTGGGCGTGACAGCACTGACGATCGTGATCATCATCGTCGGCACAGCGGCATCCATCGTCCGCATCTATGCGGGAATCGCGATCGGCCACCAGTTCAACGGACACAGGATCCTGTTCAGCATTATCGCGCTGGTCGCGTTCAATGTCATCGGAACAACGATCTCTTCCGTCCTGGGCTCCATTGGACAGTACTCCGGCGTACTTGATTCCATCGTCAGGATCTTCGAAGCGGACACGCTCCGCGGACTCTATCTCGCGCAGACCGGGATGATCGTGTTCCTGCTTGCGCAGATCGCCCTCTTTGGCTTCCTCGCATGGATCCTGCTCGACAGGAAGCTGAATCTGGAGTAATTGCGTCAAAGGGACAGACCCTTTGGCTCAAAGGGACAGACCCTTCGGCTCAAAGGGACAGACCCTTCGGCTCAAAGGGACAGACCCTTCGGCTCAATAGGCCAAAACATAGACAAGGCCGGGCATATCCCCGGCCTTTCACTATGCTCAGTTTTGCAAAAAAGGGGACAGTTTCCTGCCCCCTTTTTTCGTCTTCCGCCGGCTGCTTTTCATCCGCCTCCGGTCAGGTTATTTTGTGATCTTTATGTGTTGTATCGTACTGTACGTCGAGAAGTAGTCGACGTTGTCCTTGCGATAGAAAGTACGCACCTGTACATAGTAGGTCGTGCCCTTCTTGACGCCTGAGATCGTATACGAGTTCGTACCGGCCCCGAATACGGTCTTCGTCTTTCCGTCGCTCAGATCTGCCTTCTGGCCATACCGCACCACGTAGCCGGTCGATTTCGGATTTGTGGTATACGTCACCTTCAGTTTCCCTGCCTGGGGATTGCTGAGATTGCTGACACCTACGGTCATCACGCGGTAGTACGTCGTCGTTCTGGCCTCTGTGCTCTCAAGTTTCACTTTGTTCACAGTTGTATAAGCGACAACTTTGTAAGTGAATTTCTGAAGGTTCTTGTACCTCGCATCCTTGTCCGGGCAATACAGGTTAGACGTGCTGACAATCAGTTCTCCATCGCGGTAAATATCATACTTTGTCGCCCCATCAACCTTCTCCCAGGTGATCTTCATGCAGTCCGCAAGGTTCGTTGCCCTGACCTGCCTCGTCGCACCCGGAACGACCCGGATCTCGAATTCCTTCTCTGCCGCTTCGTAACCGTCTGCCGCAGCCGCTTTCACGATCAGTTTGGTGATACCAGGCTTAATGCCTTTGATCGAGACCTTTGCATCGTTCACCGACGCAACTGTCGCAACCGTCGTGTCCGCGATCTCAAAAGTAAGTTCTCCCTGCGCGCCTGTAACGGTATAAGCTTTTGTCTTTGCCATTACAACCGCTGTGGAAGTGTCACAATCGATCTCCTGCGGCTGCAGGTTGCCCTTGACCTCCACTTCCACCGTCAGCGACGCCGCATTGTAGTTGGCGCTTTCTGCTGCCGTAACGGTGATCACAGCCGTTCCCTCAGCAACCGCTGTTACCAGGCCGTTTTGGTCGACTGTCGCGATCTCCTCGTTACTGCTGCTGTACGTTAGGTTGTTAACGTTTCCGCTCACCTCGATCTGCCCGGAATTACCGGTCACGATCGTCAGATGGTCCTGGGCGACCGCAAGGGGCTGCTCCGCCTTCACGATCGAGAACGTAAGGAGTCTTGAGCCGACCGATGTCGTGTCGTTTCCGCTGATGATCACATCACCGGTACCCACGTTGACATTGTTCTCATACGTGACCGTATAATCCTTTCCTTCCGTCAGAGTGACATCCCCGATCTTCACATACGCAATGGCGGGCTTTAACTGCTCACCGTTGTAAACGAGCGTTGTCTCCGCAAGCGCGGCCTCACACTCTATGATAGACAGATTATAAGGCGTCACATCGACACTAAATGTCGTGCTTGCCGCTTTATAGTTGGTCGTCGCTGCCGCATTCACAGTGATCGTCGCTGTCCCCATCGCTACAGCCGTGACGGTTCCGTCCTCCGTAACTGTCGCGACAGAAGGAGCGTCGGTCTCGTAAGAAAGCTCTCCCTCTGCTCCGCTCACCTGTGCTTTCACGCTCTCATAAGGCCGCAGTGCCATATCCTCCGCAGAGATGGTCTGCTCCGCCTGCAGGATCTTATACATGAGCTGTACTGCTCCCGCGAATCTGCCGGTTCCGCCGATCACCACAGGATACTCGCCGGCATCAATGTTTTGGCCACAGGTCACCGTGTAATCGGTCCCCTCTGTCAAAACACTGCCGTCATATTCCACTTTGACCAACGGTTTCCGTACCATTCCGTTATAGACCACGTCTCTTACGGTGATCATCTCCTGCGAAAGCGCCACAACAACTGTCACATTAACTGTGACCGATGCCGCATTGTGGTTCTCGTCTTCCGCTGCCGTAGCCGTGATCACCGCGGTTCCCATCGCAACTGCCGTGATCTTGCCGTTTGCATCGACCGTCGCGATGTCCTCGTCGCTGCTGCTGTAGCTGAGAGCCGTCACGTTTCCGGTCACACCGATCATCTCATTGCTTCCGGCAATGATCGTCAGCTCGCTATGAGGAACTGCCAGCGTCTGGTCCGCTTTCCGGATCGTAAATGTCTTTTCTTTCGATCCGACATACTCTCCCGCTGCCGTCACAGTGACCTTCGCCTGTCCGGCATTCACGTTGTCGCTGTATGCCACCGTGTAGTCGGTTCCTTCCGTCAGTTTGGTGTCCTGGTATGTGACCGTGACTGCCGGTTTCTTCTCACTGCCGTCATACGTGTAGACGGACTCGGAAAGCGTCATCACCGCGTTCTTCAGATTCTTCTGCTCACTGAACGTGAGATGGAACCGGACGGTTTTTCTGTTGCCGAACCTGTCTGTCACGCGGCAGGTGTAGGTATTCTCTCCGGTCGCAGTGACCTTGATCTCCTCACCGTATCCCAGATCCCTGCCGGCAGAATCTTCCCACTGGCACTCGATCCCGGTGAGATCCGTCGCGCTCACAATGGGCCTGAGGGTCACCTGCTCATCGAGCTGCGTGTGTACATCCACCCAATCTGTTCCTGCCGATGCCCCTTCGGGATAAACCTCAAACTGGTTGTCGATGGCAAAATAGTACCAGACTTCCGCTTTGTTCCCGCTCCTGTCCTCGATCGTATTGACATAGAATCTGGACTCACCCGCGGTAACTGTAACGCTGCTTCCGGTTTCACCATCCATTTCCGTTCTGCCCCTGTCGGGATCGTCGTACTCCCAAGTGAAATACAGCGGCTCGGTCTGCTCCGTCTCCACGATCGATTCCAGTGTCACGCTCTCGCCGGCGGCGGCGTTCACTGTCACCTCATACCTGTTGTCTCCGGTTAATTTCGGTGCTCCCTGGTTCGTGGAGATTGTCATTCCGTTCACATTTACGTAGAAATACACCATTGCCTGGTTGTCGTACTGGTCGGTAACGACGCACAGATAGCGGCGGGACTCATCGGGATGGATCACGAGTTCGTTCGTCGTGCTTCCCTCTCCCTGCTCGAACGGCCACCAGCCGCTGTCATTCAGAGGACCTTCCGTCCACTTATACGTCAGCTGCGACCCTTCTGCACCTGTAGTGATGACACGGAGTGTCTTCTCCTCATTCTGCGCTGCCACAATGGAGATGCGGTTGTTCTGCGTTCCCTCATTGCCTTCAGGGTACGCGTAGATCCCGCCCAGGTGGATGTAGAAAAAGACCTCCTCATCATTTCCGTAATCGTCTCTCACGCGGCAGCGGTAGACGGTTTTTTTCGTTGCTGTTACATGGCGTGTTTCAGCGACTGCCTCTTCCGGCATAGAGACATATTGGCTCTCATATTCTCCCCAGCTTGTCGCAATATTCTTGCTTCTGTACCAGAAATACCGCAGTGTTCCCTGATCAGATGTCGCGATCACCGTAAGATCCAGTTCCTCTCCGGCTGCCGGATAGAGATGGACGTCCTTGCGGTACTCGCCGTACTGGTCCATTTCCGCGCCTGCAGGATACGCTGTGAAGCCGTTTTCCACGCGGAGCACGAAATAGATCGTCTTGCTGTTTCCATACTTGTCCTGCACGCTGCAGGAGTATTCCGTAGGTTCTCCGTAAACCTCACGCGTATCCCCTCCGGGGATTGTGGATTCCCACTCATCGTTGTACCAGGAAATCGTCATGCCTTCCTGGTCGTCCGCCTCGATGACCGCGTGAAGGGTCACCCGTTCATCCGGTCTCACATACAGATAGGCTGTATCGCGGCCGGGCATCCCCTCCGGATACACGTTCAGGTGGTTTTCAACATGCAGCTCGAAATAAATATACTTCTCGTTCCCATACGGGTCTTTCACGATGCAGGTGTATTCCATCTGCCGTGTCACGGAACTGACCGTATACTCTTTCCCGGTTGCGCCCGCAACAGTATTATAGTTATCGTCTTTCCACCGGAAAGTGAGGCTGTCTTCCTCCAGCGCGCTTGCGATCACTCTGAGTGTCGCCGGCTGTCCGTAGGGAACATACACGTCGATACTATTATCGTCTTCCTGTCCCCCTTCCGGATAGGCGACAAACCCGTTGTCGACCTTCACCCTGAAGGAAACTTCCCTGCTGTTGCCGAACCGGTCCGTCACACAGCACTCGTAATAAACGCTGCGTTCCAGGGAAGAAATGGTATAGGAACCCGTGTCTGCCCCTTCGATCGTACCGTTTGGCCCGTCCCACTCATAGGTCATCTGGCTGGTATCGTCGGCTTCCACAACCACACTAAGTGTGACAGATGCGTGAGGCGCAGCCGAAAGTTCCAGATGCGACTTATTCCTGTGTCCCTCCGGATACGCTTTCAGGTGATTATCAAATACAATGTAGAATGTAACGCTGTCATAGCTGTAGTACTGATCCTCTACCGCGCAGCGATAGGTATGTGCCGTCGTTGCCGATCCGATCACATATTCCGCCGTGTTCGCGCCGTCGATCCTATCGCCGTCGACGTACCATCTGTACGTGATCTGGCTGTTGTCAATGGCCGAGACGTTCACTTTCAAGGTAACAGGTTCGCCGTATACCGGCTCTATTCTCGCAGATGAGTCATTCTCTCCTTTCCCGTCCGGCCAGGCATTCAGCTGGTTTTCGACATAAACATAGAAGGTCACGTACACTTTGTTTCCATAGTTGTCAGAAACCTTGCACTCATATGTGTCGCTGCCATGGTCAGGAACAAACGTGACCGTATCCGTTCCGGCTCCTGTAGCATTCCATCCATAGTCGTAACCCTTTCGCCAGGTATAGCTGAGTTCCACTCCTTCATCCGCCGTCGCCTGCACCTGCAGCGTCACGGTTTCTCCTGGAGCGACATGCCTCTCCACATCTCCGATCCGCTGTACTGTCAGGTGGGTCTCCACATCGACATAGAA
>CACXMK010000052.1 GCA_902768735.1 uncultured Lachnospiraceae bacterium | reverse complement strand
GGTCGTTCTCACATTTTTATCCGTAGGCTCGAGGTCGTAGGACCACTCGATCAGCCTGACACCGTTCTCTTCGCATAGCAGTTTCTTTCGCTGGTCCAGTTCCTGCCGGTGCTGCAGCGCCTCGTCTCCGCCAAAAAAGCCGACCGCGCGGTAATGTTGAATCCCCTGATACTCGATCGCCGTGTGAAGCGATGGGATGAAGAGGTCCAGGCTCTGGTTTCCAAGCCACTCCGGGCGGTATTGGTACAACGTGTCCGGGTATCTCTTCCGCACGGCGTGGAACAGCGACAGCTCGCTCTTCCACTTGGGCTTGATCACGCCGTCTGCCGTGAGGTTTGTCCGTATTTTGGTGCGCTCCAGGCGCCAGTTCGTGCGGAATCCGTCCTTTTCCACGTACAGAGCAAGGTCCTGGTACCACCAGTGAAACAGCGGCATGATGACCTGCGTCAGGTTGAGGAAGATCTCGAGCTCTGAGCCAAAATACCCCTCTTCCAGCATGTGCTCGATATTCCGCCGCACGTAGACTGTCTTGGACGGGTTGTGGTAGTAAGGCAGGTTCCCCTGGTACTTCGCTATTTTGTCAGGGAGGTATGGCGAGCGGAGGACGACGCCGTCTTCCCGCAGATGGTTCTGGTACCACGGAAGCGAATAGTCGTAGAGGGAATACCCTTCCGACAGGTCCCGTGTCCTGCCCGAGTAGAGCAGGTGGTACATGAGGAGGACGTCGTCCATGTTCTCTTTGTCGAAAACCGCAAGGTAGTGCACCGTCTCCTCGTCCGGGAAGAGATTGCCCACCGGGTGAAATTCTTCCGCGCGCTTACAGACTTCCGCGATGACGAAGAACTGCGTGGCGAAGCTCTCGGGAAAGAGAAAGCAGGCCTTGCGGTCCGTGTCGAGGTGCGCGAACTGCTGCAGAAAGCTCCGTACATAGGGGTTTTCCGGGAGGGGAGGCGCTTCTTCGATCAGTTTTTTGGCAGCGTACCTGTACGGGAGGTCCGCCCAAGACAGTTGTACCAGAAACTGCTCATAGCCTTTGGCGAGGTATTCCTCGCGCAGGGCGTCGTCGAAGTCCTCGCGGTAGGATTCGTGCTCCTCCAGGATTTCGTCGAGCGTGGCGAACGTTATGGGCTCGTGGTATTGCGGATAGCGGTCCCACAGCATGTCGAGCCGGTCGAAGGTACAGGTCGCCGGCGGTCGTTTGTGGATCGGAGGATACATGCGGCTACACTTTCTTGATTCTCTACCTCTGGGGTGATTCTCTACCTCTGGGGTAGGGAACGGCTGAGGTGATTCTCTACCTCTGGGGGGTGATTCTCTACCTCTGGGGTAGGGAACGGCTGAAAAGTCAAAAAATCTGTTCCCCACCCCAGAGGTAGGGAACGGCTTTAGCTGTGAAAAAGGAGCCACAGGAACAACTCCCGTGGCCCACCCAAGATAGCATCAGATAATATAGTACCAGTTCTCGTCGGAGTCGCCGGCTTCTTCGCGCGGGCCCTCGATCCCGGTTCCGCTGCTGTTGCTGATGATCAGTTCCTGTGTTTTGACACTCATGCGGGTGCCGGGCTTGACGCTGCTCGTGATGAACACGTTCGATCCGATGACCGACCCCTTGCCGATGACCGTGTCGCCGCCCAGGATAGACGCGCCGGCATAGATCGTGACCTCGTCCTCGATCGTGGGATGGCGCTTCGCGCCGCGCAGCTTCTGGCCGCCCTTGGTGGAAAGCGCGCCGATCGTCACGCCCTGGTAGACCTTCACGTGCTCGCCGATCACAGACGTCTCACCGACGACGATGCCCGTTCCGTGGTCCATGAAAAAGTATTTGCCAATGGTCGCGCCGGGATGGATGTCGATACCCGTCTTGCTGTGCGCGTACTCCGTCATCATTCTCGGGATCAGCGGGACCTTGAGCAGGAACAGCTCGTGTGCCAGGCGGTTGATCGTGATCGCGAGGAATCCGGGATAGCACAGCACGATCTCTTCTTTGTTGTAGGCCGCAGGGTCTCCCATGTAAAAAGCTTCCATATCGGTGTTGAGGTACTCGCGGATGTTCGGTATTTTGCCAAGGAACTCCAGACACGTGGTTTCCGCGACTTCCCGGAGCGTTTTCTCGCTCTTCTTCTCCATGTCCTTGCGGAACCGCAGCGCGATCGCGATCTGCTTGGACAGGTTGTACACGACGTCCTCGATCAAAATACTGATCCGGCTGTTGTCGTTGTAGCTCCGGTAGTATCTCTCCCGGTAATATCCCGGATACAGGATGTTGAGGAGCTTCTGAACAATATCCGTCACAGCCTCACTGTCCGGCTGGCTGAACACGTCCATCTTGTCAATGTCCCGCGCATTCTCATAATCTGACAGTATATTCTCTGTGATCGACCTGATCTGGTCGTTGATAACCCGCTCGCTTGCCATGGATCGTTCCTCCTTTGCGCGACTTTGCCACGATAGAGATATCATAACATAAAGTGAGTCAGAGGGACATACCCACTGACTCACTACCTCAAACACGCCGGTATTAAAACGACCTCTGGGGTCGGTTTTCACCTGCCTTATGCCGCATCCGGCAGCTGCAGGACCTGGCCCGGATAGATCAGGCTCGGCTGCTTGATGATGTCCTTGTTGTTCTCATAAATAAGTTTCCACTTGGCTCCGTCTCCGTAAAGCTTTTGCGCGATCCTCCAGAGGCAGTCTCCGCGCTCGACAGTATAACTGTCTAAGGCAGCATTTTCGCCATCACCCTCGGTAACAGCAGCGCCTTCCTCCGCTGTTGCGGCATCAGCATCGCTGGCACCCTCTGCAGCCGCAGCGGCTTCTGCATCGTCTGCTCCCTCCGAACCGGTCTCAGCGGTTTCCGCTTCACTGCCTTCCGCAGTATCACCCGCCAGAATGATCTCTTGCTCTCCGCGGATCTTACCGTATTTCTCCTCCGTCAGCACTCCGTTCAGCTCTTCCTGGATATAATTGATCAGAGTCTCATCCAGCAAAACGCCTGTATCGAAGCCGTCTGACGCAGCGACCACAAAGTAAGAGTCACCGCCGGCGCTTACAAAATCAGTGGTTGCGATTGCATATGTGTCCTCAGGATCAAACGGCTGTCCGTTGATGCTGTGGATGGTGACGCGCTGAATAGACGCCGGCGCATAAAAAGTGGAACCCGGATACAGGTCTCCCTGATCATACTCCTTGGTCGTATCGATCGTCATAGAGATGCCGCCGGTCTGGGGAAAGCCTCCGGTCGGTTCCGGCGTGCTGAACGAGGTGGCCTCAAGCACTTCCAGAAGATCTTCGCCTGTCAGATACGACACGGTCAGCGTATTCCCGAACGGATACACTGTTTTGATATCTTTTCTCGTGACATCACCGACAGCAATCTCGTCACGGATTCCTCCGCCGTTCATGATCGCCACCAGGTGGTCCTCAGGGACCTTGAGCGCCGACGGGTCTTTCAGAATGTACCAGCGCAGCGCATCCGTGACCAGATTTCCGCTGTTCGTCTCTTGGGACCTGTTGATCTCCCTCGCGCCCTCAAAAACGACTTCACTTTCCGCGATCTTTTCACTGTATACCTCGTCGATGCGGGTTTCGATCGCCTTTGCTTCCGTTTCCGCAGCCGACGCTTCATCCGCCGCGATTCCTTCCGTACTCACGAGATAATGGTCTTCCAGCGTCCCGTCTTCCCCAACGGTCAAAACACCGATATACTCGAATTTTGTACCTGTTGACTGGATGGGCTCGCTCTCCTCTCCCGAAGTCATAACCGTGTGGGAGTGGCCGTCAATGACAAAATCGATCCCTGTCGTGTTCTTCAGAAGGTCGATCGAGCGGTTTCCGCCTGCTTCTGACTCATCGTCGACGCCCAGATGCGTAAGCGCGATCACCAGAGCGGCACCTTGTTCGCGCAGCGCCTGCTCCTCTTCCATCGCGATGCGGTACATGTCGCTTCCGCCGTAGAAGGTCAGACCGATGGTCTTGTTCGGATTGGCCTTGGTCTTGGACTCTTCCGTATCAAAGCCGATAAAACCGATCTTGACGCCGTTTTTTGCCTCGTAAAGATAGGTGGGATCCAGGATCGGCACACCGTTTTCATAGATATTCGCGCAGATCACGGTAAACTCGACCTTCTCCAGGTTCTTCTTGAGCTGCTCATAACCGTAGTCGAACTCGTGGTTTCCGAGGGTCGATACGGTGTATCCCGCCGCGTTCATCATTGTGATCGCGTCTTCTCCCTGGGATACGTTCACATACGCGTCGCCCTGGCTGAAATCGCCCGCATCAACCGTGATCACTTCCGCACCGAGCGCCTCATATGACTCGCGGAGCGCTACCATCTTGGCGTAGCCGTCGATCGCACCGTGTACGTCATTGGTGTGCAGAATGACCACCTTGCCCGTAAGATCGTCTGTAGGCACAGGGCGGATATCCTGCGGATATTCCACAGCTGCGTACGCCGTACCGGCGAAGCAGAACAACATTACGGCCAGCATCATAAGGAATGATAATACATGTACTCTTTTTGAATTTGCTCTCCTCATTTTTTCTCCCCGTAACATATTTTATTGAAAAATACCTCTATCTCAATTTTACAAAACCCGTGAAAATATGACAATACTGCGTGGCCTCTCGTTTCTACACCGTTTCCCTACCTCCGGGGTAGAGATCGCCTTTTTCCGTCTAATCCCTCTTCCCTACCCCAGAGGTAGAGATTCCCCCCGCGATGCATTATAATTCTTATAGATTCACGACACTAACAGTGAACATTACGGAGGCGAACATCATGAACGACAACACGACCAGCGTAACACCAGGCACAACCCCCGCACTGCACAGCAGAAAGCGCCGCCCCGCAGCCCCGCTCGCGCTGCTGCTCGCCCTCTCCCTTCTCCTCGCGTCCTGCGGAGGCGGAAGCAATTCCGGCACAGCGGGAAGCGCGGAACCGGCAGCCGAGAAGACAGAGGCGCTTGCAGAAACTCCCGCTGCAGAGCCCGCAGAAGCAGAAACCCAAACAGAGACTCCCGAAGCAGGCGCAGCGTCCTCATCTGACGCCATCTGGGCGAACATGGACCAACTAAAGCAGCTGAGCATCGGCGAAATTGGCTGCATCTCTCTTACAACCTATACCGAAGGCGGCATCCGGAATGTCAACGTGACCGATCCCGCCAAGATCGAGGAGCTCTACCTCCGACTCTGCAACGTGCGTCTCGGCTCGCAGACCGACATGGCCGTCACCGACGATGGCCTGGATGTCGATGTGGCCTGCGGCGACCGGGTGCTCTCTTTTATATTTGAAGGGGATATCCTTGTTCTGGACGACACGAACAGATATGACGTCGAACAGCTCGACACGCTCAAGCGCTATGTGGAAAAGCTCTTAGAAGAGGCCGCTGAAGCCGCAAAAGCAGAGAATGCCGGCAGCGCGGCAGAAGCCGAAGAAGCAGAAGCGCCGGCAGCCGCCGTCTCCGATGACGAAAAAGCCTTTGCCAGCAGCACCATGGACTTCTCTTTTTTGTACGATAAGGCCCATACGGCTTATATCACTGAGACCGGCGCGGCAGAGCTCGCGATCAACGGCGACACGTCCCTGGTAGGCCTGTTCGTTTCAGCCGCCGATGCGGCGAACATGCCGGAGACCTCGCAGATCATCGAAGAAGCCATGTTTAACGAGACGCAGAAGTACATGCAGGCCATCGCCCAGCAGCCCGCCACAAACGAGATCACTGTGGACGGCCATGAGCTCGAGGGATATGTCTTCTCCTACAGCGACCGCCAGGGGAGGACCGTCGACTCGACCTATTACATCGAGGTCCGCGACGGCAAATACCTTTTCTTCAAGACGGAAGCTTACCGCGACGCCGACGATTACTGGGCCGCGTACGACGCCTTCGAGAAAGCGGTCCTGACGCTTCAGCTCTCCCGCGACGCATACGGAGATACCGACGTGATCCCCGGCGAGATCGGCACGGACAACACACCGGAAGACTCCGAGCCGCCTCAGGATTTTGGCCAAAACAGCACCTCCCCCGCTTACAGCGACACCTTCGAAGGTGACTATTACTTCGACGTGGATGAGGACAAATACCTCGTCATAGCGGACGGGAACACGACGATGGTCTATACCGGCGGCGGCATGAACATGCCGTGTTTCACGGTGGATGACGAGACGGAAAACATCCCGCGCGACGACATTGGGACTCACATCGTCCTGACCAAGAACAACCTCATCGCTCAGCTGCAGAACCGGCTCGTCGACGAGCCCAAGATCATTACGATCCAAAACGGCGACCGCAAGCTCGTAGGCCTCGAGTACGCCTACTCCTCTGTCGCGGGCGACAGGACGATCGAATCCTGCTACCTGCTCGAGCCGATCGGCGACTTCGTCTTTAGCTGGTACGGCCTCTGGAACCGCGGCGACAGCGAAACGGCGAATGTTCTCGTGCACGCCATCGACACGTTTGCGCTCAAGTGAGTTTGCTCTCTACCTCTGGGGTAGGGTGCTCTCTACCTCTGGGGTAGGGAATCGATAATTTATGCCTGAAGCTCATCTCTACCCCAGAGGTGGAGTTTCGCCCAAAGGTGAAGTATTGCCACAGCAATGGAGTTTCACCCCCGATCAATTCTCAGCAGCGTCAAGCAGATCAAGATCTTTGAGGTCACCCCAATCGAGCACATCGTATGTCTCTTCGCCCCAGTCGAACGTGTCCTGGAAGAACCTGAAGTCCGGACCCTCTCCTCCGGCTCTATAATAAAATTCGAAGATCTGCCGGCCGGACGCCCCCACATGCGCGTCGGAGACATCACCGATCTTCACGGTCTTGAGCGCCTCCAGGACAGCACGGATCATATCCGGATCTGTAATGGTATGCCACCTGTCGGACGTATATGTCAACTCGTCGGGCAGCCTTGTCAGCGCCCTTTCAAACCAGATCCGCAGCCCCTCGTCGTTGCAGAAATCCAGAAGCAGGTTTCCCGGCTGCACCTCGCTGTTGTCAAAATAGACATGATCGAGATGCAGCTCCCTTACCGCTGTATCCAGGACTTCCATGACAGCTTCTTTGTCCTCCTCATGGCCATCCTGATAGATAGCAGCTAAGCGGATGAAATGCTCCTCCCCAAGCTGGTTGTCCTTTTCCGTCATGACCAGGACCAGCATATAGTACAGGTTCTCATCCTCATCGAGAAGATAGACATTCATGCCGGGCAATGTTTTGCCGCCAAAAGTGTATTCCTCGATATCATCACAGTCCGCAGGATAAAATCCGAAGAATCCGGATTCAAAAGCGGCATCTTCGAGCACATAGTCATACAGGAATCCCTTCGGATCATCAGGGTCGGCATCGTCCTCATAATCCGTTTCGCGAATGATCGAGACAAAAGGGACCTCTCCTGCATCGCCTGTATAAATGCGGATGCCTCCGAGCATATCCTGCTCGTGGATCCACTCTGCCTTGTATTCCGCGGGAAATCTTGTGGAGAATCCGCCGTCCGCAGAAACGATATAGCCTTCCCCAGCGTCTTCACCTTCCGCCTCTTCAGCCTTTGTCTCAGCCGCCTCCGCCGCTTGTGCATCTGCCGCCTCTTGAGCATCTGCAGTCGATTCGCTTGCCTCAGCTTCCGCCTCCTTCTCAGCTGCCTGCGTCTCCTTCTCTGCCAGTTTGCCCACCGACGCCTGTAACGCCTGCTTTGATCCGCAGGATGCGAGAACCATCGCCAATACCATCAAAACCGCAACAAATTTTGTTTTATACTTCATTTCGCTACATCCTCCTTTTGCTGCCGTTTTCTGTATTCTCTACAATAAACAGGTCTACTTTCATTCTACAAAACCCCCTTTCTGATAGCAATACAGGGGCCAAAACACACAAAAAAAGAGGGGGCTTAAAGCCCCCTCCGCATGTATTACATTCCAAACGTCGGGAAGATAACGTACGTATACAGCATCGCGATGACCATGTACTCCACAAGGATCACGAAGAAAGGCTTGAATGTGATGCGAAGCACATCACCTTCGTTGCCGATCTGATCGACTGTCGCGCAAGCCGCAACAACGTTGTTCGGGCAGATCAGGTTACCGAGGGAACCTGCTGCATTCTGGCCCGCGAAGACTGTGATCGGGTTAATACCGAGCAGCTGAGCCGCCTCAATGTGCATACCCGCAAACATGATGTTGGAACCAAGGCCGGTACCTGTGATGAAGGAACCGAAAGCGCCGATGAAGACGGCTGCCGCCGGGTAAGCACCGCCGGCGATTCCGGCGATCGTCTTTGCCACGGTCGACATCATACCTGTCGTCTCGGACTGCATGATGTAAGAGAGGCACAGAAGGCTTCCCATGGTGATCATAACGGGAGCCAGGGTCGACATTGTCTCCTTGACGACTTTTTCGATCTGCTCAGACTTCATTCCGAGCGTCAGAGCGCCGAGGAATGCGCACAGAAGGATGACCGCGTCTACCCAGGAGATATATCCCAGGATGCACATCGTTGCAAAGCCGTTCTCAGGGAAGAGAGCGGGCACGCCGTAACGAACGAGCGGGATCAGCACCAGCATGTAGATGTAGGGAGAGAGTGCCTGGAAAGCGCTGTACTTTCTCTCAACAGTACCCTCCTGCTTGTACATGTATTCTTCCGGTGTATTGATCGGAACAACTTTGACAAAAAGGATGGACAGGATGATGCCGATGATTCCGGTTCCGAGCGAAGTGACCTCGGGGCCGACATAGTTGGACAGAGCAAACATTACAAACGCACCGGTCACGCCGGCGTAGATCAGATAGTGCATGATGCCCTTAAGCGCCTTCGGTCCGAACGCGATGATGATAGCCATGATCGGAACGATCAGAAGGCCCAGGGAGTTGATCCTGCCTACCATCGCTGAGTTGAGCGCTGTGGTCGATACGCCCGCATTCACGAGCGCCGCACCGCCGTTGATCGTGGTCAGACCCGCGCCGCCCCAGGAAGTACATGTGCAGTCACCGAGCAGTGCGACCGCGATCGCGATCAGCGGGTTGAATCCGAGTGCTGTGAGGAAAGGCGCAACGAGCGCAGCAGGCGCGCCTGCTCCCGCGGCTCCTTCAAGGAAGATCGGCATGAAGATACCGATGATGATGAGCTGCACGCGGCGGTCATTTCCCGATGCCTGCGTGATCGCTGCCTTGACGTCCTCCATCGCGCCGGTATCCTTGAGCGAATTCAGGATCGTGAACGCGCCGAAGACCATGACGACGATCTTGAAACCTTCCTTGATGCCCTTCCACAGATTGGCGTCGAGCACCAGGATGTTTTCCCTCAGGTTAAGCCCTGTAATGTTAAAATATGTCAGAGCCAGGAACATACCCCAGATAAGCGCGACGGGCGCCACTCTGGCTGCCGATTTACGGAATACCATAATGCCTACGAGCACTAAAACGATCGGACTGATTGCCAAAATAAAACTGAGCATAACAATTTTCCTTCTTTCAGTAGTTTCTTTTTAATTAAAATCACCTCGGCAGATGCTGCCGGGCCAAAACACCACCGGCTTCAATGTTTTGCCGACATTCCCCTCTATCGATCAGTCCTGCAGGATCAGCGGATTCAGCTTCATGTTCTCGCGAACGTCAGCGCAGCAGGCCTTGAATGCCGCCATCTCATCCTCGGGCAGATCGTACTCGATGATCTCCTCAACGCCGTCCGCGCCGATGACCGCCGGGACGCCCACATAGACGCCGTACTCGCCGTACTCGCCTTCCAGCTTCGTGCTGACGGGGATGATCGCCTTCTCATCGTGCACGATCGCTGCGACCAGGCGCAGGAGCGCGGTGCAGATGCCGTACTCAGTGCAGCCTTTGCCGTCGACGGTCACCCATGCATTGGCAACTGCCTGTTTTTTGACCGCGTCGTTGTCAAAAACGAACCTGCTGTCTTTTTTGGCCAGGTCCTTCAGGGGCTGTCCGCCGAAGGAGATCTGGGACCACGGGATCATGATGGAATTGCCGTGCTCGCCCATCATGCAGCCGGAGATCGAATTGTGCGCGACGCCGGTCTGCTGGAACAGGATGTTCTTGAGGCGCGCGGTGTCAAGGCCGGTGCCTGTGCCGAAAACGTGATGCTTGGGAAGTCCGGAGAGCCTTCCGATCTGACCCGTCACCACGTCGCAGGGGTTGGTGATGTTGATCCAGATGCCGTTGAAACCGCCCGCGATGACCTTCGGGACGTAATCCGTCACCTGAGGGATCGTGAAGTTCATCTCGTCGAGACGATCGTGGTTCGGCGTCGCTAAAAGCTCGATCTTGCCGATGGCGTTCACGATGATGTCGACGTCCGCGAGATCGCCGTAGTCCGCCGAATTCACAACTACAGTGTGGGGGCAGTTCGCGATCGCGTCGCGGATATCCTGCACTTCGCTGCGAAGCTTGGCTTCTTTTCTGTCAACAAAGACGAGCTCGTCTACGAGTCCGCTCAGTGCCAGCGCGTAGGCACAGTGTGTTCCGACGTGCCCAAGACCGATGATAGCGATTTTTCTTTTCTTCAGCATTGAGATCATTCCTTTCTAACTGTTTGCGTGGAGCCCCGACCTCTGGGGTTGGGGTTGCTTTTAAAGCCCTGACCTCTGGGGTTGTGGTTGCCATTTGATTAAAAAAAAACAACTGTTTTGACGTTTGAACATCAAACGCAAAACAGTTTATCACATCAAATCGTTGAACTCCATGATAAATTTTTAAAAATCATCATATAGGAGATTAAAAAAGATCAAGTCCAGTTATTTCTCTACCTCTGGGGTAGAGATTCGTTTTTTCGGCGTCCGGCCGCTTCTCTACCCCAGAGGTAGGGGTTATCCAGAGGTAGGGGTTATCGCTTCTCTACCCCAGAGGTAGGGATTATGTTATAGTGGAGGTAAGAAACGCCCATGATCGATATTTTGTTAAAAAACAGGAAAGGAGACAAACTATGACCTCAAAAATACATCATATTTCGCTCGCAGTGAAAGATTTTGACTGGTATGTGAGATTTTTCCAGGAAGTGTTTGCTATGACCATTGAAAGGGCACAGGGAGAAGCGCCAAAGCGCCAGTTGTGGTTCGCCGAAGGCGTCCAGATCAACGAAGCAGAGGATGACAGGCAGTCGCCTGCGCTCGCGGCAGTCGATCATTTCTCTCTCGGCGTCGACATTGACCCTGTGGAAGCGGCCAACATCGCGAAGGCGCACGGGTGCGCTGAAGTGGCGGGGAAAGGCCCGCACTGGTTCGCGCTGCCGAACGGCGTCCTGGGCGAGATGAAGCCGATCAGGTGAATCTCAACCTCATGAATCTCAACCTCAGAGGTAGCGAGCAAGGTCTCAACCTCAGAGGTGGCGAGCAACGCGAGAGGTGGCGAGCAAGGTCACGTCCGGTCCGCATAATAATAGTACGCCCCCACCAGGTTCGCCTCGCTGCCGAAGTGGCACGCCACGATCTCCGGTTTCGGCAGTCCTATGTCAAAATACGGCCCGCTGTCCGTATACAGCTCGTCCACGCACTCCCGGATAGTATCCACAAGAATCTGCTGCTTGCTGATCCCGCCGCCGATCGCCACCTTCTCGAGGTCGAGGAGGATCGTCAGGTTGCTGATCTGCATCGCGACCTGCCTGCAAAACCTCCGCAGCACCATCTTCGCGATCTCATCGCCCGCATGGACCTTGTCAAAAAACTGCTTCCCGTCGATCATCGGCTCCCACGGAAACGCCGTCATCCTGCGGTACAGCTCTAAAAGCCCCGTCGTGCTGCAGACCATCCCGGATGTCGTCATGGGATCATTCCAGTCCGTGTTGCTCACGCGCACGAAACTGTACTCTCCCGCCGTGAAATGCTTGCCGTTGAGGATCTCCCCGTTAATGATGACTCCTCCGCCCACGCCGGTGCCAATGATAAAGACGCTCGCGTTCTGACACCCCTGCAGCGCACCGCTTCGCAGCTCTGCGAGCGCGGCACACTTTCCGTCGTTGGCGATGAAAACGGGGCATCCCGCTTTTTTGGCAAGGGGCGCGGCGATCTCCGTTCTGTAGTTGTACACAAGAGCGCCTCCGCCGCGGCAGATCCCCCGCTCGCTGTCGATAAAGCCCGGCATGCTCATCGCAATGCCTTCCACTTCGCCGCGGTGCGGCTCGTACAGGCTGCACAAGAGGTCAAAAAAGTCCTCCTGCGAAGTTGCCGGCGTCGGCACGCTGCCGCTCTTTGTCCGCTCGAGCGACTCGTCCATGACACAGTATTTAATGGCGGTCCCGCCCACGTCAAACACCATCAGTTTCATCGTCCTGCTCCGTTTCTACATGCAAACAGCTCCCGCGTCTCTCTTCCGGTACGCGGACGCCGTGTTTGCGTCTGTCA
>CACXMK010000051.1 GCA_902768735.1 uncultured Lachnospiraceae bacterium | reverse complement strand
AATTTCATCAGGCTGAATTTCGGTGTTTCCTATCCCACATATCAGGGACTGGATGTGCTGCGCGTATTGATCCAGACACAGGGCGGCGAAGTCAAGAGACATGTGACGTATGAAACCGGCTTGGAAGGCGATTCCGGCATCAATTTCGGAACGCTTCAGTACAAACCCGTTCTGGACAGAATGGATACAAGGAAGTTCCCGGATCACTATGCGACCTATGAAGTATTCCGCAGCCAGCCCTCAATGATCGGAACCTCTTTCAGGATGGGTATCATCGCGATGCTCCTTGCCTACGGGCTCGGACTTCCGGTCGGCCTTCTGATGGCAAGACGCAAAGACAAGCTGGCGGATAAGCTCGGCATGGTCTACATCATCTTTATCATCGCCGTGCCGTCCCTGGCGTATATCTACCTGTTCCGCTATTTTGGCACAAGGCTGTTCGGCCTTCCGTCGGTGTTCACCACCTACGGACCGGAAGATGTTCGCTCATGGGTAATGCCTGTCATTTCCCTTGCGCTGCCCTCCATTGCCAGTCTCATGCTGTGGACACGCCGCTATGTCGTGGATCAGATGAGCGCGGATTACGTGAAATTCGCTAAGGCAAAGGGACTGAGCCAGAAAGAGATCTTCAGGGGGCATATTTTTAAGAATGCCATTATCCCGATCGCACAGGGCATTCCGGCCTCCCTGGCAGGCTGCATCACCGGCGCCATCATTACAGAGGCCATCTACTCTGTCGGCGGTATGGGTAAGATGCTTCCCAGCGCTATCAAGCAGTATAACAATGTCATGATCGTAGCCCTTGCGTTCCTGTTCTCCACAGTATCGGTATTCTCGGTGCTCGCAGGAGACATCGTTCTGACAAAGGTCGATCCGCGTATTTCTCTTAGTGAGAAGGCAGGGAGGTCATAATGGATATAGAGAATACCAACCTGTTTGAATTTGCAGAGTTTGACGAACTTGAATCGGAACACATTGCTGCTCCCGCTTACTCCTACTGGAAATCCGTTTGGAGAACCTTCTTCAGGGATAAATTCACGGTCGCTGTCGCGATCTTCTTGCTTTTTATCATCGGATTTGCGCTGATCCAGCCTACGATCTCCGGATACAGCCCGATCGTTGCGCCGAACATCAACAACTCGTCCATGAAGTTCCTTAAGCCCAGCGCCGAGCATATCTTCGGTACGGACCACGTGGGCAATGAGGTCTTTGACGCAGTTTGGGCAGGCGCCAGAAACTCTATTATCATCAGTTTCGTCTGCACGGCGATCAATATGCTGATCGGTATACCGATCGGCGCGCTCTGGGGCTTTTCGAAGAAGATGGACCGCTGGATGATCGAAGTTTACAACGTCATCTCCAATGTGCCTTTCCTTCTGCTTGCGATGATCCTGTCCTATGTACTGGGTGCCGGTATGAAGTCCCTGATCATCACCATGACCTGCACGGAGTGGATCTTTGTCGCGTATTTCATCCGCACACAGGTCATGATCATCCGTGACCGCGAATACAACCTGGCATCGAAGTGCCTTGGAACCAAAACATGGACGATGATCACGAAGAATATCCTTCCTTACCTGATCTCGGTCATCATGACCTATGTATCACGTCAGGTTCCTTCGCTGATCTCCTATGAAGTGTTCCTGTCCTATATGGGCCTTGGTCTTGGTACGACAAACGCTTCCCTGGGTCAGTCCATTGCTATGTATACTTCGTACATGAACGGTTATCCGCATCTTTTCTGGATTCCTGTCAGTGTTTTGGCGATTATCTCGATCTCGCTGTATATCGTGGGACAGAAGCTCGCTGATGCTGCCGATCCGCGTACGCACATGTAGGAGGAGAAACAATGGCAGAGAACAGAAATATCGTTTTGTCGGCGAAAGACATTGAAGTCAAATTCAGGGTCCGCGACCACTATTTAACAGCGATCCGGGGCGTATCCCTTGACCTTTATGAGGGAGAGACTTTTGCCATCGTAGGAGAGAGCGGATCCGGAAAGTCTGTATTTACCAAAACATTCACGGGAATGCTGGAGTCCAACGGAACCATTTCCAACGGCTCCGTCATGTTCCACGGAAAAGACCTGACGAAGCTTAAGACAGATAAGGACTGGGAAGGCATCCGCGGCGCGAAGATCTCGACGATCTTCCAGGACCCGATGACATCCTTAAACCCGATCCGTACGATCGGTTCCCAGATCACAGAGGTCATTGAGAAGCACCAGGGCGTTTCCAAGGCGGAAGCGAAAAAGCAGGCGATCGAGATCATGGAGCGCGTTGGGATCAAAAACGCGGCCAATCGTTTCGACGAATATCCTTTCCAGTACTCCGGCGGCATGAGGCAGAGGATCGTTATCGCGATCGCGCTGTCCTGTCATCCGGAAATCCTGATCTGCGATGAGCCCACCACCGCGCTGGACGTCACTATTCAGGCGCAGATCCTGAGCCTGATCCGCGATCTGCAGAAAGAGCTGGGGTTCACAACACTGTACATCACCCATGACCTTGGTGTTGTGGCGAATGTGGCAGACCGCGTCGGCGTTATGTACGGCGGCCAGATCGTTGAGTACGGAACGGTGGAAGAGATTTTCTTCGACGCGCGTCACCCCTACACATGGGCGCTTTTGTCAAGTCTGCCCCAGCTGGGTGTGAAGGGACAGGATCTGTACTATATTACCGGAACGCCGCCTTCACTGTACAATAAGATCCAGGGGGATGCTTTTGCCCCGAGAAATGAGCACGCGCTCAAGATCGATTTCGCGCAGGAGCCGCCGATGTTCAAGGTAAGTGATACCCACTATGCCAAGACATGGCTTCTCGACCCGAGAGCACCGAAGCTTGAGAAACCTGAGGCCATCCGGGATCTGCACGAGAAGATCAAGAAAATGACAGAGAAGGGGGGCGCGTTCCATGTCGAATAACAACACTGACAGAGAAGTGATCGTGTCCATCAAACATGTGGACATCTCCTTTGGATCGGGGGCGAAGAAGTTTGTCGCCGTCAAAGACGCGAATTTTGATATTTACAAGGGAGAAACCTTTGCGCTGGTGGGAGAGTCCGGATCCGGCAAGACCACGCTCGGAAGAGCGATCATGCGGATCAACCCCTGCAGTGCCGGCGAGATCCTTTTTGAGGGGAAGCGCATCTCCGGCAATATTTCCGCGGAAGAAGACCGGAACGTTGTGCGCAGTATCCAGATGATCTTCCAGGATCCCGCAGCATCGCTTAACGAGCGCGCTACGATCGATTACTGCATCTCGGAAGGCCTTTACAACTTCCATCTCTATAAGGATGAGCAGGAACGCGTCGCCAAGGTAGACAGGGCGCTCAAAGAAGTAGGCCTTCTGCCGGAGCACAAATCCCGTTATCCGCATGAGTTCTCCGGCGGCCAGCGTCAGCGTGTCGGTATCGCCCGCGCGATGATCATGGAGCCGAAGTTCATCGTGGCTGATGAGCCCATCTCCGCGCTGGATGTCTCCATCCGCGCCCAGGTTCTGAACCTTATGAACAAGCTCAAGAAGGAGAAGGACCTTACGTACCTCTTCATCGCCCACGATCTTTCCGTCGTGCGATTTGTTTCGGACAGGATCGCGGTCATCCATTTGGGAGAGATCGTCGAGATCGCGGAAGCAGAGACGCTTTTCGAGTATCCGCTGCATCCGTATACGATTTCCCTTCTTTCCGCGGTCCCTATGCCGGATCCGCTGATCGAAAAGAACAGGAAGCATATCGTGTACGATCCCAGCGTCCTCGACCAGTCCGGTGAACCCCGTGAAATGCGTGAGGTACGCCCCGGACACTTTGTACACTGCACGGAGAAAGAATTTGAAGGCTACTGCCAAAAGGCAGCCCAGCTGGAGAAGGAAAAAGGAAAAGCGTAAAAAGGTTGAACAAAAATAAGGCAAACGGTTTTAAACCGTTTGCCTTATTTTTGAGTACTGATTCAAAGAATGCAATAGGAGATGATCGCTGATGCGATCAGATAAACGATCGCGAGAAAGAGAGGATAGTTAAAAGCTTCCTCTCTTTTTTCTTTCTGTTCCTTTTTGTACGACTGATAGTTCAGTTCCTCTTTGCTGTTTGCGCCGCGTTTCACAATAAATCCCGCAATATCATAGTCGCCGTGCAGGATAAGAGCGTACACGACACCGCCGATCAGGAGCACCATCGCGATGATCGTCATGGCGTCTGTGAAGACCTGAAGCTTATTTCCCTCCGTGACGAAGGCTTTTGCGGCGGGATAGCCCAGCGTAATGATGATGTGCGTCAGAAGGACGCGGGGATTGAGGTTTTTTATGTTTAGTTTCAAGGCAGATCCTTTCTGCGGGAAAATGAACCGGGGGTCTGACCCCTGGTTCATTTCAGCATTTCTTCGAGCGCGGTCACAGCTTCGTAAACCATTCCGTCGCAGTGCGGTTTGCGCTTTCCGCCCTTTTCGGCATTGATACGCAAAAGGTTCGCGCAGTCGAGCACGCCGTTGTGGCGCTCGCGGAAGCCGTCGACAAACTGCTTCGCAGCGCCGGCATCGTCCCTTCCCGCCAGACCGAGCACCATAAGTCCGCTGGTGATCACGCCGCAGGTCGCGCCCATCTTCATGCCGCCGCCGAAATGCGCGCCCAGTTTAAACGCTTCTTCCTCCGTCATGCCGATCCTGTCCGCAAAAGCGCACAGTACAGTCTGCGCGCAATTATAGTGTATTTCTGTTATACTCCGCAGTTCGACTGCGCGGTCCATTTCTTTGCTCATGATCTCCTCCAAATAGTATTCCTGGTGATAGCTTTCTCAGTGTTTTGACAAAACATCGATACCAGTATACTACACTCACCACCTCAATACTAATAAATCTATGGTTAAGTTTTAATGTATTCTTAATGTTGTTCTCAGGATGCTTTTATCTTCGGGCGGTATCCTTTAGTTACATCAAGCGGATAAAGGAAACCGCAGATGTAAAAAAGCACAAACAAAGTTATAATAAATTCGTACACCATTCGGAGGTATTACAATGGAAATGATGGAAAAAGTGGAACGTCTCAGAGAGAAAGCAAATGTGACCTATGAGGAGGCAAAGGCGGCGCTGGATGAGACCGGCGGAGACCTTCTGGACGCGATAGTCCTCTTGGAGCGCCAGGGCAAGGTCAGGGAGCCTGCGCAGAGCACTTTCTCTACGGAATATGAGGAGCAGGCGGAGTATATCAGGGTCAAGGACAAAGTAGAAGAGCAGGAGAAATCCGCGCCGAGCTTCGGACGCACGATCGGCGGTCTGTTCAGGGGATTCATCCGCTTCATCAAACAGACTACGTTTATCGTAACAAGAGGAGAAGACACAGTATTTACGATGCCCACTGTGGTATTTGCGATCCTGCTGTTTTTCTTCTGGGAAGTACTCGCACCGGTCATGATCATTGCGCTGTTCTTCGGCGTGCGGTATTCTTTTGACGGAGAGGAAGAGGCGGAAAAAGCCAATTCGATCCTGCACAAGGCCGGGGATTTCGCGGAAGATGTGCGGAGTGAGTTTACGAAAAAAGACGGCGGAAACGAGGAATCATAAAACATGAACGCAAGCATACTTCTGGTGGAAGATGAAGAAAAACTGGCAAGATTCGTGGAACTCGAGCTGATGCACGAGGGCTATCGGGTGGAAAAGTCCGGAAACGGGAGAGAAGCGCTGGAGCTGGCGCTCAGGAACGACTATGACCTGATCCTTCTGGACATCATGCTGCCGGGCCTCAATGGCCTGGAAGTTCTGAGGAGGCTCCTCAAAGAAAAGGAAGTTCCCGTGATCCTTCTGACCGCCAGAGATGCTGTAATGGACAAAGTTTCAGGGCTGGACGCAGGTGCGGTAGATTATATCACGAAGCCCTTTGCAATAGAAGAACTGCTGGCAAGGATCCGCGTGGCGCTCAAGCTCCACGCGGGTCATGTTGCGCGCGGAAACTCCTTCAGCAGCGCGGACAGCGAAGAGGGGATCCTCCGGTGGCAGGAACTGGTCCTCGACGACCGCCGCCATCAGGTCCGGTATGCGGGGCACGAGATCACCCTCACAAACAGGGAATTCCTGATGCTGAAGACGCTCCTGGAAAATCAGGACATCGTCCTGTCCAGAGATACGCTTTTGAACAAAGTCTGCGGGTATGACTACGCGGGAGAGACAAACGTTGTAGATGTCTACATCCGCTACCTGCGGTCCAAAATCGACGATATATTTGGGGTCAGGATGATCCAGACGGTCAGGGGAGTCGGCTATGTCATTAAGTCAGAAAAATGATGAGCAGCGGCGCATGACGTCGATCACAAGAAAAATGCACTGGTACCTGCTCCGGGGCAAAATAGCGCGCTTTCTGGGCTCGGACCTCCTGCTCGCTGTACTCCTAACGGCCGGCTGGTGCGCCAGCCAGGAATACGCGGCGCTGGGAAAGATCGTTGCAGAGAACCATCGCGCACTGCAGCCGGTGGAGATCGCAGCGGAACCGGGCGTGGACCTGCTCTATAGGGTTGCCTCAGGGGAGGGAACCCTGCTTTTGGCTGTCTCGTGCCTGGTTCCTTTTATTGTGATTGGCGTAATAGTCGGCGGTTTGCTGCTCCTGCAGTTTCTCGGCGTATTCTTTTCCTATTACCAGGAAGACAGGGAGATACGCAAGATCCTTGCCCCGCTCAATGAGATCGCGCTGAAAGCGGATGAACTGAGCAGGCTGGCATTTTCGGAAGATAAATATCAGATGATCGAAGATGCGATCGAGAATATCCATCCGGAACAGGCGGAGGCCGAGGGGCCTCTGTCTTTTGGCGATGCAGATCTGGTCGGCGTGGAGGCCGCGATGAACAACCTGCTCCTTCGCATGCGGGACACGCTGCGGCAGCAGTCGCGCTTTGTGAACGATGCTTCGCATGAGCTCAGGACGCCCATCGCTGTGATCCAGGGATATGCGAACATGCTGGACCGCTGGGGAAAGACGGATGAGAAGATCCTTGAGGAGGGCATCGCCGCGATCAAAAACGAGGCGGACCACATGAACTATCTGGTGGAGCAGCTCCTGTTCCTTGCCAGGGGAGACAGCGGCAGGACGACGCTGAACCGCCAGCCGGTGCGGACCGGGGAACTCATGCGGGAGATCTACGAGGAGTCGCTGATGATCGATGAGAAGCACCGGTACCGGTTCCCGGAAAGAGGTGAGACGGTGGAGGTGGAGGTCGATCCCGGCCTTATAAAGCAAGCGGTGAGGATCCTCGTTGACAATGCGGCAAAATACACCCCTGAAGGAGAAGAGATCCAGCTCTCGTACGGGAAGACCGGGAAGGGGAGGCCGTACCTGCAGGTGCAGGACCTCGGGCAGGGTATAAACGAGTCCGAGCTGCCGCATATCTTCGAGCGGTTTTTCAGGGCGGATGAGGCGCGCGGAAGCGCCGGGACGGGCCTTGGCCTGTCGATCGCGAAGTGGATCGTGGACAAACACGGAGGGCATTTTGAAGTGCTCTCAAGAAAGGATCTGGGAACAAGGATCCGGATCGTTTTATGAGCGGTCCGGGTCTTTTTTTCGCGATAAACAGAGGATTTATTTTTGATCACATTATAAGAAAAAGGCTGCCGTGTTGTCCGCGGCAGCCTTTTTCGGAGAGGAATACGTATGATCAATAGAGAGGTAATATGCAATAGGGAGGTAATATGCAGTGGAACGGCTTACCTGATCTTCTGATTTGATTTTCTGATTTGATTTTCTTATCTGATCTTCTGCGCAACTTCCGCCATAAGAGCCTCGGTGGGGTTCTTGCGGTTGATCCTGGAAGTCTCAACGATCAGCTTGAACAGGTTGACGTTGTTCTCGGCAGCGACCTTCTTGAAGGTCTTTGTGAAGCTGGAGTGAGCGCCGCAGATGCCGAGTGTCAGGTCAAGAGGCTTCACGGGGTTGTGATAGCCGCGCTCCTTCATGGCGGGCATCAGTCTGTACTCGATGAAGTCAAGCATACCGTACAGGTCGATGTGTTCCATCTCGCCGTATCTCTGCATAACTGCCACGCATCCCTCGGTTGCCAGGTTGCCGGCGGAACGGGCCATGCCCATCAGACCGCAGTCCAGGATGTCAGCGCCGTTCTTATACGCTGCAACTGCGTTTGCGCAGGAGAGCAGCAGATTGTTGTGGCAGTGGAAGCCTACAGGGATGCTGACTGCTTCCTTAAGGGCAGTGGTGTAACGCTCGACTTCGTCGGGAAGCATTGTTCCGGCGGAGTCCATGATCGTGATCTCGTCAAGGCCTGCAGCCTCAAGCTTCTTAGCTTCTTCAGCGAGCTCTTCCGGACTAAGAAGGTAAGCTTTCATCAGGGAATAGAAAGCGTGCAAGCCGTTTCTCTTAACTGCTTCGACAACGGGAAGGGAGATAGCTGCGTCACCGGCTTCCGCGCCGACACGGAGGAAATACACACCGCGCTCCTTAGCCTTTTGGACGTTTGCTTCGGTATAGCGCTTCGCGTTCAGGAACATGCCCAGCTTGGAGCCTCTGTCCATGTACTTCGCGGCGATGTCAAAATACTCATCATCCGTAAGGGCGTTCTTATATCCCAGATCGTAAGCGCCGATGCCCTTGGAGTGTCCGAATTCGATGAAGTCAGTACCGGCAGCGGTCAGCCCGTCAATGACCATATCCTCGATAACGGCATCAAAACCGTCACCCACTACGTTGCCGCCGTCCCTCAGTGTGCAGTCCATTAGTTTAAGGCTCATGATAACTCCTTTCCTTTCCGATCAGGATCCATCTTGATCAATTGAAATCTGCCGTATGAAGCCCGGATACCGCAGGGCTTGCCGGAACAGATCATGTTTTCTTTATGATTCAATGATATTTCGGGAAAGCTACAATGTAAAACACTTAAAAATTGTCATGGATTACAACTTTTTGATTAACAGAACAGTGACACTTGAGAAAAAACGACCTCTGGGGTCGTTTTTTCAGAGATCATTTTGCTTCGGAAAGAAAAAAACGACCTCTGGGGTCGTTTTTTAAGGTCATTTTGATTCGAGAAACTGCAGGATCGTATAACTGATCATTCCCCTGCACCCGGCACCGTAGTGCCCGGTATCGAACTCCTGATAGAGAGCACGGCTGCCCGGGAGTTTTTTGATACTTTCGAGCAGCGGACTGCAGTTCAGCGAGGGAGGCGCATAGTAGTCCTTTGTCCCGCCGATCATCAGGACCGGGATACGGGAGAGGGACGGCGCAAGCTGTGTGAGGGAGTAAACATCCGCGTTCGCGTATACTTCCGAGAGCAGCGCGTCCGCATAGGTCCCGCTGAGCGATTCCGCGTGGCTTTCAAAGAACTCCTTCACGACATAAGAGGTCATGAAAGCCTCCCTGTCCCATATGGGAAGCCTGCCGATATCGCAAGGAAACAGCATGACGGCGGCTTTGGTCTCCGGATGGCCCGCAGCGGTCTGCGCGCAGACAAAGCCTCCGAGGCTGTGCCCCAGAAGGAAGACGCCTTCCGGGTCGTGATCACGCAGGTACCGGTAAGCGGTCTCGCTGTCTTCGAGCATGTGCTCAATGCTGTAGGCGCCGTCGCTCCCGCAGCTACCGCTGTAGGACAGGCACAGGACGCGGAAGCCGTGCCTGCACAGGTCCGCGGCGATATCTTCGTTCTGGTCAGTGCCCGGCATTCCGGGCAGAAAGAGAAACGACCCGCGGTGCGGAACGGAAGCAGAGTATTCGGGTTCAAAACACAGACAGCGCAGCTTTCCGCGCTTTCCGGTGAGAGAGAGCTGTTTTTCCATAGTTTATATGCCTTAAAATGAAAATGAGATCAGGTTCCCGGGTCATGATTATTATAGCATGCTTATTGCGATCAAGAACTTTATTTGACGCGGTAAGATGTGCTATATTGTATTTTGAATAGTTTTATGAAATTACCGATGACAATGTTTTGGCTGTGTTTGCGTGCATGATAAAGCAAAGAGGAATAAGATGATTGACACACAACGAAGCTGTGACAGAGGAAATACCGGCTGTCAGACACTGAAAGAGATCGGATCCCGTATCATGTGGATCCTGTTCTTTCTGTTCACAGCGGCCCAGGCGTTCCTGTTCTTCGGCGCAAGGTATCTTTTGGACAACTGGTCCGATCTCTCTATGGACGAGCTTGTTTACCACATGAAGACCACCATCGAGGGGACCAATCCGGCAATGATCCGCGACGCGATCCTCAGATACGGGCTTCCGGCGGTGCTTGTCATAGCGGCCGTCGTCGGAACAATCGTGTACTTTCGCAGAAAGAAAAAGGTCGTATGGATCGCCGCGCTCTGTATCTTCTGCGCTGAACTCTGTTTCCTGTCCGCCATGAAAAACGAGCTGGACCGCAAAGTCGGTTTCTCTGATTACATCCGTATGTATTCCGACCTTAACGGCGAGGATTTCATCGGGGAGCACTATGTGGATCCGCGGGATGTAGAGCTGAAATTCCCCAAGAAGAAGAGAAACCTGATCTACATCTATATCGAGTCGGGGGAGATCACTTACGCCGATCCGGAAAATGGCGGCGCGTTTGAACGGAACGTCATTCCGGAGCTGACAGCCCTGGCGCAGGAGAATGAAGATTTTTCGGGTAAAGAAACAATACTGAACGGCGGAACCGCTTTGCCGGGCGCCACCTGGACAGTCGGCGCCATGTTTGCCCAGTCGGCGGGACTCCCGCTCAAAGTCCCGATCAACGGAAACGCCTTCTACAATGAGGATAAGTTCTTTCCTTCTACCGTCGCGATCGGCGATATTTTGAAAGAACAGGGATATCGCAATGAACTGCTGATCGGCTCCGAGGCGGTCTTCGGCGGCAGGGACCTGTTCTATCATACGCACGGCTCGTATGATATCAGGGATTACACCTACGCGCTTGAAAAAGGCCGCATCCCGGAAGACTACAAGGTGTTCTGGGGATTTGAAGATGAAAAACTGTTCCAGTTCGCTAAGGAGGACCTGCGGGAACTTGCCGGCAGCGGAGAGCCGTTCAACCTGACCATGCTGACGGTGGATACGCACTTTGAAGATGGTTACAAGTGCAGGCTGTGCAGGGACGACTTCGGGGAGCAGTACGCGGACGCATTCGCATGCTCGAGCAGGCAGCTCACCGATTTTGTGAGATGGGTCCAGGAACAGGACTTTTATGAGAACACGACGATCATCCTGTCCGGCGATCACCTGACTATGGACAAGAATTTCTGCAACGGCGTCCCGGATGACTACCAGAGAAAGACGTACGTCTGTGTGATCAATCCCGGGGAAAATGTGGCGAAGGCCGACCTGAGCAAGTGGCGGGAGTATGACACTTTCGACCTGTTTCCCACGACGCTTGCGGCGCTGAACGTGAAGATCCCGGGCGACCGCCTGGCCCTCGGAACAAACCTGTACTCGAAAAAGAAGACGCTGGTCGAGGAATTCGGCCTCGAAGAGTGTGTCGTACAGCTGACGAGGCCTTCCGCATTTATAGATGAACTGTCCGGCCTCACTATCTCGGAAAAGGAACTCGAGAGAGCGAAAAAGAAAATGAAGCTCGATACGAAAACGTATGACGACGGGACGATCTGCCTTCAGCTCACGGGCTTTTGCGGCACCTTCAGCGAGAGTTCGATCAAGAAAGTGGAGACGGAACTCAAGGACCGTGAAACAGGGGAAACGGCGGTCTATGAAGCGGTATTTGTGCGGCCCCGTGAACTTGACGAGAACGCTTTTCACTATGAAGTGTACCTTGAGCCGGATGATCCTCTCCTGAAAGACAAGACACTGGACGATTTCGTCATAACCGTCTACGCGTCGATCGGGGATTTCGAACACCACAAGATGGCGGAGTACGGAAATGACAGCGAATAATCCGACAGGGACTTCCGCGTCCGCCGGATTGTTGGTACAATAGCGGGAGCATCAACTGAAAGGAGGACCCTGTGATGAGAATTATCAGTACGACAAACGCGCCCGGCGCGATCGGTCCCTACTCCCAGGGATATGTGACAAACGGCATGGTCTTTACGTCCGGGCAGATCCCGATCGATCCCGCGACGGGGCAGATGCCGGAAGGCATCGCCGCGCAGACGGAGCAGAGCTGCAAGAACGTGATCGCCATCCTGGAAGCGGCCGGTTCCGGCGCGGAGAAGGTGATCAAGACCACCTGTTTTCTGGCGGAGATCTCGGATTTTTCGGCCTTCAACGAGGTCTATGCGAAGTACTTCACATCCAAGCCCGCGAGAAGCTGCGTGGCGGTGAAGGAGATCCCAAAAGGCGCGCTGTGCGAGATCGAGTGCATCGCGGAAGCATAAAATGTCAAGGGCTGTTGCATTAAGCAGTAAGGAACTACGCTTGTGCGGCACGCCCTTTTTTTATTGCCGGGGAGCATGGCTTCGAATGAGCGAGCAGTTATCTTTGCGAACTTCGGACAAAACTGTGAACAGAAGAACTCTTGTTCGATATTGCAGAATGTGCTATAGTATATTTTGAGTTATTATCGGTTAGGGTTGAGTGCTAAACCTAATTCCGCATTGCAACAGTAAATTCCATGTGGGCTGACTTTACCTCCGCACATCTTTTCGGCTATACTGCACAGGCTGATGATTACCTTGCCTGTGCC
>CACXMK010000050.1 GCA_902768735.1 uncultured Lachnospiraceae bacterium | reverse complement strand
ACCGCCGATCTGAGCGGCATGTTCCTGCATCGCGCTGTCAACGGTGAGAATCGGTACGGAAACAAAAGGCCGCACGTCGTCAACCCTTGGAGCAAATACGTTGCAGGAGATGACGATCGCGTCTACGCCGGCTTCCTCCGCGAGGAAGACCAGGCGCGCGAACATGCGCATCGCTTTCTCATCCACTCCGCCGTTGCGGTTTACATAATGAAGCATCTCTTCATTGACAAAATGGGCCATCTCCGCGTTCGGGATCGCCTTTTGTATCGCCTTCTGCAAAGGCGCGGCGGAGCCGAGCGCTGCATGGATCCCGCCGATCCGAAGAATCTTTTCTTTTTCCGAACCTGTAGTATTCATCCGAGACGTCCTTTCCTTTCATGATTAATAAATAGTATCTGTTTCTGCCAGCAACTTATTTCGCAGTTTTCTATCGCAATTTCATTATGAGGGGAGATAACGTGACGAGTAAAATGAATGTTCAGACATAGTGACCATGTCATTTTGTAATCCCCGGGGATATTGCCTCAGTCATAACGGGCTTTTGGCAGTTTTTGGATTCAAAACACAGCAGAATGATCGAATTTGACAATCTGATTTACAAATCATTCATAATTAGTTTATCATAGTAACCGCAGAATACCCCCGCCTCGGCAGGCGGCGGGATGAATGCGGCCAGTTGGTGTATCATCGTTGACCTTTGTTGTTCCTTCTCCTTTTCCTTCTCCCTTCCTTCTCTGCGTGTAATCCTAAGCAAAATCGGATTCCGTATTCACAAACGTATGTTTGCGAATATATGTTCGGTGTGCTATAATGGAGATGTGGGAAACTGTTTCGTACAGCGTCCACGAACAGGATCCGAACAGCAGAAAGAAGGCGGCATACATGTATCATGTTGAATGCATTGACATCCATAAAGCGGATAAGAAGATGTACCAGTACATCGACAGGGCATGCCTGTGCGCCAACAACATGTACAACGTGGCAAACTTCCATATCCGCAACCTCATGACGGGCCTTAAGAAGAGCACTGCGCAGTGTACGGATAACGAGTCATCTGTCATAAGGACCTTCGGCTCCTCCATCCCCGGGATCAACAGCTCCCTAAGGGTCAGGCGCTTCTTAAAGGTATTCAGGATCTTCCAGGATAAGAACCTCTCCATGGCCGAGCGGAAGACCAGGGTCTCTAAGGTGAAGTGCCTCCGGTTCTCCATGCCGACAGCGGATAAGTGGTTCGCTTCCTATGAGCTCCTTGACGCCGTGTTCAGGTATACGGAAAACGCGGATTACCGCGCCTTCCATTCACACGTCGTACAGAACGCGGTAAGTGACTGCTGTGAAGCATGGGACGGGTATTTCGCAAGCCTGAGGGCGTATTCCCCTTCCTCCGGGCATACGGGGAAGCCAAGGATCCCGGGCTACAGGAAATCGGGCGGCAGGAGCACTGCGGTCTTCTCGAACCTTGCCTGCAGCATAAAGCACGGGAGGCTCTACTTCCCGTATGCTGCAGTGGAAGGCGGGAAGAAGAGGGTGCGCCCCAGCCTCGATATCTCCGGTCTCCCGCATGTGTCAAAGGCAGTACCGAAATCAGGGGAGAAGCTCATCGAGGTGCGTGCCGTCCCGTACTTCGATGCTTACCAGGTCCAGATCGTCACGGATGACGGCATGCCGGAAGAAGACCTCCTCCCGAAGGAAGAGGACATCATCGGCGCTGACGGGGAGCCTGCCGGCGTCATGATGCTGGACCCGGGCCTTAACAACTTCGCAGCCATGACAGACAACAAGGGGAACACGCCCATTGTTGTCAAGGGCGGAGCAGTTAAGGCGTGCAACCAGTGGTTCAACAAGAGGATGGCGTTCCTTAAGTCAGAGCAGATGAAAGGGCATGACCCGAAGACATACCATCCTCCCACGACGAAGCAGATGAAACGCATCTCACATAACAAGGGCCAGAAACAGGAGATAAACCTCAAAGCGAAGAACAACCAGGCCTTTGTGCAGGTCCCGTTCGCAAGGTTCCGCCTGGTCCTGCGGACAGTATCGGTGCAGTACGGGATACGCGTCATCCTGCAGGAGGAGAGCTATTCTTCAATGGCCTGCTTCGGCAGCCGGGACTATATCCCGACATATGGCAAAGGCGACGCGGAAGGTGTATCTTTCTCCGGACGGAGAACGAAGCGCGGATTGTACCGCCAGGATGACGGGAGGGTCATGAACGCCGATTTAAACGGTGCGGCCAATACCGGCAGGAAGTATGACGGCCGTATCTTCCCCGAAGGGATGGACACGGAGTATCTGTATCATACGGTCAGGCCGATGACCTACAGGGACATCCTGCGCGCGAGCCGTGAGAGGAACAAAACCAACAATAACAGAAGTAATCCCGGTCAAACGGGACAGCGGGCATGTGTCTGCCCTGTGACCGCGTAAGCGGCACGAAGCCCCTGCCTCTAAGCGTATGCGTAGGCAGTGGGTAGTTCACGATTGTGTTGGCATTGCAGTGTTATGACGGAAAGGGGTACGGAATGCTTGTGGGACAGAGGCAGGACGAGATCGTAAGGATCGTGGAGCGGAAAGGCAGCGTCACATTAAAAGAGCTGGTGGATGAACTGCAGACCTCGGAATCGACGATCCGCAGGGACCTGACGGAGCTGGACCGGAAGGGAGTGCTGCGGAAGGTGTTCGGCGGCGCGATCGCGATCGGTACGCGCAGGAACGCGACAGAAGAGAGCGTTGCCCGCAGAATGGAAGTCTTTGCGGAGGAAAAACAGCAGATCGGCAGATGCGCGGCGGCGCTGATCGAGCCGAATGACTTCGTCTATATCGACGCCGGGACGACGACCGGCGCTATGATCCCCTTTATCTCGGAATTCTCCGCGATCTATGTGACAAATGCCGTCTCCCACGCGCTGGAGCTGATAAGGCGCGGTTTCCGCGTCGACCTGATCGGCGGCGAGCTGCGCGCCACCACGGAGGCAGTCATCGGGAGCGCGGCCTGCGAGGAACTGCTCAGATATAACTTTACTAAGTGCTTTATGGGAACAAACGGCGTGGATGCCGAGGCCGGCTTTACGACGCCGGATATCGGGGAATCTATGGCAAAGCGCAGCGCGATGCGCAACGCCAGAGAGTGTTTCGTGCTGTGCACGACAGAAAAATTCCACGTGGTCACACCGGTGCGGTTCGCGGATCTCGGGAGCGCGAAGATCATCACGAACAAATACCCGGACGGCTGGAGAGGCGGGGCAGAGTTCCTCATCATCGCCAATTAATGAGCCAAAGGGACAGACCCTTTGACGCACAATATACATTTTGGAGGCAAGAAATGAATTTTGTTTTTATATCGCCGAATTTCCCTGCTGCATATGAACGCTTCTGCGTAGGGCTCCATGAAAACGGCGTCAATGTTCTTGGCATTGGCGACGCTCCCTACGATTCCCTGAGCGGCGCGCTCAAATACGCGCTGACCGAGTACTACCGGGTCGACGACATGAAGAACTACGACCAGATGGTCCGCGCGATGGGGCATCTGACAGCCAATCACGGAAAGATCGACTGGGTTGAATCCAACAATGAGTACTGGATGGAGCTGGACGCAGCTCTCCGCACAGATTTCAATGTCGTATCCGGTCTTAAGTCCGACCAGATCATGCGCTACCGCTCCAAGACAGCCATGAAAAAATACTATGCGAAGGCCGGCGTCCCTACCGCCCGCTACTCTCAGGTCGTGGACCTCGAGACCGCGCAGAAGTTTATCGCCGAAGTCGGCTATCCCGTGATCGTAAAGCCCGATCGCGGCGTCGGCGCGCTGGCGACCTGGCGCCTTGAAGACGACGAGGACCTGCGGATCTTCTTCCATCAGATCCCCGAGATCCCGTACGTCATGGAGGAGTATATTATCGGCGTGGTCGAGACCTATGACGGCGTAATCAACTCCAAGGGTGAAGTGCTCTTTGCCGCGAGCCACATTTCCCCCAATTCCATCATGGACATGGTGAACGAGGGTGTGCCGACCTATTACTATGTGAACAAGCAGGTCGCGCCGGACATCGAAGACGCCGGAAAGCGCGTCCTGAAGGCGTTCGATGTGCGGAGCCGCTTCTTCCACCTTGAGTTCTTCCGCCTCACAAAGGACAAGCCGGGCGTTGGCAAGGCAGGCGAAGTCGCCGGTCTGGAAGTGAACATGCGCCCCGCCGGCGGTTTCACTCCCGATATGCTCAACTACTCGCAGAGCGTGGATGTCTTCAGGATCTGGGCGGATATGATCGCTTTCGACGAGAGCCGCCATACCTACAGCGGCCCGAAGCGCTACTGCGTATACTGCGGCCGAAGGGATTCGATCCCCTACACCCACTCCCTCGAGGAGATCGGCAGGGAGTACGGCGCAAACCTCGCCATGATGACCCGCATGCCCGACGCGCTCGCCGGCACAATGGGAAACCAGGTCTTGATCGCCTGCTTCGATACGATGCGGCAGGTCAACAGTTTCGTACGGTATGCCTTCATCCCGCAGAAGCAGATCCCGCCGGAGGAAGAAGCGTAATTACTGCTATAGATATCTGACTCAAAGGATAAACCTCCGGATTTGCTATAATAACAGCAAGCAGGGAGGTTTATTCACATTCAAGGAGTTTACCATGGCTGAACTGATCCGTTTGCAGACGACTATCTTTTCCCTGATCTTCTGCGGCTTCTTCTTCCGCAGAAAAGGGATCATCAGCGAAGAGGGGCAGAAGAACATCACAGACCTTGTGATCTACCTGATCCTGCCTTGCAATATCGTCACCAGTTTCCTCGGCAACTACGGGGGAGAGGCCTTTTCGATGTGCTTGCAGATCTTCCTGATCTCCCTGGGCCTTCAGGTGTTCGTCCTTTTCTATGGCAAAATACTGGCGCGGGGAATGGCGCCTGACCGCGCCGTGAATATCCGATATGCGACGATTACATCCAACGCAGGCTTTCTTGGTAACCCCATGGCAGAGGGAATGTACGGCGCCGCAGGGCTGATGCTCGCCAGTGTGTTCCTCATCCCGCAGCGGACCATGATGTGGTCTGCAGGCGTCGCGCTCTATGCGGGAATGCAGGATGGCAGGAATGTAGTCAAAAAAGTGCTGACCCATCCCTGTGTGCTCTCCTGCATACTGGGGATCCTCCTTCTTATCACGGGGTGGACGATCCCTACTATCATCCTGACGCCCGTCCAGACGCTAGGGCGCTGCAATACAGCGCTCTCCATGATGGTCATCGGCATGATCCTCGCGGACATTGACCTGTCCATGCTCTATGACCGCGATGTGCTGGTCTTCTCGGCACACCGACTGCTCATTATCCCCGCGATCCTTTGGGTCATCCTGCGGTTCCTTCCAATTGATCCTCTGGTAATGAAGACATCGGTACTCCTTACGGCAATGCCGGCAGCGGCAATGACGAGTATGATGGCGGCCAAATACAACAGAGATCCCGGATTTTCCACGTCCCTGGTGATCTGCTCGACGCTGCTGTCGATCCCGACGATCTTTTTGTGGGGGCTGCTGCTGAAATGACACGAACAGGACCTTATGTCCGGAGGATAAGATATTATGCGCTTTTCAGTTAAACTTGTTGAAGATATTCCGTATGCAAAATTCAGCCAGAAAACGATAAGACTCACGGCAGACGACCGTGACAGCCTGATCACGGAGGCGATCCCGAGAAGGACGTACAAAGAAGTAATAAGGCTGCAGGAAACGGTCTGGAAGAAGATCGGCTGGAAACATGTAAACCTAAAGTATCAGTACCATGGCAAACAGATCGAATTCGTGATCGACCAGGAGAAAAAGAGCGTCGCAGCTGTTTACATCAGCGTTTTAGGGACGCATGAAGAACTCTCGTGCAGTAATCCCGCGATCGAGTTTACCGGTGAAAAAAGCCTCGCGGATGAGGTCACTAAGAGAGCGAAGGAAGCCAATCTGCTTGGCCGTGTATGAACAGAACAGAAAGATCGCAGGTGAACCCTGTGGTCTTTTTTTCTGCGGCAGAATCCATGAATTGACGTGCTTGCGTCATGGTATTCTTGGAAGACAAGTGCTAAAATGAATTAAGACACCTGATGCTTGACCCTATAGCAACAATCCTTTAATAAATAGGTTTTTTGAAAGGAGACCAACTATGAAATTTAGATGCAGTGTTTGCGGACACGTCTATGATGAGGAAAAAGAAGGCGTAAAGTTTGCGGATCTTCCGGCGGATTGGAAATGTCCCATCTGCAAGCAGCCGAAATCCAAATTTGAGCCCATCGATGAGACAGCGGAGCTGACATGGGCTTCTGAGCACAAGATCGGCATCGCTTCTGATCTTTCTGAGGATATGAAAGATTTCCTTCGCGCGGAATTCGCAGGCGAGTGTTCCGAAGTCGGCATGTATCTGGCAATGTCCAGAGCAGCGATCCGTCAGGGATATCCTGAAGTCGGCGCTTTCTATCGCCAGGCTGCTTTCGAAGAGGCAGATCATGCTTCCCGTTATGCTGAGATGCTCGGTGAAGTCGTATCCGCTTCCACCAAGGCAAATCTTGAGGCACGCGTTGCAGCCGAGAACGGCGCTTGCGCAGGCAAGACCGCTTTCGCGAAGAAGTGCAAGGAAATGGGCCTCGACGCCCTGCATGACAGCATCCACGAGATGGCCCGCGACGAGGCGAGACACGGCCAGGGCTTCAAGGGACTGCTGGACAGGTATTTCAAATAAGACATTACAAGGCAGCATCCAAAACAGTGATAACTGGAACAGTAATCGTTAGAGGATGACATTTGAGGGAGTGAAGACAGACTTTGCTCCCTCTTTTTTCAAAATACACAGTGTCATTGGGGACGGTTCTCGTTGACACCACAGCTGTTACGATAGTAAGACGGAGTCCGAAAACAAGGAGTGAAGCAATGATTTACAGGACCTTTAAAGATCAGAAACTGTCACAACTCGGCTTTGGATGCATGCGGTTTACGACGGATCCCGCGACGGGGGAGATCGACCAGGCAAAGGTCAACGCGATGTTCGACCTGGCGATCAAAGGAGGCGTGAACTATTTTGACACTGCATATCCCTATCTGGACGGGAAATCGGAACTCGCGATGGCAGAAGCGCTGTCCCGCTATCCCAGGGAGAGCTATTACATTGCGGACAAGTTTCCGGGGCATTCCCTGACGGCGCCGATCGACAACATCGCGCTTTTCCATGTCTCGCTGAAGAAGTGCAGGACGGACTATTTTGACTTCTACCTGATGCACAATATCACGGAGTGGTCGGTGAAATACTACGAGAGCGAAGAGTACCACATCATCCCGGACCTGTTGCAGATGAAAAAAGAGGGGAAGATCCGGAACCTCGGCTTTTCGTTCCACGGAGGGCCGGAGCTGCTGGAAGCGTTCCTGACAAGGCATGAGGGGCAATTTGATTTCGTTCAGATCCAGCTCAACTATCTCGACTGGACACTGCAGGACGCGAAGACCAAATACGAGATCATCGTTCGCCACGGACTTGGCGTGTGGGTCATGGAGCCCTGCCGGGGAGGGAAACTGGCGGTGCTGCCGGAGAATGAATCCGCGAAGCTGAAGGCACTGCAACGGGATAACAGCAGTATGGAAACAGCCGGAAACGCTGAAGCTTTTCCCAGCGACGCTTCGTACGCCTTCCGATTCCTGCAGAACCTGCCGGGGATCAAGGTCATCCTGTCCGGGATGAACGAGATCTTCCAGGTGGAGGACAACCTGCGGACGTTCCGCGAGGAATGGCCGCTGACCGCGGAGGAGCGCGCCGTCCTCTTTGATATAGCGGAGAATCTGAAGAAAGGCGTTCCGTGCACGGCATGCAGATACTGCTGCGCAGGATGTCCGGTTGGATTGGATATCCCGTATCTTCTCCAGTGCTACAACGATTTTAAATTTGCGACGACACTGGCGCCCTCCATGCGGCTCGACGGCCTCGACGAGGAGAAGCGCCCTGCAGCCTGCATCGGATGCGGACAGTGTTCGCGCGCCTGCCCTCAGGGCATCGATGTGCCTGCGGCCCTCGCGGAACTGGCACAGATGTATGAGAAGGCGCCACACTGGAGCGAGCAGGTGAAGCTGAGACAGAAAATCATTCAGAAGGACTTGGGGAAGGAGTCTTGAACGTATGGATGATAGAATTCAGGGAAGAATTCAGGTGCCGTTAAGTGAGATCAGGGAGAAGATGCAGAACATCCTGACAGCCTTAGGCGTGCCGGGGGAGGACGCTGCCATAGCGGCGGACGCCCTGCTGGACGCTGAGAGGAGAGGTGTGGAGTCCCACGGCGTGATGCGCCTTTCGACGTACGCGGACAGGATCAAACTGGGACTGATCGAGGCGAAGCCCGAGATGAAAGTTTACGAGAATGGCGCAGTTGCCCGTCTGGACGGCGGCAACGGCCTGGGCATGGTCGTCATGGCGAAAGCCGCCCGCACAGGTATCGATCTTGCTAAACGATACGGGATCGGGATGGTGACCGTCGGCAATTCCAACCATTTCTCGGCGGCAGGCTATTACGCTGAAATGATAGCAAAAGAGGGATGCATTGCGATCGTTACCTCCTCCGCAGCGCCTTCGATGGCTCCTCATGGCGGAATGGATACACTCTTTGGGACAGATCCCATTGCTATCGCGTTCCCGGGAGCGGAGCAGATGTTTTACGGGGATATGGCGACAAGCGCTTCCTCCAGAGGAAAGATACGGGTCTATAGCAAGACAGGACGGGAGATCCCGCTGGGATGGGCGATCGACCGGGAAGGAAACGACATCACGGATTCGGTCGAAGCGATGAAGGGGATCCTGCTCCCAATGAGCGGCCACAAGGGATTCATCCTCTCTATGGCGATCGAAGCGGCGAGCAGTTTGCTCTCCGGCGCTAACCTCTCCTGCGAGAGCAGCACAATTTTCGACTATACAAGGACGACCAATACCGGACACTCCCTGATCGCGATCGATATTGCGCACTTTCTTCCTCTGGAGGAGTTCGAGGAGAGAGCGCAGCAGTGGTTTGACCGTATAAAGAACAGCACGCCGAGACCGGGATACGAGATCCGTATTCCGGGAGAACAAGGTGACAAAAGACGGAAAGAGTCGGAAGAGTTTATCAGCCTTCGCAGAGAGACGGCGGAAACGATCGAAAACTATATAAGAGGGTAGATATGGCGATTAAAATTGAGACAGTACAGACAGACACATTTGCGATGGACTACTTCTGCTTTGGAAAAGGAGAAAGGACACTCGTCATTCTCCCCGGACTGAGCGTGCAGAGCGTGATGGGGGTCGCGGACGCCGTTGCCGCCGCCTATCAGAACGTGGCAGAGACGTTTACGATCTACTTATTTGACAGGCGTAAGGACCTGCCGCCGGCGTACTCCGTGCACGATATGGCGCGCGATACTGCAGCAGCTTTCAAGGCGCTCGGACTTAAGGACGTCTGCCTGTTCGGCGCTTCGCAGGGAGGTATGATCGCGATGGTGCTCGCGATCGAGTATCCCGAACTCGTGGGGAGGATGGTCCTGGGATCGACTTCTTCTCATGTGAAAGAGCCCCAATTTAAGGTGATCGAGGGATGGATCGACCTCGCAAAGCGCGGTGACAAAGAAGGGCTGTATCTGGATTTTGGCAAAGAGATCTATCCGCCGGCAGTATTTGAGGCGTATCGGGAAGCACTGATCGCCGCGGCAGCTACGGTGACGGATGCCGACCTGGAGCGGTTCATCATCCTCGCCGAGGGGATGCGGGATTTCAATGTGACGGACGAATTGCCGGGGATCCGGTGCCCGGTCCTTGCGATCGGCGTGTTCGAGGACCAGGTCCTGGACTCGGACGCGACCATGGAGATCGCGGAGAAGCTGGACTTCAGGGCGGATTTCAGGCTCTATCTGTACACCGGATTCGGGCATGCGGCCTTTGACACGGCGCCGGATTACCGGGAGAGACTGGTTCGGTTTTATACGCAGTGAGGGTTGACAATGGGGACGGTTCTCACTGTCAAACAAGAAAAGTTGACAGCGAGAACCGTCCCCGCTGTCAAATAGAGGATAAGTTATGAAAAGAGTGATCGTGGGAATGTCGGGCGGCGTTGACAGCGCTGTGGCCGCGTACCTGCTTAAGAAAGAAGGATATGAAGTGATCGGCGTGACGCTCCGCAGCTGGGTCAGCTCGGACGGCGAGGACAGCCGATGCTGCGAGATCGATGACGCGAGGCAGACAGCGCAGACCTTAGGGATCGAATATCACGTCTTCAACTGCGTCTCGGCCTTTGACGACAAGATCATCAAGGCGTTCATCGACGACTATCTTCACGGACTGACGCCCAATCCATGCGTGATCTGCAACCGGGAGATCAAATGGGAGCGCATGCTCTATTACGCGAACGTTCTGCAGGCGGATTACGTCGCGACGGGGCACTACGCCTCGGTCGTGAAGCTCGGGAACGGGCGATACACCGTCTGCAAAGCCGGGCATTCCGAGAAGGACCAGGCGTATATGCTGTACCGCCTTTCGCAGGAGCAGCTCGCAAGGACGCTCATGCCGCTGGGCCCGTATTCTAAGCAGGAGGTCCGCGCCATCGCGGAAGAAGCGGGCATCAGTGTCGCGTCGAAGCCGGATTCCCAGGAAATCTGCTTTGTTACCGATGGCGATTACGCGGAATTCATCGAGGAACACGCAGATGGCAAAACACCGCCGGCAGGCAATTTCGTCGACGGCTCCGGAAAGGTCCTCGGCCGGCACAAGGGGATCATCCACTACACCGTTGGACAGCGGAAGGGCCTGGGCATTTCGCTTGGTCATCCGATCTTCATCAAGAAGATCTGCGCGGACACAAATGAGATCGTGCTCGGTACGGCAGAAGAGATCCGCTGCAAAGGGATCGTGTGCAGAGACTTGAATTTTATGAGTATTCCCGACCCGGAACCCGGCGAAGAGGTACGCTGCCAGGCGAAGGTGCGGTATCGCCACGCAGGACAGCCTGCGGTACTGTCGAAGGTCAGCGCAGACAGAGTTATGGTCACCTTTGACGAACCTGTCCGTTCCGCCGCGCCCGGACAGTCCGCTGTCTTCTATGACGATGAGGGCTGCGTGATCGGCGGGGGGATCATAGAAGAGGCGGTGTTCGATAAATAGACGGTTATTAAAAGGCGGCTGAGTTTTCCCAGCCGCCTTTGTTAAGGCATATTATTCATCCTTTTCTTCGTCCGGCTCGCGGGGGATGGACTCGAAATCATAGTCGATCAGGGAAGGCCACGGCTTTTTCCCGCGCACGGCCGGCAAAAAGCTGCGGATGAGCAGGCAGGCATCGCCGATCGCGCCTTCATAGCGCTCCCGCAGATCCCGATTGCTCTTTTCGCAGAGCGGGTTGGGATCCAGGTTGATCATATGCCCGTGAATGAAGTCGTAGGAAGACAGGCGCTGCAGGAGGCGGTCGATCTGGCGGTATCCGATCCGGCCGGGCAGGGTGAGCAGGAGGTTAAATCCCCATAGCGAGCGGATCCCGGAGAGGATCGCTGTTTTGGCAACGCCCGGAAAATACGGCGCGATCACTTCTGCGGCCCTTTGGGACGCATGGATATGGGCGGCCAGGTTCTTGCGGATGGGGTCGATGCCGTCCTCCTCGAGCAGGATCCGGTCAAGTTCGCTCTCGATCTCTTCGTGGGAGACCTGTCCTTTAGCCGCCAGGTCATTGATGTAGCCGTGGCAGGCCCGGTCGAGGGCAAAATGACACAGAAAACCGCACAGATAGGCAAAGTCCGCCTTGTGATGCCCGTTGGCGAGGAAGGTCTTCCCCGCTTCCGTGAAATACTCCCGTCCGGTGAGGCGGTGCATGCGTCCCCCTTCCGCGTGCAGCGGGTCATGGGAGAAGGGCTTGTAGTAAAAGAGAAGATCCGGTCCGTGAACGCCGATATTGAACAGATCCTCCTCCTGCAGGAGGACTTCTTTATATTTGCCGGGCAGGGCTTTGAGCACATCCTGTCCGAAGCGGTAGTGCGCATAGGTTGCGGGCATCGCGATTCTCCTTTATCATATAGCATATGTTCAGGTCCATACTTAAGCGTATGTGCCGGAAGCGGGAATTGTCAAGTATCAAAGAAGTGAAGAAAAAGGCTGCTTGCGCAGGCGCAGCTGTATTTGGAGGTTTTTATGTTTTCATATGTATGGCCGATGGCCCTGTTGATCCTGTGTAATACTACGTACCAGGTGTGCGCGAAATCCGTTCCGGAGAAGATGAATCCTTTCGCTTCGCTTACCGTTACGTATCTGGTGGGAGCGGTGGCTTCGGCCTTACTGTTTTTTGCCCTGGGAGAGCGGACGAGCATCTTAAAAGAATACAGCAAGCTGAACTGGGCGCCGTTTGTCCTGGGCATTGTGATCGTGGGACTGGAAGCGGGCTGGATCTACGCATACAAGGCGGGCTGGCAGGTCAGTACAGCGTTTATTGTACAAAGCGCTTTTCTGGCGGCGAGTCTTCTTGTTGTAGGCTATCTGCTCTACCATGAGGCGGTGACCTGGAATAAGATCATTGGCGTCGTGATCTGCATGATCGGGCTGGCGTTCATTAATTACCGATAGTGTCAAAGGAACAGCTTATATTGACAATTCAACCCGCTCATGGTCTGTCGCCATGGGCGGGTTTTCAGGTGACATAATGATGAACCAAACGCAGAAAACACTCTGCTAAGCCGCACAAACAGCCCGGATTTTCGTTATACTCTATGGAAAGACAAAAGGAGGGAGGGCGTCCGTTGAAGTTAGAAGAACAATACGACCGGATCTACAAATATCTGTATTTCCGCCTTCACGACGAAAACATAGCGGAAGACCTGACGCAGGAAGCCTTCCTTCGGTTTCTGGGGAGCAGGACGTACCGGGACGAAAACCGGCAGCTGCAGTATCTGTATACGATCGCCCGAAACCTATGCAATCAGCATTACAGGGACAGGACGTTCGAGTATAGCCTGGATGATGTAATGGACCGTTCGGCATCGGATGGATTCGAGCAGCCTTTGCTGCAGCAGATGCTTCTAACCGATGCGCTGCAGAGACTGTCGCCGGATGAGCGGGAAATGCTGTTCCTTCGGTATATCAATGAGGTGCCGGTACCTGTGATCGGCCGGCTGTACGACCTCTCGAGATTCGCGGTGTACAGGAAATTGAATAGCATCTTAAAAAAACTAAGGAACGAAATGGAGAAGGAGGGGCAGGATGGAAAATAAGAAATTGATTGCCACACTGAATGAAATCTGCCGGGCTCCTGAACCGGAAGGAAAAACGGAGTTTTTCAAGAGACTGGAGGAACAAAGCCTGACAAAACGGCGCCCCGCCGTCATGAGCCACGGAGAATTTCTGCTCGGCCAGCTTCCCTATATCGAAAAACGGATCTGGGTTTTATCGGGAGCCATCCTCCTGTTCCTGATGGGGATCTGTTACAACGATCCGGGCAAGTATCCGTTTGCACTGACACCTCTTTTGGCAGCGGGAGTTCTGGTAGAAACCGGGAGATCCTACCGCTGGAAAATGGCAGAACTGGAGTATTCGGCCAGATTCTCCCTAAGGAGCGTGATGCTGGCAAGGATGTTTCTGATAGGAGCAGTGGACACAGTTGGGCTCCTGATCGTTATATGCGCGGTCAGTCCCCGGCTTTCGTATTCCATGACCCGCGTCTTTCTCTACATGATGGTGCCATATCTGTGCGCTTCCTTTCTGGGTTCGGTTTACGAGCGAAAACACAGAGCGGGCCATGGATGGGGAAGCATCGTCATCTGTGTTTTGACATCTGCGTTTTTTGCAGCCGCACCGTTTATTTACGGAAGGCTGTATGAAGAAAAAACGACGCTCCTTTGGGCGGCGGCATTCGTCCTGCTTGTCTGCGGGCTCGCCGACAGCACGCGGAAGTGGGCGCGGGAGATGCGCTTTGAGAGGGAGGAACCGGTATGGAGCTGATAGCGGACAGACTCACCAAACAGTATAAGAACAAGATCGCGGTCGACCGGATGTCGTTCACCCTGACAAATGGCGTGACAGGTCTTTTAGGCGCGAACGGCGCGGGAAAGACGACGCTGATGCGCCTTCTCTGCGGGATCCTCGTTCCCACCAGCGGAACCGTGACCTGCGACGGGATGGAGGTTGGTTCAGAGGAGTACCGGGACATCCTGGGGTATCTGCCGCAGGATTTCGGATACTATCCGGAATTCTCCGGAAAAGACTTCCTTCTGTACATGGCCGCGGTAAAGGGGCTCGCGAAGAGAGACGCCCTGCGCAAAACGGAGGAGCTGATCGAACTGGTCGGGCTCAAAGACGCCTCTGCCCAAAAAGTGCGCACCTACTCAGGTGGAATGAGGCAGAGACTCGGGATCGCGCAGGCGCTTCTGAACGACCCGCAGGTCCTTGTTATGGACGAGCCGACGGCAGGTCTGGACCCGCAGGAACGGATCCGATTTCGCGAGCTGATCGCGAAGATTGGGCGGGACCGGATCGTGCTGCTCTCCACGCACATCGTATCGGATCTGGAGCACATCGCGGACAGGCTGATGATCATGAAGGACGGACAGCTCCTTTGGCAGGGCG
>CACXMK010000049.1 GCA_902768735.1 uncultured Lachnospiraceae bacterium | reverse complement strand
CATGAATAAGTCATTTTACCTGCCTCCCCGTTTTGCACTTCTGGAAACGGCTAACAATGCAGGGCAGGCAATGACGCTTCCCGGGATCGAAGACAGGATCCGCGCCTTCGCGGAGAATATCCGGAGGGCACTCGCGGAACAGTACACCGGGAATTGAGCACAGGAAATAAAATACAGGGAATAGAATACAGGGAATAGAATACAGAAATATAGAACACAGGAAAAATTACAGGAAACAGTACACAGCCAGAGATCAGGAAAAGGAGAACGGACAATTGAAAAATCTGAAATGTCTTATCACGGATGCGGTTTATCCCGGGATAGCGGAAGAACTTGGCAGGTATATCCATGTTACCACGACCGGCGGCAAGCCGCTCACCAAGGCGGAGCTGCTGGAAAAGATCGGAGAGTATGACATCCTGGTCATGCGGGTGGATCCGAAGATCGACAGGGAGATCCTCGACGCCGCGAAGAACCTGAAGATGATCGGTGTATGCGCTGTCGGAACCAATCATATCGATATGGAGTATGCGAATGAAAAAGGCATCAATGTCTTTAACGCCCCCGGTATGAACGCGAACGCGGTTGCCGAACTGACCATCTGCAAGATGCTGGAGATCTCTAGAAACACCATTCCGGCAAACTACGATGTCAAAGTGAACCACAACTGGGACAAGTACAAGTTCGTGGGAAGAGAGCTTCGCGGAAAGACCCTGGGCATCATGGGATTCGGCCGCATCGGACGCCGCGTCTGTGAACTGGGCAGGGCGTTCAAGATGCGGATCGTTGCGTATGATCCCTATTTGCGGCCTGACCAGTTTGAGGCGGAAGGCGCGAGGGGTGCGAGCATCGAAGAACTGATCCGTGTCTCCGACTTCATCTCTATCCACGTCCCGCTGACGATGGAAACCAAGAACATGTTCAACAAGGAGTCCATCGCCACCATGAAGAAGGGCGCAGTGGTGCTGAACATGAGCCGCGGCGGGATCGTCAACGAGCAGGATATGTATGAAGCGCTGAAGGAAGGCCGGATCGGCGGATACGCCGCCGATGTTATGCAAAACGAACTGGCGGGTTCGGGCCTTACCGGGCACGACGAGTTCGCATCCCCGCTGTTCGAGTGCGACAACTTTATCGTTACGCCGCACCTCGGAGCACAGTCTGAGGACGCCGCGAAGGATGTGGGGATCTACATCACCGGGAAAATAAAGAATATGCTTGGCTTGAACAGAGAGGAATTCTAAAGGAGAACCCTCATGACAAAGAAGGAAATACGCCAGATCTATACGGAATTCTTCGGGGAGATGACTTCGGAGGAGTTCCTCGCGGCAGCAGGGCTGCATAAGGAAACGGCAGAGATGCTCCTTAACAGGGAGTACTGGGAGGCGCAGTTTTCCGCCGTTTTTCCGATCAGGAAACGTATTACCTGCAGGAAGATATACGAGATGTGCCGTCCCACCATGTTCCTTCTCGGAAAGGAACCGGAGGATGGATGGATGTCTTTCTCATACAAGTTCGTATGCCATATCCTGTATCCGGAAGAGGAGTTTACGCGGGAGTATGATCTGTTCCGGGCAGGAGCGATGTACTACCTGCATGTAATGCGCTTCTTGTTTGACCGCGAGCGGCAGTCAGTACCCCCCTCGCCCCTGATCGATTTCGAGTTCATTGACGACGCGGAGGGAGTAAAGTACGAGAATTATGAGGAATACCGGAGATTCCGCCGCTTTTGGCGCGAGGAATACATCTATGAGATGATGCGCCTGAACGCGGAGGTCACGAAGTTCAGGACCCTCGAGCACATCGCGGGCGTCCACTACGTGGCTATGACGATGGCCCGGGGACTTCTGGCGGCAGGAGCACCGGTCGACCTGACCCTTATTTCCGGCTCAGCCGCGGTTCATGATCTGGGAAAATTCGGATGCAAGCCGAATGAAAAGGTCCCGTTCATGCATTACTACTACACCGCGCTCTGGTGTGAAGGGCATAAACTCCCCTACATCGGACTGATCGCGGCGAACCATTCCACCTGGGATCTGGAATCGGACAACCTCGCCGCTGAGTCACTCTGCCTTATCTACGCCGATTTCCGGGTAAAGTCCAGCCGGGGCGCCGACGGGGTGGAGATCACGCATATTTCTTCTATGAAGGAAGCCTTCGACGTTATTTTGAACAAACTCGAAAACGTGGATGCGAAAAAGTACGGACGCTATCGCGCCGTGTACGCGAAGCTCGCGGATTTTGAGGACTACATGCGGACCCACGGGGTGGATGTGGATATGGACGGGAAGCCTGCGCCGCCGCAGATCCTCCCGCAGCCGGGACTGAGGACACCGGGACAGACAGTGCAGTCTCTGGTGCATATGGCGCTCGAACACAATATGGATGTTATGCATCAGCTGACTGTGGAACAGAGTTTTGGCAACACTCTGGAGGCTGCCCGGAGCGAGAAGAACTGGAAGAATGTCCGCGCATACTTAAATGTGCTCCGGGAGTATTTTGCCTATACCAGCGACACCCAGAAGGAACAGGCTTTAAGCTTTCTCTACGAGCTCTTCATGCACCGGGATGCCGAGATCCGCGTGCAGGCGGCACAGCTTTTGGGCGAGATCATAGTCGGGTACAACGCAGGCTACCGGAAGAGAAAACCGGAGGGCATGGCGGACGTGGTCCAGGAGAGGATGCTGTATCTCTGGAAGTACTATATTGAGCTCGTCATCCGGCCGGACCGGCGCCTCATCGAACTGCAGCAGCGGCGGATCAGCTCCCAGCTCAAGAATATTACGCAGTCGATGCGGGATCATGCGGAAGATTCGGATATGCCCATGTTCCTGGAGGCCCTCTTGGAGTGGTTTGATAATCCCGCGAAAAAGAAGCCGATGGAGCAGTTCGTCCTCATGAACTGCGTGGAGGTCATTCCTTTTGACAGGCTGGACGCGGATGCCATCTGCCGTATCGGCCGGTATGCGCTGTTCTGCGCGAAAGGGAAAAACGAGGAGGTGAAGACGGCTGCCTGGCGCGCCATCTCTCTGCTCACGAGGTTTGCGGCGGAGTGCGGATTTACGGCGGGTGATCTTCCGGTGTGGAACGAGATCATTCAAGAACTATCCGCCGTCCCGACAGACGGTTCTATTCTCTATACCTTCCTTAAATACCGGATCCTTGGGAACCTGGGGATGGATACCGCAGCCCAGGAAAAGCCCCTGTATGAGAACTGTAATGTGACGGATGTTTTCCTTGACAATTTAAAGACCGACACCCCGTGGGTGCAGGTGGTCGTGAACATCAGCCTTATGGAGGATCAGGTGCTCCACGGGGACAGATCCCACGCCCTTCATATCGCCACCCATTTTTCCAACATGATCAAGGTCGGACGGTACATTCTGGTGCGGAACGCGGCAGGAGAAGCTCTCGTGAGGATCGCGCCGTATCTCAGGGTCGACCAGCGGAACGAGATCGCGGTAGAAATGCTGCGGGGATTGGAGACCGGAGAGACGGATTACTCCCGCACCATCCCCCGGTGGCTGGGACAGCTGGCGCTGTGGCTCCCGCCCGAGCAGCTGGACGAGCTGATCAGCTCCCTCGACGCCATGCAGTCCAATACTTCGGAGCATGTGACGGCGGTCGCATTGGCCACTGTAGGGACCATGCTGGAGTACTATCCCCGGCATGCGGAGCGCTTTGAAGAAGACAGCGAAGTGCGGGCGGAGCGGTGGAAGCATCTTATAGGGCTCCTGCTCAAGGGCATGGCGAGCTACAGGGAAATGGTGCGTCAGGAAGCGCTCCTTGTGATGGGGCAGTCCGTGTTCGGATCAAAGCATCTGACCCGGCAGGAAAAAAGGGATATCTTCCTTGCGGCTGCCGGAAAGATCGACTTCCAGCTGAACGAGAATAAGGGTGACAAGCTTACGAAGTTTTATCGTGCGGCCAGTCTTTCGAGCCTGTACCGGTTCATCACCGGGTATCGGCTTACGGAGGGGGAGTTTGAGAGCAGGATCCGCAGCAAGGTGGCCTTTTTTCCGGGCACCTTCGATCCCTTCACGCTGTCCCACAAGTGCATCACGAAGATGATCGTTGACAGGGGCTTTGAAGTGTACCTTTCCGTGGATGAGTTCTCCTGGTCCAAGAGGGCCCAGCCCCACTTCATCCGCCGGCAGATCGTCAACATGAGCATTGCAGACCAGTTCCATGTGAACTTGTTCCCCTTTGATATTCCTATCAATCCGGGCAATCCTGAAGACCTCCGAAAGCTGGAGGCAATGTTCCCGGGACGGGAAGTTTACCTGGTGGTGGGGTCGGACGTCGTCGCTCACGCCTCCTTCTATAAAAAGAGCGCCCATAACGACAAGGTCCGCTCCATGAACCACGTCGTTTTCCGGCGGGTGGGAGATAAAGAGGCAGATTCCAAATACAACCGCGAGATGATAAAGCGCATAACCGGAAAACTCATTGAACTGGAGCTTCCGGAGGCGCTTGGAGAGATCTCCTCCAGCAGGATCCGCGAGAATATCGACCAAAACAGAGATATCTCGGATATGATCGACCCGGTAGTGCAGGAATACGTCTACAACAACGGACTGTATCTGCGCGAGCCGGAATATAAGCCCATAATTCAGGCCGGAGCTATCACCTACGAGGAGGTGCCGCAGCCTGATCCGGCACTGCTCAGTGAGGTGGAGGAAACTCTGTTTTGCCAGGAAGAAAGGGAAGCGCGGCTCAAAGACGCCATCGGGAAGTCAGGGGACCATCTGATCCTCCTTAGGAACAGCATGGACAATAACCGGCTCGCGGGCGCGGCCCGGATCCGTTATCTCGCCTCGGACGATCTTTTTGGCGTCCTGAAAGACGTGCAGCTCTGCGATATGGTGCAGCAGCATACCGCCGGAGAAGTGCTGATGATCACAGGGCTCTATGTGGACCGGGAATCTCAGATACACGACACGGAGCAGCTGCTCCTTACGGAAGTGTTCATGCGATCCTTTGAGCACCACTGTGACTACGCGATCTTTTTGCCGGAAGACAGTTCCTGCACGGAGAGAGTGCTTTCCGCCGTGCTGCGGCAGGGATTCAGGAAGCCGGAGGAAGCGGCAGGGGATATGCCTCTCTATGTGGTCGATATGCATGCGCCGTTACTGCTCCTCGCGAATATGGAGACGTCCCTGAAGGAGCCGTTTTCCTCGAATGAGCGCGTATTAGAGGTGATCCAAAGGACGCAAAAGGACCTGCAGCACTGCATGACAGAGCTTTATCCGGGAAACCTTGTGCTCTGTGTCTCCAGTTCGGTGCTCTATCATCGCCTGGTTGATAAGATCACAACGCTGAACAGCGTTCCCCGGCAGGTGCTGGTGCCGCGCAAACTCGGAGAGATGATGTGCGTTCCTTTCGGAAAGATCCTCCGGGGGTCTGTCGTGCCCAACACGGTGACCAAAACACTGCATACGGACAGGGTCTATGAGCCGGATCTCAGCTCATGCTCGGTAGAAGCATACCCGAACTATACGCCGCTGGAGACCCAGGTAAAGGCCATCAAGTCCTTCAGGCGGCCGGCGATCCTCGTAGACGATATCCTCAATCGAAGCGGTTTCCGCATTTCCACGATCGCGCCGCTGCTCAGACAGGAGGGCGTTAATATCCGGACTTTCCTTCTCGGCATCCTCACAGGGTACGGGAAGAACGTGCTTTCCGCGATGGATCTGGAAGCGGACTGGGTGTACTACGTGCCGAACATCCGCAACTGGTTCATGGAATCCTCCCTGTATCCCTTTATCGGAGGAGATCAGGTGCGGCGCGGAACCGTGAAGGTGGCGGGCCTTGTGCCTTCCATAAACTTCCTGCAGCCCTATACGCAGCCGCCGCTCGCCGGCGCTGCGGATGACGCGGTGTTTGCGTTCAGCGCCTGCTGCATCAAAAACGCAAGAGATGTGCTGTTCGTGCTGGAACAGGAGTACAGGAAACTCTTCTCGAGGAACCTCACGCTTTCGCGGCTCTCTGAAGCGGTGAACATGCCGGTGTGTCCCGACAGAGGGATCCTGGACTACAATCCGAATCTGTCGGCCTCGGCGTATCTGGAGAACGACCTTGAGAGACTGTATCGCTCCCGTGTCAATATGCGTATCATAAGGGACGGTTCCAATGTCTTTAAAATAGGAGTTCCGCCCGGAAAACAATAAAGCTGCTGCGGAGCCGGAGAGCGGGCATGGCAGAGATTTTACAATAAAAAGTTCCCCATTCTCTCTTTGGAATGGGGAACTTTTTAATGACAATACATTTTTAATGACAATACAGAGGAACCGGAGCAGTTATTTTGCCAGTTCGTATTGCTCCTGCAGCAGCGCCTCTGTCATGGAGCCCGCCCGGTTGTAGACGATCTCGCCCTTCCGGTTGAGGATGACTGTGTGCGGCAGCATGAAAGGTGAAGCGCCGCTCAGACTGTAGAGATAGTCATCCATGGAGTCGATCGTACACGGCAAGCCCGCGATCCCCTTTCTCTCCATGAAGGAGGGGACGTCTTCGAGCGGATCGGAGGCGTGGATCGTGAGGAAAGCGACATCCTCCGCGTGCTCCTCCGCGAAGCTCTTAAAGAAGGGCAGTTCCTGTACGCAGGGACCGCAGTAGGTAGCCCACATGTTGATGACGACGACCTTGCCGCGCTGGTCCGCCAGGTGGAATGAGGATCCGTCGAGAAGTTCTGCGGTGAAATCCGCCATCTGGTTTCCAATCGCGGTACCGATCGGAGCGGTGCTCGCGTAAAGGACGGCGGCAGGTGCTTCCGGTACGCTTTCGGTCTCTTCTGCGCCGGAAATGCCATCTGTGGCGGAAACGCCTTCTGTGGCGGAAACGCCTTCTGCGCCGGAAACGTCTTCTGCGCCGGAAACGCCTTCTGCGCCGGAAACGCCTTCTGTGGCGGAAACGTCTTCTGCGCCGGTATTCTTTCTCACGGAAGGATCGAGCACGTTGAACCACAACAGGGCAAAACAGAGAACGGCGAGAGCAACGCCCCACGCCACTTTACTGTGTTTTGACCGCTTTTCGGCGGAATCCGGCCGGTCGTCGGCGCAGCCGCAGGCAGGGGCTATGATCGTGTGGCTGCCGCAGCGGAAGGACAGCGCATTCTGGTTGCAAGCCGACATGCACTTCGCGCAGTTAATGCACTCGTGGTCGCCAACATGGCGCACGTCCATCAGGCAGCTGCGCACACAGGAGCCGCAGCCGTTGCAGCGGCTCTCGTCCACCTTCACGCTGATCAGGGCCAGTTTGTTGAACAGGCCGTAGATCGCGCCGAGGGGGCAGATAAAACGGCAGAAAGAGCGGTAGCAGAAGATACATGCGGATCCGATGATCATCAGGATCACGAACTTGCGAGTGAACAGGATCCTGAGCATCGAGAAATAGTCCACGTTCTTCGGGTTTCCGAGAAGGCCGATAGCGCCTTCCAGTGTCCCCGCCGGGCAGATATATTTGCAGAATCCGGGAACGGCAAGATCGTGTCTGATCCCGTACCACATCGGGATCGCGACGACAAAAACAGCGAGGATCACATATTTGAGATACGAGAGAGCCCTTGTCACACGGCTCTTTTTTATTTTGGGCGTTGGGATCTTGTACAGCAGCTCCTGGATCAGGCCCAAAGGGCACAGCCAGCCGCAGATCGTCCTGTCCAGAGTAAGGCCGAAGATCATGATGATGCCCAGCACATAGAAACCGATGCGGTGGCCGGAATAGGCGAGCGCATTCTGGATCGAACCCAGAGGGCACGCACCGGCGGCGCCGGGGCAGGAATAGCAGTTAAATCCGGGGACACAGACAGCTTTTATCTTCCCCTGATAGATCTCCCCGTCGATGAAGCCCCGCAGGTGGGCGTTGTAGAGGAGAGCGCTGTAAAGTTGTATGAGCTTCCTTTTGGAAGGGCGGTGGACCTGCCACCAGTTCTTTGTATTATCCAAGGCCGACACACTCCGTACAGATTCTGATCGCTTTGACAAGGACATCTTTCATCGTTCCGTTGAAGAACCCCGCTACAATGAAACATACTGCGGCGACGAGGAGTACACGCCGCATAAGGACCCGCCTCTTTGCGGTCTCCGGTGCTGTCCTGTACAGCGCGGATTCTGCTTTAACGGCTTCCGGATCCTTCCTGATACCCGCTTCTTTCTCCTCTTTGATCCGGGCGGAAGCGGCGGACTGTTCGCGCTGCATGCTCTGTGCCTGCAGGAGCGTGGTGATGATCAGGCAGGCGAGGCCAACGACTGTCCAAGGCACAATAAAGGCGATCAGGGAAAGGATGCTCCGGTCCAGTCCCTCGGCGTCCGCTTGGGCGAAATGCGCCGCATTTGTGATATAGAACAGAATCGGCACCATGCAGACGGCAAATCCGGCCCGGCCGCCGATCTGCAGTTTCTTCTGCAAAGCGCGCTCTTTTGCCATGTCTTCCGAGGGTTCAAAGACACGGGCGCAGATCAGTTTTTGGGCAAGCTCCGCGTCCTGCACGGGCTGGTCCGCATCCTCGTCCCGGATGTCCCTGACAAGGCCGATGACCGTCATAACGACGGAAGCGAGGACCAGCGGCAGGATGGGGCCGAGGGCTGCCGCGACTTTCTCTCTTGAATAGATCCACTCGGAGGGATGTCCCGCGGCCTGGTATGCACTGCCTTCCAGGTAGATCCGGATGGCGGACGAGGCGAGCAGGACTGCGATCAACAGACACAGTGCTGACTGAACGAGCAGAAAGATTTTCCTTTTCGTCATACAAAGCTCCTTTTTGGTGATGATGGTGCAGACGGCTTGAGCCGCTATAATAGAAATAGTGTACTACTTATATTACGAAAACGATATAATAGAATAATAATCGTTGATTTAGGAGGGTTTTGTCATGAAAAAGATTATAGCGCTCGTTCTTGCCGCCGGTATGACGCTGGCGCTTCTTTCGGGATGCGGCGGTTCGAACAATTCCGGAAATTCAGGAAATGCCCGGCAGGGCTCCGGGACGCAGGCACAGGAGGCGGCAGCCGAATCCGCGGAACAGGTACAGGAGGCGGCAGCCGAATCCGCGGAACAGGTACAGGAACCGGCAGCCGGGCCCGCGGAACAGGTACAGGTGCTGGTAGCCGAGCCTGCGGAAGCCGCTGCTGTGCCCAGAATGGCCGGCGCGGAGAATACGTATATCGTTCTGGTCAGAGATGCGTCCGGCGACACACCGGTGCAGGGCGTCCAGGTGCAGTTCTGCTCCGATACGCAGTGTATGGCGCAAAAGACGGACGAGAACGGCGCTGCGGTCTTCGAGGCCGAACCCGGCACATATACGGCGCATGTCCTCAGGGTGCCGGAGGGATATGAAAAGAATGGCGAGACGTTTGAAATGACACCGGAGAACCGCACGGTGCAGTTTGCCCTGCAAAAGAAAGGCGAAGCTGCAGGATCATAGGTATTTGCGTGAACGCGAATGATGGAGAGGAAGTCCTTGGACGTACCGTTGAAAAGAGGAAATTATGGCAGATTATATCAGCACCTATACGGGGATCCGCTTCTACCCGGCGCAGCCGGACGCGGAAGGGATCTGTATCGAAGATATCGCGCATGCGCTCTCGCTGCTCTGCAGGGGGAACGGCCATGTGTCAAAATACTGGTCGATCGCACAGCACTCCATTCTCTGTGCGCGGGAAGCCGCAGCGAGAGAACTGCCTGACCGGCTGGTCCTGGCGTGCCTTCTTCACGACGCGGGCGAGTGCTATCTCTCGGATGTTCCGCGCCCCTTTAAGAGGGAACTTCCCCGTTACCGCGAACTTGAGGACCGGCTGATCGATCTTATCTATAACCGCTTTCTCGGGTCGCCCCTGACTAAAGAGGAAGAGCGCGCGGTCAAAGAGATCGATGACGGGGCCTTGTTCTACGACCTGAAGGAATTGCTCCACAACGAGCAAAGTGAGACGGATCCGCAGTTTCATGTGGTGCCGTCTTATGGATATGTGCCCTTTCAGGAAGTGGAGCAGGAGTTTTTGGATCTGTTTTATCGCTATTATAGGAGTCCGGCCGGCGAACCGGATGCCGCAGCCGATGCGCGCGCGTCCGGACCGGATCAGAAGATGCCTGTCACCCGGATGCCGGAAAGACCTGCCCCGGATTACGATCTTTTGGCAGCGCAGCTGCGGGAATTTGCTCTTACGGAGCCTTCGCCGATGCCGCTTTTATCCAACGCTTCCGCGCTTTTGAAGGAAGCTATGGGGGATGTGAACTGGGCGGGGTTCTATGTGAGAAGAGAGACCGGCGATGCGGGCGGCGAGAGTGGCGCTGCAAAAAAGAGCGCCCCGGAGCCCGAGCTCCTGCTCGGCCCGTTCCAGGGGAAGACGGCCTGCATCCGCATTCCCTGGGGACGCGGCGTATGCGGAACGGCAGCGAAAGAGGACCGCACGCAGCTGGTGCCCGATGTACACGCATTTCCCGGTCATATCGCCTGCGACAGCGCTTCCAATGCGGAAATCGTAGTGCCGATCCATGATAAGAGCGGGAGAGTCGCAGGTGTCCTGGACATTGACAGCCCGTTGAAGGGCAGATTTTCGGAGGCGGACAGAGAAGGGCTTGAGCAATTTGTAAAGGTCCTGGAAGAATACGGGACATGGTAAGCTGTGTGCCGCTAGGAGGGCGAGGGAAGTGAGCCAAAGGGTCTGTCCCTTTTGAGCCAAAGGGTCTGTCCCTTTGACTCACTTTTTTAGAAAGTAGAATATTCACAAAGTCAAGAAATAGTTTAAAATGGTAGGTAAGAAACTGATCCATGACGCCGCAGGGGCAAAAGAGTGCCCGGCGCATAAGAAGGGAGGAACCTATGAATTTACTTGGTTTACTGTTAAGTGCAATGACGACGCAGTCTTCACTCGGACAGATCTCCGGAAAGACCGGCCTTTCCGAGAAGCAGGTCAAGAAGCTGCTGATGATCGCCGTTCCGATCCTTATCAAGTACCTGACAAGGAACGCGTCTTCCGGATCCGGCGCGCAGTCACTTCTTGGCGCCCTCGCGCAGCATAAGAACAGGAAGGAGATGGACCTTCAGCTTAAGGAAGCTGACGAGAAGGACGGCGGCAAGATCATTAACCACATCCTTGGCAACAACAAGACCGAAGTGACACAGAACCTGTCCGCACAGAGCGGACTGACCGCGGAGCAGGTAAACCAGATCCTCGCGATCATGGCGCCCGCCCTTCTGAGCGGCGTCTCTGAGGCTGCTTCCCAGCAGTCGGCGACTCCTACAGCGACTCCCGGCATCTTCAGCGCACTTCTGGGATCCGGCGCGAACACGCAGCAGGTACAGGAGCAGAACGATTCCATCAACGGCATGGCGCTTCTGCAGGCCCTGCTCGGAGCAAGGAAATAACAATTTAGAAAAGTAAAACAATAACCGGAGGCAATCATGATCAGAAAACCCAATGAATTCAGAGTAGAGTATAAAGAGCACATGCGTGACGGCGACGGAACCGTCCAGCTCACCCATTTCATCGCCGGTCCCGAAGAACTCGAGAACAAGGGAAGGCTTTTTGCAAAGATCACCCTCAATCCCGGCTGCAGCATCGGCTATCATGTGCATGAGACGGACGCGGAGTTATTCTACATCCTGAAGGGTACTGCGGAATACAATGATGCCGGCGTGATCTGCACCGTTACGGCAGGCGATGTGACGATCTGCCCCGCAGGCACGGGCCACGGCATCGCAAACAAGACCGACGAGGTCGTCGAGCTTGTTGCGGTGATCGTTTACAAGTAAAAGGAGGTAAGGATGGCGGCCAGAATGACTGCAGGTAAAGGCGGCGAGTTTTATGTACCGTATGAAAACAGAACGGGATGCGAATCCATTGTGTACTTCACAAGGGATCTGTCCGCGGAAGGTCTGGAGAAGATCTATAAAAAGGTGAGGGGCGTGCTGCACGGAAAGGTGGCGGTGAAGCTCCACACCGGTGAACAGCATGGTCCGAACATTATTCCCAGGCCCTGGGTGAAGAATCTCTTCGAGAAAGAACTGGGCGATTTTGACAGTGCCACGATCATAGAGACGAACACCTTTTATGCGGGAGACCGCGACACGACGGAGAAACACAGGAAGACACTGGAAGTGAACGGCTGGACGTTCGCACCGGTCGACATCACCGATGAGTTCGGAACGACGACGCTTCCCGTCAAGGGCGGCAAGTGGTTCACAGAGATGTCCGTCGGAAAATCCCTTCCTACCTACGACTCTTTCCTTGCGCTGACCCACTTCAAGGGTCACGTCATGGGCGGCTTCGGCGGCTCAAACAAGAACATCGGTATCGGCTGCGCGGATGGCAAGGAAGGCAAGAAGTGGATCCATCAGGCGGACAGCGGGAACCAGTGGGGGATCGCCATGGAAGAACTGATGGAGCGCATGGCGGAGTCGACGAAGGCAACCATTGACTACTTTGCCGGAAGCATCGCGTATATCAACGTGCTCCGCAACATGTCCGTATCGTGTGACTGCGAAGGCGTCGCAGCGGCGCCTGTCGTGACACCGAACATCGGGATCGTGGCGTCGCTGGATATTCTGGCGGCTGATACGGCCAGCGTGGATCTGGTGTATGCGCTCAAGGAAGAAGATCACCATGACCTGGTGGAGAGGATGGAGACCCGCCATGGACACCGCCAGCTCAGTTACATGAAAGAACTGGGCATGGGCAACGACAAGTATGTGCTGATCGACCTCGACAACGACGAGTGCAGGATCAGGCCCGCTGACGCGGTGACGCACGTCGTGCCGTTTGCCGGATAAGCGATTATGTCAAAAAACAAGAAAGCCGCCCGTACAGGGCGGCTTCTTTATTTCACTTGCGATCCTCATGCGTTCGTGTTTCATGAGGGCGGTTCTGCGAGAGTGATCTTCATAATTCCTTTTATGAAAAAACTCCTTTTATGAAAAAACTCCTTTTATGAAAAAACTCCTTTTATGAAA
>CACXMK010000048.1 GCA_902768735.1 uncultured Lachnospiraceae bacterium | reverse complement strand
GCGTTCATGTAGTCGCAGTAATAGTGCCCCTCGTCCGGGTGCTTCTCGAGGTAGCGAAGGATCTGAAGAATTTGTTTGTCGCTCAGCGCGTCAATCCCTTCCACGCCCCGCGCCTTGCGGATCTCCTCCACCATGGCTTCGCGGATCAGCCGCCCCGCAGCCTCATAAACCCTGTCCAGCTCCGCAGCGTCGCCGGCCAGCTCAGCGTGCTCCACCGATCGCAGCGCAATTTCCATCATCCTCGCGCGCCGGAAATACCCGCTCGCCATTGCGTTAGCCGCCAAATACCTCAGCAGCCCGCTCGTCCCCTCGTCCTGTGGCACATCCCTGATCGCAAGGCCGCGCGGCACTACTGCTGCCGTGTTCCCGCGCCTTGCACCCGCTTGGCCTGCCGCGCCTATTGCCGCATTCCAGCGCGCTGCGCGCGCCGCACCCTCCCGGCCTGCCGCGCCTGCCGCCGTGTTCCCGCGCCTTGCCACTGCTCCCGCGGCTGCGCCGGCCGCCGCGTCTGCCGCCGTGTTCCCGCGCCTTGCCACTGCTCCCGCGGCTGCGCCTGCCGCCGCGTTCCCGCGCACCGCACCCTCCTGGCCCGCCGCGCCTATTGCCGCATTCCAGCGCGCTGCGCGCGCCGCACCCGCTCGGCCCGCCGTGTTCCCGCGCGCCGCACCCTCCTGGCCTGCAGTGCCACCCGCCGCGTCTGCCGCCGCGTGCGTAATATCCGCCCGCATGTAGAACTCCATCATCGACTCCGTGTACCGCTCGAACTGCAGGAACGCCGGCGAATACTCGTAGATCACCCGCAGCCGCGCGAGCGCCTCCTCGCTCACCTGCCCCCGCTCCAGCGCCCGCAGCACCGAAGCCGGCAGCCCGAACATGTCCTTCAAATTGCGGTACAGCGCCGGCGCATTGTCGAACACCCCCAACTTGCCAAAACACTCCGCCACCCCAACCGCTCCTGCTTTCGCCGCGAGCTCCATCCCCGCATGGTACTCGCCGGCCAGCAGCGGCACGAGCACATTCTCCGACCGCTCCATATACTCCGCCAGATGATACTCAGGATAAATCTTGCTAAATTTCTGAAGCATCGCAGCCGATTCCCCCACCAGATAGTAGTCCTGCCCGAGCAGCTCCTTCAGATCAACCTCCTGGTTGCAACTGCAATACCCCTTCGTAAACAGAAACACAGGCGGCTTCTTTCCCTTCACAACCACCACCTGCAAAATATACTTATATACCGTCTGCCGATACATCATCGCAATCAGCGGTGTTTTGGCATGTTTCCCAAGCGGTATTCCGGCATTTTCACCACTCTGCCCGCCGTTCGCTCCGTTCTTAACACCCTTGGGCTCGAACTTCTTCCATTTCTTAGTGCCCTGAATGTTGCCATACAGCCACCTCTCCGTCGCACGGCTGAGACGGCTCTCGACGTTGAAGCCCTTATTCTTGTAGATGTGGACGAACATCTGCAGGCTGTAGATGTCGATGCAGGGAAAAACGCGGCGGATCACCTCCACGTCGCGCCCCTTCCTGATAGAAACAATACGACCGGCTCTGATCAGGGACAGGAGTGTGTCCATCTCATAGCCGGTCTCGTTTTTGACTATATTCGGGGTTTTCGAACCCGCATGGAATTCTGCCGTGAAGATCGGCGTCCATTCCACACCGCTAAAGCGGTCTTTGAAGCCTCGGATCGTTATGAGATGCGGGGCGCAGATTCGAAGAATGAGGACGTTGGGCTGGGTAGCTCTAGGCAGGGTAGCTTTGGGCTGCATTCCACTGGGTTGGTTGCCATTAGGCTTGCTGCCGGTTGTTCCGTTGCTCAGCTTGCTTTCAGGATTTCCGTTGCTCAGTTTGTTGCTGATCTTTTCGTCTCCGGGCCTTCTATCACCGGATCTTCCGTCATCGAACGAGCATTCCAGAGAATACATCCAGTCGCTGTCCTCTTTCACAAGGAGGACATCATCTTCCTCCTTGACATCGAATCCGCACGCCACTGCGTGCTTACGAATATTGTATCGGTCTCCGGGCTGCCTCTTCCCGCACTTTCCGCAGTAGCAGGAATTGGTGCTCTTCGACCAGACGAAAATGCTTCTGTCCACCTTGTTTCACCTCTCTTTCTGATGGATTTGATGCCTTGGGGCAACGTGGAGCGGCCGCGCAGGGCGGCCGGCTTCACATGTGTTGCCGCTTTGGGTACGCCACCTTCTGGATGGTATGAAAAGTGCGCCTGGATCTCGGCACATTCTTCTCGGAACAAAAGATGCGCCTGGGTACTGGCGCAATCAATTGATACAATAACGAACGCCTGGGTCACGGCGCATTTCCACAATGAAATCCCCGCCGAAAAATCGGCGTAATTTCCCTTGACTATAGTCTACCCCGTTACGGCGCCGACCTCAATCCGCCCGGCCGACCGGAATGTTCGCGTTCACTTATTATAGTTTCCATATTTGAATTTTTCTGAGGCTTCTTAGAGACCGATTCGCCGCGTTAACGCGTCATCGCAGTTCGAGAATGGTGAGAAAATCTGGATTTGTGGACGAGCTATCCGATAGATTTAAGTTCTGTCTCATCGTTATCGGTAGCGCTTAGCAAGTTGGAGCACTAATCATCCAATAAATTCGACGTTTACCTTATCCTTATCGGTTGAGCTTAGCAAGTTAGCCCAGCAGTCTTCCGATAAAATCGACGTTTATCTCATCCTTATCGGTTGAGCTTAGCAAGTTAGCCCAGCAGTCTTCCGATAAATTCGGCGTTTGGCTCATCCTTATTGGTTGAGTCAAGCAAGCTGGCCAACATACCTACCAATAAATTCAAGCTCTGTTTCATCTTTATCGGTTGAGCCAAGCAAGCCGCCCAACAAATCAACCGATAAACCCAGGCTAAGTCTCAATCCTATCGGTCGAGCCAATCAAACTAGCCAACAAACCATCCGATAAAACCGAGCGCACATAAAATCCTATCGGTCGAGCTAATCACCAAGACCACCAATCCCCCAACACCCCCCATAAAATCCCCATAAAATCAGCAAATTCACAGCTTGCCAACCGCACCAATCCCTTCTACAATAATAGATAATTCAAATCCGGAATTCTTCCGGTTGTACAGTGGTCGGTTCCAATGACCATTGCACAGAACTCCAACCAACAAATCAAAAACTTTAAAAACATCCCGAAAGGGTGGCAGTGGTGGCTTTGGCTTTAAATTGCGGAGAGCAGTTTTTTGCCATATTTAAATTCAGAAAGGGAGGGACAACATTGGATCCATTTCTCGAAGAACTGGAAAAGAAAAGGGCTTTTCTCACCAAACAGATTAACGAAATAACAGCTTTTCTGAGCTGCGCTCCAGATGGGAAGCTGCGTTGCATGAAGAAAGGCGCAGATTATCAATTCTACTGGATTACAGAAAAAGGCAACACGAACGGTAAGTACATCCCCAAAAAGGACCATCGACTTGCGTCATTGCTCGCGCAGAAAACTTACGATCAGACAATCCTGAAATTTGCCCGTGCAGAATTGGCCAAAATAGAAAGCCTCATCCGCTTTCTGCAGGCGCATGATTACAAAGGAGTGTATGAGCGCGCTTCGGAGGCAAGAAAAAAGCTGATTTCCCCCTTCTACGTTCCTGACAAGGAATACGTGGAGTGGTGGAAAAGCAGGGATTACGAAAAAATGGGCTTTGGTGAGAACGACCCTGGATTTTACACAATAAACAACGAGCGTGTGCGTTCCAAGACAGAGATCCTGATCGCAAATCTCATGCATCAGAAAAACATCCCTTATCTTTACGAGGTGCCGCTCAATTTGCTCAAATTTGGCACAGTGCATTGCGATTTTTGCGGCCTGAATGTCCGAAAAAGGAAGACGCTCTACCACGAGCACTTCGGCATGATGGACGATCCCGAATACTGCGAAAAAGCGTTAAGAAAGATCAATGCATATCAGAAAAATGGGTATATTCTGGGGGACAATTTCATCGCTACATTCGAAAGCAAAAATCAGCCTCTGGATATGCAGGCTCTGGAGAAGATTCTGGATTACTACTATTTGTAAAAACATTGGGAGCCCTAGATGCATCCTATAGACTTGGACTCTGGTTCAATCTTATCGGTTGAGCTTAATTTGTGCCTGCTCACTTTGTCCGATAAATTCGGCGTTTGTCTCGTCCTTATCGGTTATGTTTGATTTGTGCCTGCTCAGTTCAGCCGATAAACGCAGGCTTTGTCTCAATCTTATCGGTTGTGTTTGATTTGTGCCCGCGCAGTTCAGCCGATAAACGCAGGCTTTGTCTCAATCTTATCGGTTGAGCTTAGCAAGTTATGCCACAAGCCTACCAATAAACTCAGGCATTTTCTCATCCTATCGGTTGAGACAAGCAAGTGCCCTCACAAAAAAAGGCTGACGGCACCCCGTCAGCCCTTATGTCTCTCCACAAACCTCATAATCGCCTCATACTGCGGCAGCGACTCCACCGCATACTGGCTATAATTCTTCCGCACGAACCTGACAGGCTCCTCATACCCCAGCTTCGCCAGCACACAGGATGCAACATACCCTGTTCTCCCATGGCCTCCGATGCAGAAAACCGCAATGCGTTTCCCGGCTTCCAGCCGTGTCAGGATATCCTCAACCAGCCTGTCAAGCACATCGTCCGGCAGTATACTATAGTCCACTATAGGGCAATACAGGATCTCTCCCCGAAACCCCATATCCCAGACTATGCCGGGCAAACGATCGAGCGGGACAAGAACATCCGGATGAAGCTTCAGCATATCTTCAAGGTCAAGCAACCCTCCGAGGATCAGACCGGGAATGACTTCTTTTGCTTGATAACGCGACATAATTGTATTCTCCTTTCGATCTCTGACTTCCTCAAAACCGCCTGCAGGATTTCCTCACGCCTCCCGCAAGAATAACCTCACAACCTCCCTCTAAATCTCTTCCTTCTTCCCCCGGAACTCCTTCCTGAACTTCAGATACAGCACCGCCGCCGTGATCGCCGACATCACCTCCGCGAACGGCGTTGCCCACGTCACTCCGTTCAGCCCGATGAGCGACTTGAAAAAGTACATCGCCGGGATGTCCACGACGCCCTTTCGCATGATGGACAGGATGAACGACTGCCGCCGCCTGCCCGACGCCTGAAAGATCGTATTTGCCAAAAAAGACATCGCGCACAAAGGTGCCGCAAACGCGATAACGCTCAAAAAGCGGGTTCCGAACTCGACCGAAGCCGGATCCGCAATGAAGAAAGTGATGAGCTGCCGCGCGAACATTCTAAAGAACACCGTGCAGCACCCCGTGAATCCCAGCGCAACAGCAGCAGTAAACCTGATAACTTTCTGCATCCGCGAGAACTTCCGCGCCCCGTAGTTGTACGCGATCAGCGGCAGCACGCCCATCGTCAGGCCAAGGCACGTGTTGAACGCGATCATGTTCACCTTCTTTGCGATGCCCATACCCGCCACCGCCGCGCTCCCGTACTCGACGACGAGCTTGTTAGCGAACATATTTGACACCATCGCGAGGAACGTCTGCAGCGCCGCCGCAAGCCCGATCGAGAATACTTCGCCCGGCACGCCGTCCTCCACCGTCACATCCGACAGCGCAAACGTGAACACAGGATTATCCCGGTGCCTATACAGATAAGCCAAAAAATAGCTCAGCGCCACCGTATTCGACAGGCACGTCGCGATCGCCGCGCCCGTGACTTCCATCCCGCGCGGAAGCAGCACGAACATGAAGATAGGATCAAGGATGATGTTCAGGATCCCGCCCATGGACATGCCAAAGCCGGCTTCCTTCGCCGCTCCGATCGAGCGCACCAGGTGCCCGCACAGCGCGTTGCCCAGCGTGGGCACCGCTCCGACGACCATCGTCCAGAACATGTAATTATAAATGTACTGGTAGGAGTCTGAACTCCCGCCGATCAGAGGGATCATCACCGGCCTTGAAAAGAAGACCACGATCCCATAGAGGACTGCCGCCGCAAGTCCGCCATAAAAGCTGAAGGCAAATATCTTGCGCGCGCGGGCCGTATCCTTCCGCCCTAGCGCCCTCGAGATCGCGCTCGCTCCGCCGATCCCGAAAAGATTCGCAAGCGCCTGGATCATAATGAAGACAGGCAGGCTCACCGTAAGCGCCGCCATCATCGACGCGCTCCCGGTCCGCCCCACATACCATGCGTCCGCAAAGTTGTAGACAATATTGATGAGCTGCGTGATGATCGTCGGAATGGCCATAGTAAACACAGCCCGCGCGACCGGCGCCTCCTCAAAAACCCATCTTCTGTTTGCAGCCTTCTCATTATTCATGGTTTTACCTGCACTAAGTCAAAGCATTGCCACGCCCGGTTCTATCTCGCACGACCAGCATGCCAGCCGGCCTCTGTGCATTATAGCAACTGTGCCACGCCCGGTTCCGCCCCACACCGCCGGCGCAGTCGAGACGCCCGGCGCGCTGCCCTAGTACCCTCTTTCATTCTCCCACAGCATTTCCTCGCGGAAGGCTTCGTAGGGATCTCCGTAGAGGCGGATGTCCTCCTCGCGCTCGCGCTCCCGCGCGGCGCGCTCCTCTGCGACGCGCCGGCGCACCCGGCGCGGGCCGCTGTACGAGCCGCCGCCGTCCCAGCCGAGCGGCTCCTCGGGCTCGGGCTCCTCTTCGGCCGGCGCCATCGCGCCCTTGAACTGCGTCTCGTAGAGCTCGGTGTAGACGCCGCCCGCCTTCACGAGGTCTTTGTGCTTCCCTCGCTCGGCGATCTGTCCGTCCTTGATCACAAGGATCTCGTCCGCGGCAAGGATCGTGGAGAGCCTGTGCGCGATCAGGATGCTGGTCCTCGAAGAGATCAGCGGGTCGATCGCGTCCTGGATCTTCCGCTCGGAGATCGAATCGAGCGCCGACGTCGCCTCGTCAAAAATCAGAAGTGCCGGATCCCTGAGCAGCACTCTGGCGATCGAAAGCCTCTGCTTCTCACCGCCCGAGAGCTTGAGTCCGCGGTTACCGACCACCGTATCGAGCCCGTCGGGCTGATTCGACACAAAATCATAGATATTGGCCCGCTCGCACGCGTCGATGAGCTCGTCCTCCGTCGCGTCGGGCTTTACGTACAGCAGGTTCTCGCGGATCGTACCGTTGAACAGGTACGTATCCTGCGTCACGACGCCGATGTTCCCGCGCAGGAACTTCAGGTCAAGCTGCTTGACGTTGATCCCGTCGAACAGCACCTCGCCGGCCACTGCATCGTACAGGCGCGGGATGAGGTTCACAAGCGTACTCTTGCCTGAACCGGACGGTCCGACGATCGCAATGCTGTGACCGCTCTCGAGCTTGAAATTCACGTCCTTCAGGATCATGCGCGACGGCTCATAGTAGAAATCCACGTTTTTGAACTCTACGTTTCCGTCCGCGTGGTCGGGTGTGATCGCGTCGGGCGCGTTCTGTATTTCGACCGGCATGTCAAAATACTCAAAGATCCTCGAGAACATCGCCATCGACCGCATCCAGTCGACCTGGATGTTCAGCAGCGAGTTCACCGGCCCGTACATCCTGCCGAGCAGAGCCACGAGCACCGTGACATCACCGACCGTCAGGTCCGAGTTGTACCGGAGCATGAGCAGTCCGCCGACAAAATACAGAAGCATCGGCCCCACGCTCGTGATCGTCGTCAGGACCACGCGGAACCAGCGGCCCGCCATGCTCTCTTTGATATTGAGCTCGATCATCCGGCGGTTTGCCGCCTCATAGCGGCCATACTCGTAATCTTCTTTGCAGAAGAGCTTGACCAATGTCTGTCCGCTGACCGACATCGTCTCGCCCAGAATTCCGTTGATCTCGTCGTTGCACGCCTGCGCCTCCTGGGTGAGGCTCCACCTTTTCTGACCTGCTTTTCTCGTCGGGATCGTGAACAGCGGCACGATGATGATGCCCACTGTTGCCAAAATCCAGTTCTTCTGATACATCGCCACCAGCGCCACGATCAGGGTGATCGAATTCGAGAGGATGCTGGTGAAGGTGCCGGAGATCACTGTTTTGACACCGTCGATATCGCTCGTCATGCGCGTAATGATGTCGCCCTGGTTGTTCGAGGTGAAGAAGCGCTGCGACATGTTCTGCAGGTGGCTGTACATCTGGTTGCGCATGTCGAAAGTGATGTGCTGGGCGATCCAGGTGTTGAGGTAGCTCTCCGCGACGCCAATCAGGTTCGCGCCGGCTGTCACGGCAAGGGACAGGACGATGTAGAGGACCAGCAGGTTGAAATTGCGGCCGATGAGGCCTTCGTCGATGATCTTGCCGGTCAGGATCGACGGCATGAGGGACATGATCGACGAGAAGATGATGCAGAGCAGCGTCAGGCCGAGCTGCTTCCAGTACGGCGTCAGGTAGGAGAAGACGCGCTTTAGAAGCTCCGGCGTCACCTGCGGGAGATTCTGCTTTTCTTCCTCCGTCATGAATTTGCCGCCGTGGCCAAAGCCTATTCCGCGAGGGGGCATAGGGCACCTCCTTTTTAAGACGGTTGGTTGATCCTGCGTGCGCGCGGCGCGCGGGCCGCGCTGCTGTGTCCTGCGCTGCGCTGCTGTGTCCTGCGTTTCGCCCGGCGCGCGGGCCGCGATCAGAACTCGCTGTGTCCTGCCCAGCGCGCGGCGCGCGGGCCGCGGTCAGAACTTATTGATATGGATCTTTTCGAACGGCAGCGATTCCAGCGACGTCTCGGGCCACTCCGATTCGGGCATGCCCAGGGACAGGATCGCCTCGAGGCGGCACTCCTGAGGGAATTGCAAAATGGCGCGAACATAGTCTTCTGTCGCTCCGCGGTCGATCGCCTCGCGCCCTCTGCCCTGGATCCAGCAGCTGCCGACGCCGAGCACGCTCGCCATGAGGTGCATGTTCTCCATCACGACGCTTGCGTCCTCTGTCCAGGTATCGGATTTCTCCTCGTCAGCCACCACGACGATGGCGAGGTCAGCGCCCGCCAGCATTCTCGCCGCGCCGCCCATGCGGCAGCCCGACAGGCCGATCAGCTTCTGCTTGTCGCGCACCACGATCAGCTCGTAGGGGCGGATCGCCCTGCCCGACGGCGCCAGCATCCCGGCTTCCAGGATCAGGTTCAGTTTCTCCATCGGCACCTTTTCGCCGGAATAGTTCCGCACGCTGCGCCGCTTTTGCAATGCTCTCAGAAATTCTTCTCCGTTCATGTTCTCTTATGCTCCTTCGGTTGTTCAATGTTTTGACACGGGCGGGCACCGCAGGTAAGCGCCGGGGCTGGCAGCCCGCAGCCGCGCTCCGCTCGAAACAGGCAAGCGCCGGGGCTGGCAGCACGCACACAAGCAGCTGCGCCCCGCTCTAAACAGACAAGCGCCGCGGAATACTCCGCAGCGCTTCCTCTCAGTTTCCGGCCGGTTTACCAGCCATTATTCTTTTGCCGCAAATTTCTTGATCTCTTCCACGCATGCCGCGAGCTTTTTGAGCGCCTCATTCAATGCCTCTGTGTCGGCATCCATATCGGTCAGTGCCGCGTAGCACTTGACCAGTCTCAGGTGCATCTTGTCCTGGATCTCTTCGCCGGATCCAAGGAGCTGGATGTTGCCGTCGCCTTTCTTGTCAATGTACACGACATCGGGGTAGCTGTTGTCATCCGTATCATCCAGGTACAGGTTGAATTTGTGATCCCCGTTGACGTCGATCGCCAGAAGGTCGGGGCTGTCGCTGTTCGTTGTGTCGATCAGCGCCGCGTCCGCTCCGCCATCACCGTTGAGGTCGATCAGGATCTCGTTCTTATCGCCCCTGTAAACCTTCATATTCTCCATTTCTGCAGCTTTTTCAAGTTTAGCCAATACATCTTTGATTGCCATCCTGGTACTCCTCCAATTATGAGACAGTTACTATACTTTAAGTATATTCGAATTTCACATCAAATCAAGCGCATGCGCTGTTTTTATACCTCGTCCTGCATGCTGTCTTCGAGCGCGTCGACGATGGTGTCCACTACCTTGGTAGCCTTGTCCTGCACGATCTGCGGCGCGTAGTGGAAGGTGTAGGAGACGTCAGACGCCTCAAGGAGCGGCAGGTCGTTGAGCGAATCGCCGATGCCGTACAGCTTGATCTCGCCGTAGGTCTCACGCATGTACTCGCGCAGGAATTTCACGCCGTTGCCCTTGGAGCAGCCCTTCGGCGCGATGTCGATCTCGATGACGTTCTGGAACGCGTTGACCGTATCGCCCCAGATCTGATTGATCTCAGCCGCCATGCGCTCCGCCTCGTCCAGGCTCTCCGTGTGGATGCTGACCTGGTGGATCAGCCCCTTCGGGCAGTCAGCGACGCTCTTTACAACATAATATTTTCCCGGATAATCCATCGGTGCAAAAACACAGATATCCCCTTCGACATCCAGCGTGAATCTGTAGTTCTCAATGCCGTATTTGTCGAGGATCTCCTGCGCGACCTTCGGGTCGACGCCGAGCTTTCTGATCTCCTTCAGGTCCCTGTCGACGATGTTCGCGCCGCTGCTCGTGATATAGAAATCCGGCTCCACAAACCCTGTGATGAACGGGGTCAGTCCGCCGACCTGCCTGCCCGTGCAGAGCCCGAACAGATGGCCCGCTTTCTGGTACTCTCTGATCTTCTCCACGTTCTCCGCGGGGAGCTTCCTGTCATCTTCCGCCAGGTAAAAATACAGTGTTCCATCGAAGTCACTGGCAAATACTTTCTTCATATGTACCCCCTATCACACTACGAAATCATCCTTAACGGACGCCTTGAGATTCCAGATCCTGACCTGCACATCGCCGGCCGCGCAGTAGTGGAACTCATCCTCTGTCGGATAGCTGTGCGCCGTGAATGTCGCCTCGCCGTCGTTGGCAAAATACTCTACCGAGCTCCTGTCGACGAAGATATCGAGCTTCTTCAGCCCGTTCTCAAGGGGCATCTCCAGGACTTCGCCGATCGCCTCGTTGCAGCGGTTCGTCATGCCCGACTTGTCAAACGTGCAGACGCCCTTCGCCGCGTCGTAGTGCATTGTGAGGCCGCCGGTCCCGTCCGCCTTCGTGAACAGGTTGAAGTCCGCGTCGCCGCCGCCGAAGGCCACCTCGATCTCGCAGGCCGCAGGAAGCGTTCCGTCCGCAGGCGCCTCGCCGTCGCGCAGCCCGTAAACCGCTGCCACCGGCGTCTGGACGAGCTTGCCGTCCTTGATCCGCAGCTCTCTCGGAAGGCCCATGCTGCCCTCCCAGTCCTCGGGCTCCGTGCAGTAGTGGTTGTCCGGCAGTCCGATCCAGCCGATCAGGATCGCCTTGTCCGGGTCGCCGACGTTCGACGCGCCCTGCGCCGCATAGAAATCGAAGCCAAAATCGAGATACTTGTAGCCGCTCTCCGGCGTGAAGGTCAGCGTGTCATAGTCCATCTTTCCGATCAGGTACACGTTGTGGTTCGTGCTCTCCGCGCGCCCCGGAAGCTTCGTGTACTGGGGCGAGAAGATCAGCACGTCCTTGCCGCTGATGTTGACGATGTACGGGCACTCCCACATTCCGCCAAAACTCTCAAAGCCCGGCACATTCAGCTGTCCCGCGAAGGACCAGCCGCTTAACAGTTCTTTGGATTTGTAGATCAGGATCGTTCCCTTCTTGTCGAGCGTCTGCGCGCCGATCAGGATGTAATATGTCTGGTCCTCCTCGTTATAGATGACCTTCGGGTCTCTCTGGTGCTCGCTGTAGTCGTCGCGGGGTCCGAAGAGGGGCTCAGGAAGCTTCTCAGGGTTGCCGTCTTTGCCGAGGATCGCCGCGCAGGTCCAGGGTGTGCGCACCCAGTTCTCGTCGCGGTGATTGCCGGTGTAGAAGAAATAGAGGTCGTCGCCCGCGGAAATGGCGGATCCGGAGTGCGTGCCCTTGTTGTCGTAATCGCGGTCGGGCTTAAGGCCGACGCCGGCGTTCTTCCAGTGCACCAGGTCCTCGCTGGTGACATGGTACCAGTACTTGAGGCCATGCACAGCGCCCCACGGGCACCACTGATAGAACAGATGCCATACGCCTTTGTGATACGTGAACCCGTTCGGATCACTGGAAAGGCCTGTTACGGGCTGCACATGATACAGCTGTCTGTATACGGATTTCGAGATCCTTCCGTGGAGATCCCGGATCTGCTCAGCGCTCTCAAGCACTTTATATCGTTCATCCCTGCTCCATTCCCTCATATTGTAACCTCCCTAGCTCGTTCAGGATAAAACAGATTTCCATTCCTATTTTACCATGTCAAAACAGTGCAAGTCACCATGATATTCTGCGGACGGACACAAAAAAAGTGCCTGCGGCAAAAGCCTGCAGGCACTCTCTTTCACTGCGATTCGCTCGTCTTTTGTAAGACTTTTCCTGATTCAGTCCGGTTCTGGCTATTCAGTCCAGTTCCGGCTGTTCAGTCCGGTTCTGGCTGTTCAGCCCGATCCAGTCCGAGGCAGGATTCACACCGCGATCAGGCAAGTGCAGCGGTGATGATCGCCATGGAATAGACTTCCATTGCGTTGCAGCCACGGGACAGGTCGTTGATCTGTGCGTTCAGGCCAAGAAGGATCGGGCCGTACGCTTCGAAGTTACCCATGCGCTGTGCGATCTTATAGCCGATGTTACCGGCGTTGATGTCGGGGAAGATGAAGGTGTTCGCATGTCCTGCGACCACGGATCCGGGCATCTTCTGCTGGCCTACGCGGGGAGAAACCGCCGCGTCAAACTGCATCTCGCCTTCGATCGGGATATCCGGGAACTTCTCTTTTGCTTTCTTCGCAGCGTTCTGCATCTTGGTAACGCTTGCATCTTTCGCGGAGCCTGCAGTGGAGAAGGAAAGGAAAGCGACCTTGGGCTCAACGCCGAAGACTTTCGCGCAGTCCGCAGTTCTGTAGGATTGATGTTGATCGCGCAGTCACCCATCGCGAAAACTTCTCTTCCGCCGGTAGCCGCTGCACGGACCAGAATGAAGCAGGAAGATACGATGTTGTTGCCGGGTTTCGTCTTGATGATCTGCAGTGCGGGACGGACCGTATCAGCAGTGGAGTATGTCGCGCCGCCGAGCAGGCAGTCTGCAACGCCCATCTTGACCAGCATGGTTCCGAAATAGTTCGGCTGGGCAAGGATCGGTTTCGCCTTTTCAGGTGTCATTCCCTTGCTCTTTCTGATTTCGCAGAACATATCGACCATTTCGTCGAAACGCTCCCACTCTGTAGGGTTGATGATCTTCGCGCCGCGGATATTATAACCTTCCTCTTCTGCGGCATTCAGGATCATCTCCTCGTCGCCAACCAGAATTGGGGTAAGGAAATTGCTCGCCAGAAGGCGGGAAGCTGCTTCAAGGATCCTCGGATCTGTTCCCTCTGTAAAGACGATCGTCTTGGGATCCGCTTTCAGTTTTTTGATCATTCCGCCAAAACCATATGCACTCATTCTGTTACCTCCTAAAATAGTAGTAAAATTTCACCCTGTACTCAATATATCACAAAAAGTGCTGAAAAGTCCTTAAATTTTGGGACATCTTTATGCACAATCCAAAGAAAATTATGAATAATAATCGGAATTGTTACAGTCCCTTGCCTGTTATCGATCCGTATGATCACCCTGCTGTTTTTCCCGGCGAAAAAGCCGCGATCGTTTTCGTCTCTTGGTTCAGCGGGTGACCTGTGCTATACTCAATGCAAATACCGCCTGACGGGATTTGGGAAAGAGCCGGCCTTAAGAAGGCCGGTTCAGGAAGGCCGGTTCAGGAAGGCTGGTTCAGGAATGCTGGTATGAAGGAGGTTAATGTAAAATGAAGATCATCGATGTGTTAAGAGAGAACCCGATCACCATCTCCATGGAGGTCTTTCCCCCGAAGTCCGATGTGAAGTTTGAATCCGTGCGCGAGAGCGTCCGCGAGATCGCGAGGCTAAAGCCCTCTTTTGTGAGCTGCACCTACGGCGCGGGCGGCGGGACGAGCCGCTACACCGTGGAGATCTCGCAGGATATCATTGGGGAAGGCGTGCCTTCCATGGCGCACCTGACCTGCATCAGCTCGACCAGGGACACTGTCAGGCAGCAGATCGGCCGCATCCGGGACGCCGGCATCAAGAACATCCTCGCCCTGCGCGGCGATATCCCCGAGGGCATGGATTTCCCGCACCCCAGATACTATGAGCACGCCGTTCAGCTCGTGGAAGAGATCCGCAGGGAGTATCCAGAGGCCTGCATCGGCGGCGCGTGCTATCCGGAAAAGCACCCCGACGCCCCCAACAAGGACGCGGACATCCTCCGCATCAAGGAGAAGGTCGACGCCGGCTGCGATTTCCTCACAACGCAGATGTTCTTCAACAATTCGATCTACTACAACTACCTGTACCGCCTCCGTGAGGCAGGTGTCAAAGTACCGATCCTCGCGGGTATCATGCCCGTC
>CACXMK010000047.1 GCA_902768735.1 uncultured Lachnospiraceae bacterium | reverse complement strand
GGTAGCATCCTGGTAAACAGCGACGAGGGAAGGAGTTCCCTTGCCTGCCTGGTACTCGCTGCGAACGGTGTGTCCGGGAGCCTTGGGAGCGATCATGGTAACGTCTACATCTGCCGGAGGCTTGATCAGACCGAAGTGAATGTTGAAGCCGTGAGCGAACATGAGCATATCGCCGGCCTTAAGGTTGGGCTCGATGTCCTTCTTGTACATAGCGGCCTGCTTCTCATCGTTGATCAGGATCATGATGATATCCGCCATCTTAGCTGCCTCTGCAGTGTTGTAAACAGTGAGTCCCTGAGCCTCAGCCTTAGCCTTGGACTTGGATCCCTCGTAGAGGCCTACGATGACGTTGCAACCGGACTCCTTGAGGTTCAGCGCATGTGCATGTCCCTGGCTGCCGTAGCCGATGATGGCAATGGTCTTGCCCTCGAGCACTGACAGATTGCAATCTTCCTGATAATAGATCTTAGCTTCTGACATTTTTTTCTTTTCCTCCATAAAAAACCTTGTTATATCTCTACCGGTCGGGACCACGCCCCTTCCGGACAGAAAACGTTAGACGAGCTTGTCGAGATAGATCACGTTCTTGGTGCCTCTGCCAAGACCCGCGACGCCGGTCCTTGCGAGCTCGAGGATCTCGTAGCCGCTCACGAGCTTTAAGAACGCGTCGATCTTGCCGGAGTTGCCGGTGACCTCGATCATCAGGCTCTCATGCGAGACATCGATGATATTTCCCCTGAAGATATTGGCCAGGGCGATCACATTCTCGCGCTGGTCCGCGCCGGCTCTTACCTTGATCATCGCCAGTTCGCGGAAAACGCTCTCTTCAGGCTTGAGTTCATGAATATCCCTGACATCCACGAGCTTGCCTACCTGCTTCTCGATCTGTTCCATGATATCGTCGTCGCCGGATGCCACGATCGTGATCCTCGTGATGCTGGGCTCTGCCGTGACACCTGCCGTGATGCTCTCAATGTTGTAGCCTCTTCGGGAGAACAGGCCTGAAATGCGGCTCAGAACACCGGAAGTGTTGTCTACCAGGATCTGGAATACCTTTTTATTGATTACTTCTTTCATATTCAACTTATCCCTTCATGTGATGAATGTTTTTCACTCACCCGATGAATTATCTTAATGTTTTGCAAATTGAACTCATTATAACGCGGTGCACCTGCCGAGTCAAACGAAAATCGCCTTTTTGAGCCGCATGCACCTGTACAATACTGTTCAATTGTCCATCAGGACAGGAATGCCTCCGTGTAACAGCGGCTCATCCTCGAGCCGGTCTCGCCCCGGGACACTCACTTCCCCTGTTCCGCGCACTTGAGCAGTGCCAGAGTTCCGGTCCTCGCGATCTCGATGATACTGACCGTGCGGAGCATATCCAGGAAGATCTGTACCCTTTCAGGTGTGTCGCAGATCTGGATCGTCATCATGCTCTTGGAAATGTCCACGATACTCGCGTTCATGATCTCGCAGTTCTCCATGATATCTTTCCGGTTCGTCCGGTTATAGCGCACTTTTACAAGCATCAGCTCTCTGTTGATGCTTTCCGTCTCATCAAACGTCTTGACCTTGATGACATCCAGCTTTTTGTTGAGCTGCTTTTCGATCTGCTCAAGTGTCCTGCGGTCGCCGGTCGATACGATGATCATGTTAGAGACATTCTTATCCTCGGTCTCTCCCACCGCCAGCGAGTCGATATTAAAGCATCTGCGCCAGAAGAGGCCGGCTACTTTGCAAAGCACACCGGAGCGGTTCTCCACCAGCACGGAATAGATTCTCTTCATGCCTGCACCCCCTTTATACGACGAGCTTCGGATCGATGATCACCTCGAGGAGCGTCGCTTCGTCATCCGCAAGGAACTGCGCGATACCGTCGTCCATATCCTCGACTGCCGCGATCTGCTGGTAACGGATCCCGTATGCGTCCGCAATTTTCCTAAAGTCCGGGATCGAATCGCCGAGGTCGATCACAGAGAAGCGGTCCTGGTACGTGAAGTGCTGGTACTGGCGCACGAGTCCGAGAACATTGTTCCTGAGGACAACGATCTTCACCGGGACATTGTACTGCTTCATCGTCGCGAGTTCCATCATCGTCATCTGGAATCCGCCGTCTCCGCATACTGCGACGACCTGGCGGTCCGGGGCGCCGAGCTTGGCGCCGAGCGCCGCGGGAACAGCATAGCCCATCGTGCCCATGCCGCCGCTCGTTAGGAACCTTCCCTCCCTGATCTCGCAGTTAGCGCAGGACCAGAGCTGGTTCTGTCCGACGTCCGCCACATATACCGCGTCCTTCTTCATCGCTCTGGAGAGATGCTTGATAAAGATCTCGGGATTGACCATCAGAGCGTTGATCTCCTCTTCCGTCAGAGTGGAGGAGAACATGTGACGCTTCCTGCGGGAAGCGTTCTGCGTATCGTCCTTATAGCCGTCCAGTTTATCGATCCAGAGGGAATAATCCGCCGTGATAACCGATTTGTTGAATTCTTCAAGGACATGTTTGATATCCCCGACAAGCGGGATCGTGGGACCGGCGTTCTTTCCGATCTCAGCAGGGTCCACGTCGATGTGTACGAGCACTTTATTCTCTGTGATGAGATCCGGCTGGCTCACGGAGCGGTCCGCCACGCGGGCGCCCACCATGATGATCATGTCCGCGTCATTCATGGCCCTGTTGCCGTACGCCTGCCCGTTGTTTCCTACCATACCGTAGAAAAGGAAATGGTTCGTAGGAAGCGCGCCGAGTCCCATCATCGTGCAGACCACCGGAATATCGTTGTTCTCTACAAATGTGCGGAGTTCTTCTTTGGCGCCGCTTAAGTGGACGCCGCCGCCCGCGCAGATGATCGGTCTCTTAGCCTTCTGGAGCTCTTTGATCACCCGTTTCATCTGGACCGGGTGACCAGCCACAGTAGGTTTATAGGTTCGGATATTGACCGTCTCAGGATATTCGAATTTTCGGATCTCCTGATTCTGGACATCGATGGGCAGGTCAATGAGCACAGGACCTTTTCGTCCCGTATTGGCAATGTGAAACGCCTCTTTGACGATCCTCGGGATATCCGCCGCCTTGCGGACGATATAACTGTACTTTACGAAGGATTCGCACGCGCCGGAGACATCGACCTCCTGGAAGACGTCGCTGCCCATCATATTGCTGTTCACCTGGCCGGTAATGCAGACGAGCGGGATACTGTCCGCAAAAGCAGTTGCGATGCCGGTGATCAGGTTAGTCGCACCGGGACCGCTCGTCGCGACAGCAACACCGACTTTGCCTGTGATCCTGGCATAGCCGCTCGCCTCGTGGGCGGCGTTCTGCTCCTGCCTGACGAGGATCGTCTTTATATCCGTATCTAAAATACTGTTAAAAAAGGGAGTGATCGCTACCCCGGGATATCCGAAGACATATTCCACGCCCTCTTTTACCAGGCATTTCACGATTGCATCCGCTCCTATCATCTGCGTTCCTCCTCGTATGTGCCGTCAGCGAACCGGCGTGCCGCAGGGGACTTTTCCCTTCGGCACACCAGAATGGCTCATCATATAATATGATTCTTCACATGAATAGATCAGCACTTGCATCCTTCGTGAAGACCGCCTTGAAATCCGTCACTTTCTCGCCGTCTACGGTGATACCGCCCTGGGTCACGTCGCGCCTCGCGTCGCCCCTGGACTTCTCCAGGCCCGCCTTCACGAGGATCGTCAGGATATCCACTGTCCCGTCCTCGCCAAAATCCTCATCAGCCATAGTCACTGTCGGAACATTGTCCATATTGCCGGGCGTCGCCGCGCTGAACAGCGCCTCCGCGCCTGCCTTAGCCTTGGCCGCCTCGTCGCTTCCGTGCACGAGCGTCGTCAGCTCGGTCGCAAGGATCTCTTTAGCGGTATTGAGCTGCGCGCCTTCCCACTTGTCCATCTCATCGATCTGCTCAAGGGGAAGGAAAGTCATCATGCGCAGGCACTTGAGGACATCCGCGTCCCCGATGTTGCGCCAGTACTGGTAGAAGTCGTAAGGGGAGGTCTTGTCGGGATCGAGCCAGACTGCGCCCTTCGCTGTTTTGCCCATCTTCTTTCCTTCAGAATTAAGAAGGAGCGTGATGGTCATCGCATAAGCGTCTTTGCTGAGTTTTTTACGGATCAGCTCGGTGCCGGCAAGCATGTTGCTCCACTGGTCGTCGCCGCCGAACTGCATGTTGCAGCCGTACGTCTGATACAGGTTGTAGAAGTCAAAAGCCTGCATGATCATGTAGTTAAATTCAAGGAAGCTCAGGCCCTTCTCCATGCGCTGTTCGTAGCACCTTGCGCGGAGCATATCGTTGACGCTGAAGCAGGAACCGATCTCCCTGAGGAATTCAATGTAGTTGAGGTCCCTGAGCCAGTCGGCGTTGTTGACCATCATGGCCTTTCCCTCGCCGAACTCAATGAAGCGGCTCATCTGCTTCTTGAAGCACTCACAGTTGTGGTCGATCTGTTCTACCGTCATCATGGAGCGCAGATCCGTTCTGCCGGAAGGATCGCCGATCATGCCGGTCCCGCCGCCCACCAGAGCGATGGGCCTGTTACCTGCCATCTGCAGCCTCTTCATGAGAAGGAGAGCCATAAAATGACCGACGTGGAGGGAATCCGCCGTGGGATCAAAGCCGATGTAGAAAGTGGCCTTGCCGTTGTTGATCAGGTCCCTGATCTCGTCGGGGTCCGTCAGCTGCGCCAAAAGCCCCCTGGCCTGCAGCTCCTCGTAGATCTTCGTGTTCTTTTCCATTATTCTTTCTCCTGTCATATATATTAGTAATCAATACCCTAGCACCCCCAGACGTATGGAGGCCACACGCCTGAATTTTACCATCCGGTGCCGTTGCTCTCTGTCTTCCCTTCGCGCATCATCAGGTCTTCGACCGCCTGGGCGGGCGCTTCGTTTCCGAATAGGATCCTGTTCATAGCGCGGATGATCGGTGCTTCCACGTCGTATTTATCGGCGAGCTGCATCGCGGCTTTGGCGCTGAAGACCCCTTCCACGACCTGTTTGACCTCTTTCATGGCCTCTTCCGCCGTCATTCCCTTTCCGATCAGGATGCCCGCCCTGCGGTTTCTGGAATGCATGGAGGCGCACGTTACGATCAGGTCGCCAATGCCGGTGAGTCCGGAGAAAGTCTCCGGTTTTCCGCCCATCGCGATCCCGATCTGTGAGATCTCAGCGATTCCTCTCGTGATCAGGGCGGCTTTTGTATTGTCTCCGCATCCGAGTCCGTCCGAGCATCCCGCCGCAAGCGCGATGACGTTCTTGAGCGCAGCGCCGACCTGCATCCCGAGCATATCGGGGCTCGTATAGACACGGAATGTACTGCCCATAAATACGGACTGGATGTACTCCGCCACGTCCCTGCGGGCCGCACCCGCCACGATCGCTGTGGGAAGACCTATTCCGACCTCCTCCGCATGAGTCGGGCCGCAAAGGACTGCCGCTTCACAGTGAGGGATCTCATCTTTGATAACGTCCGTAAGTGTCAGGAGCGTATCCTCTTCGATCCCTTTCGCAACGGATACGATCAGCTGACCGTACCTGCAGTATTTTGCCATATTCTTTGCCGTGCTGCGGGTAAATGCGGACGGAACCGCGAGCACGAGCATATCCTTGTCGCGCATCACCTGCTCCAGATCCGTACTCGCGGTCACGGAGCTGTCAAGAATGACGCCCGGCAGTTTCACAGACTGCTCATGCGTCTGATTGATCATTTCGACCTCGTCCTTCATGATGGACCAGATCTCCACATTGTGGCCGCATCTTGCAAGGTGCGCAGCCAGCGCTGTACCCCAGCTTCCCGCGCCGATCATTCCGATTCTAGCCAACGTCTTTCTCCTTTTTTCTCTGACTCGCGTCAACGATCACTTCTTATTCTTATCACCGAGGTCCAGCTTCTCCGTGTTTGCCTTAAAGAGATAGGTCTTTCTCTCCGTGCCGGACAGGAGTCTTCCGATATTGGCTCTGTGCCTGTAATAAGCCATAAAGGTAAGGAAGAACTGGATCAGGTACATCTCGATCAGGGTCGCCTGGCTTGCGCCTTTAAAGACGCCCATCTGCCCCTCGATGATCATCTGGATGAATGTGCCGCCGTATAACATAAGGGAGCCCAGGGACACATATGTCGTCGCCAGATAAGGGACAAAAAACAGAAGCACTGCCGCAGGCAGGAAGCTCCAGTGGTAACCGCAGGCGAATCCCGCCATGCAGGCTACGCCCTTGCCGCCCTTAAAGCCCATATAGAACGGGAAATCATGGCCGAGCACAACACCCATGAGCGCCCAGGACTTGAGCAGATATACGAATTCGGGCTGGGATTTTCCGAAGAGAGCGCCCACCAAAAGCAGCGCTAACAGGGTCTTTAGCATGTCGCCGAAAAAGACCATCGCTCCTGCCTTTGTCCCGAGAACACGGATCGCGTTGGTCGTTCCCGCATTTCCGCTTCCGTAATTGCGGATGTCGATCCCCTTTAATTTTCCGAGAATATACGCTGTCTGGAAACACCCGAACGCATAACCGATTGCAAGACATAAAATCCTAAGTCCAATCATCTTTCCCTTCTCCTTCTTATGAAAATGGTGTTGCTTGAAAATGGTGTTGCTAAAACAGATCTACTATCCAATAGCTGTACTTACTAATAATCTGTCTTAATAATCTGTCTTATTTCTTATCTTCGCCGCGCTCGCGCACGATGAACCTGAGCGGTGTGCCTTTAAATCCAAAAGCGTCCCTGATCCTGTTCTCAAGATACCGCTGGTAGGAGAAATGCATCAGCTCCTTGCTGTTGACAAACAGGACAAAGGTCGGCGGCTTGACTGCCACCTGGGTGGAGTACATGATCTTGAGCATATGGCCCTTGTCGCTCGGAGGCTGCTGCATGACGCAGGCCTCATTGATGATCTCGTTGAGAACTCCCGTCTGGATGCGCATGTTCTGGTTTGCACTGACCAGGTCGATCTCATCATACAGTTTGACAAGTCTCTGCCCGGTCTCCGCGGAGATGAACACGATCTCCGCATAGGACAAAAAGGATAAAACAGAGCGGATCTTATCGGTATATTTTTTCACCGAGTGATTGTCTTTCTCCACCAGGTCCCACTTGTTGACAGCGACGATGATCGCTTTGCCTCTCTCGTGGGCGATCCCGGCGATCTTTGCGTCCTGTTCCGTGATCCCCTCTTGAGCGTCGATGACGAGGATCGTGATGTCCGCCCTCTCGACCGCGCCGACCGTGCGGACGATCATATAGCGCTCGAGGTCCTCTTTGATCTTGTTCTTTCTTCTAAGGCCCGCCGTATCAATAAAGACATATTCCTTGCCGTTGTGCCTTACCCTCGTGTCAATGGCGTCCCTTGTCGTTCCCGCGATATCGGAGACGATCACGCGGTTCTCTCCGATCAGCCGGTTTACAATAGAGGATTTACCCACATTGGGCTTTCCGACGACCGCGACATAGACCGCGTCGTCCTCCTCTTCCTCTCCGGTCCCCGCTTTAAAATGTTTCACCACTTCGTCGAGAAGATCCCCGATGCCTGTGCGGTTGACTGAAGAGACAGGAAAGGGCTCTCCGATCCCCAGGTTATAGAACTCATAGACATCCGCGATCTGTTTCGTGGGGTTGTCCGTTTTATTGACGCACAGGATGACCGGCTTATGCGCCCTGCGGAGCATATCCGCCACCCTCATGTCTGCATCCACAAGCCCAGTCTTGAGATCGACCATAAAGATGATGACATCCGCCATGTCGATAGCGATCTGGGCCTGTTCCCTCATCTGGGAGAGGATGATATCCCCGGAATCCGGTTCGATACCGCCGGTATCGATCAGTGTAAAATCATAATTCAGCCAGCTGCAGTCCGCGTAGATCCTGTCCCTTGTGACGCCCGGCGTATCCTCGGTGATCGAGATCTGCCTTCCCGCCAGGACATTGAAGAGCGTCGACTTTCCCACATTGGGTCTTCCGACGACCGCAACGATCGGCTTGTTCTTTCGTTTGCTCATTCTCTGCCTTTCTATTCCGGATCCTGTAATAAGAATCCTGTTACCAGACCCCTGTTTTCAGGTTACTGTTAAGAATCCATATGTCTCTATATTTTATCTAATCTGTCCCACAATGTAAAGTGAGGCTTTTACTTGTATTTCTCAGTTTAAACCGATAAAATGATATTTGGAACCTTTTTCACATTTAGGAGATCATCGCAAAGGAGATCCCATGGCCAACGTTCATTACATGCACGACAAACTCGAGCAGAAAAGCAACCCCGTAGCGCCGCTCGCTCTGATCGTACTTCCTTCCGCCAGAGACTTAGGCGAAAAGGTCAACCGCTGGATCAGTTATTTCCGCATGGGCGATCACAACGAACACAGGAACGATCCCACCTATGAGGGATACTATGAACAGGATTACAGGCTCCCCGTATTACTCCCCCGTTTTTCTACAGGAGAAGGCAAGGCGGTCCTCGAAGCTTCCGCCAGGGGTAAGGACATCTACATCCTCGTGGACGTTACCAACCATTCCATCACGTATGAGATGAATGGTTTTACCAACCATATGTCGCCAGATGACCACTTTCAGGATCTCAAGAGAGTCATCGCCGCGATCAACGGGAAAGCGCACCGCATCAGCGTCATCATGCCTTTTTTATACGAAGGGCGCCAGCATAACCGCAGCGGAAGGGAATCCCTGGACGCCGCGATCATGTACAAGGAGCTCTGCAATCTCGGTATCGCGAATTTCATCACCTTTGATGCGCACGATCCGAGGATCCAGAACGCGAGTCCCCTCGGTGATTTCAACAGCGTTACGACGCCCTATCAGTTCTTGAAATCCCTGATGAACTCTGTGGATGACCTGATCGTCGACAAGGAACATGTCGTTGTCATCTCTCCCGATGAGGGCGCTCTGGACAGGACCGTCTATTTTGCCACCGTGATCGGCGCGGATACAGGTATGTTCTATAAAAGAAGGGATTACTCCGTTATCGTGAACGGAAAGAACCCGATCGTGGCACACGAATTCCTCGGCACAGACCTCAACGGCAAAGATGCGATCATCATCGACGACATGATCTCCTCCGGCGGTTCCATACTGGATACCTCCCGCCAGCTCAAGGAGAATATGCACGCAAAGAGGGTCTTCTTATGCACAACTTTCGGCCTGTTCACGGACGGGCTCGAAGTGTTCGACGATGCCTACGCCAAGGGCTATTTTGACAAGCTCGTCACGACGAACCTTACCTATCAGCCGCCGGAGCTTATGGAGAGAGAGTGGTTCGAGCCCGCGGATATGAGCAGATACACCGCAATGATCATTGACTTCGTCAACCACGACACTAGTATCTCCAGCATGATGACATCCACGGACAAGATCCACAAGATCCTCGAGATGATCAACAGCAATGAACAGGTCGAGCTCAATCGAAAGAAGCTCGATGAGACAGAGTTCTAAAGGAGACCGGTTTTAAACAAAATGAGTCACAGGTTCATCCCGTGACTCATTTTTTGTTCACCAAACGCGCCAGTGCGGTTTGCTTATTCTGAACGGTACATATTCAAAGGCATTCCGGATCCACAGGATCTCCTTCTTCTCTCCTGTCACAGTGATGGCGATCACGTCGAAGCGGATGCTCGTGCTGTACGGATCGATCTTTTTGCTGTACATGTAATAGTCCGCGCAGCGGCAGATCCTCTTCTGCTTGGCGGGGCCTACCGCTTCTGACGCTTTGCCGCTCTTTTCGTCCGCCCTGCGCGCCTTGACCTCCACAAAAAGGAGCGTCTTGTCCTGCTCCCCGACGATATCGATCTCCGCCTCTCTCGACCGGAAGTTTCTCTCAAGAACACGCACGCCGTGCGCGGCGAGGTACTCCCCGGCAATCTCTTCCATTTCGGAACCGGTCTTTCTCAGATTTTCCTTTGCCACCCCGGGACTTCCCTCCGTGTTTACTCCTGAACGATCCGGGTGATGAACGATCTTCTGTGGATCGGACAGGGGCCGTTTGCCCTTATCGCGTCTGTATGCTCCCTGGTCCCGTAGCCCTTGTGCTTTGCAAAGCCGTACGCGGGATAGAGCGCATCCATTTCTTCCATGATCCTGTCCCTGGTCACCTTGGCCAGGATGCTCGCCGCCGCGATTGAAATACACTTCGCGTCGCCGCCGATTACCGGCACCTGAGCGATCCCCACGCCCGGGATCGTGACCGCGTCGTTGACCAGCACGTCAGGCTGCAGTTTGAGCTGCGAGATCGCGAGTCTCATCGCCTCGTAAGTGGCCTGCAGAATATTGATCTCGTCGATCCGCGCCGGCTCTACGAGCCCCACCGCCCATGTAACGGCTTCCTCCTTGATCTGGTCAAAAAGAAGGTCTCTTTTCTTTGCGGAGAGTTTCTTGGAGTCGTTCAGGTACAGAATATCATGGTCCGCCGGCAGAATGACGGCGCCGGCCGCCACAGGGCCCGCCAGAGGGCCTCTTCCCGCCTCGTCGATCCCGCACACCAGGAGTGTCCCCGCGTCCCTGTCCATGCGCTCTTTCACCAGCCCGTTTTCGAACGCGCGCATCCCCCTGATCCGCTCTTTTTCGATCTCCAGCTTCTGCTTTTGCTTTTCTGTCATCACGATCCCGCTTTCCGTGAAACGCACACCTTCCGGACTTTGCCGCCGTCTCACTTCCCTGTCAAAACACCAAACTCTCTGAACGGATAGATCTGCAGCCAGGCTCTTCCTATGATGATCGATCTTGGGATATTGCCCACATCCGAGTAACGGCTGTCGAGGCTCACCTCCCTGTTGTCTCCGAGGACAAAATACTCGTTTTCCCCCAAAACGACCGGTGCGGTAAGTTCCTGCGGCCGTGTCTGCCCGTAGCCGTAATCTTCTTCCAAAACCTCTCCGTCAATGTAGATCGTACCGTCGCTGCCGATCTCCACTGTCTCCCCGGGCAATCCGATGATCCGCTTGATATAGTATTCATGTTCCGGCTCGTGCGGGAAGACGATGATCTCAAACCTCTCCGGCTCCCGGAACCGATAGGTGATCTTGTCCGTGATCAGCTGATTTCCGTCCTTGAGTGTAGGCACCATGGAACTGCCGATCACTTCCGTGCGCTGCCCCACATAGCGGACGATCAGGAAAGATAATAACAGGACGAATGCAATATAGAGTATATTAGAAAGGATTGCTCTCACCTTTTCATTCACTGTCATTTCCTCCCGCCGGGGGTGTCTCCAGCGTGATCCTTCCCGTCTTGCCGTTCCTGAAATCGTCCAGGACCATCTTCGCCGCTCTCTGATAATCCGGCTCCCCGCCTGTCCGTATGAGTTTGCGTGCTTCGGCGATTTTCGTAAGGAGCTCCGCGCTGTCCATCGGCAGGTCCCACCCGTCATTTTCCGGCTTGTATTTCGCGAGCAGAAGATCCGGGTATTCCCTCTGTAAAAACCCCAACAGCTCCAGAGAAAGCTCCTGTTCCTCCAAAAGCTCCTGCCGGATCGCGCCGGTCAGGGCGAGGTTCACGCCGACCTGCCTGTCTTCAAAGCGGGGCCAGAGGATTCCCGGCGTATCCAGAAGTTCCAGGTCCTTATTGAGCCTGATCCACTGTTTGCCGCGCGTCACGCCGGGCTTGTTTCCCGTCTTCGCGCTGGCTTTTCCCGCAAAGGAGTTGATAAACGTGGATTTTCCCACATTGGGGATCCCCACCACCATGGCGCGCAAGGGTCTTCCGACGATCCCTCTCCGCTTGTCCCGCTCCCTTTTGGCGGCGCAGGCTTTCTCGACATAAGCGCGGATCCTGTCATTGGCTTTTCTCGTACGCGCATCCACGGCGACGACCATCCAGCCCTTCTCCTCGAAGTATTTTTTGAACGCCTCCGTGCGGACGGGATCCGCAAGGTCGGCTTTCGTCATGATAAGGATCCTCGCTTTGCTCCCGGAAAGCGCGTCTATATCCGGATTCCGGCTGCTGAGCGGGATCCTGGCGTCTGTCAGTTCGATCACCAGGTCCACGAGGCCGATATTCTCCTGCATCATCCTGCGGGCTTTTGTCATATGCCCCGGGTACCACTGATAATCCATCCGCTTCCTCCCTTTTTTGACCTTACAAAATCTCTCTTTCCACTAAAAGCAAAATATTGAATAATAAACGGAAAATGCCGCACTGTATTCTGATCAGCGGTCGTTCAGTGCCTTTACCTTGGCCTTCTTGCCGCTCAGCTTGCGGAGGTAGTTGAGTTTCGCTCTTCTGACCTTACCACGTCTGACCACCTCAACCTTCTCAACGTTGGGGCTGTGCAGGGGCCATGTCTTCTCAACACCGATGCCGCTGGATTCCTTGCGGACCGTGAATGTGGTTCTTGCGCCGCCGCCCTGGATCTTCAGGACTGTTCCCTCGAAGACCTGGATCCTCTCGCGGTTACCTTCCTTGATCTTGCCGTGTACGCGAACGGTATCGCCTACGTTGAATACGGGTGCGTTTTCTTTGAGCTGTTCTTTCTCGAGTTCCTTGATGATTTCGTAATTCATTGTGTTCTCCTTTATACTGTTGACGTTCTTGCCGACATGTACCGCCTGACGGTTTACGGCAGAGGACCATCTTCGATTTGGACATGTTGCAAAAGCAACATTAATAATTTACCACACCCTTCCGGGATATGCAAGCAATAAATATTACTTGATATATTTTTCGGCGTCGGGGTGCTCTTGCATGTATTTCTCATACAGGTCCGGCCGTCTCTCCCTGGTCCTTTTCAGCGACTGCTCTTTTCTCCACCGGTCCACCTTCGCATGGTCTCCCGAGAGGAGTATAGCAGGCACCGGCTTGTCTCTCCAGACTTCGGGTCGTGAGTACTGCGGATACTCCAAAAGGCCGTTCATAAACGAGTCCGTGTCCGCGGAAACGCCGTTTCCAAGGACGCCCGGGATCAGTCTTGAGATCGTGTCGATGACAACCATCGCAGGAAGTTCCCCGCCGGTCAGCACGTAATCCCCGATCGAGATCTCATCCGTCACCACTTCCTCGAGTACCCTTTCATCGATCCCCTCGTAGTGGCCGCACAGGATGATAAGGTCTTCTTCCCCGGCCAGTTCTTTCGCCTTCTCCTGTGTAAAAACAGTGCCCTGCGGCGTCATATAGACGACCCTGGCAGGCTTATCGAGCCCGCTCTGGACAGCCATGCAGGCGTCATAAACCGGCTGTGCCTGCATCAGCATCCCGGCGCCGCCTCCATAGGTATAATCGTCAACTTTCTTGTGCTTGTTCGCGGCGTAATCGCGGATATTCACGGCATAAAGCCCGACAAGCCCCTTCTGCATCGCCCTTCCGGTGATGCTCGTGCCCAGTCCCTGCTCGATCATCTCAGGGAACAGCGTTAGTACATGAAAATTCATATCGCAGGTTCTCCAGTCCGTTTATCCTTATTGGCACTTTGCCGGGAGAGATCAAAGATTTTCCAGCCCCGGAAGAAGGTGGACTGTCATGTCCCCCTCCTCAAGGCGCACGCTCAGAATGCACTGGGGAATTGCGGGGATCAGGATACTTGAGCCGTCCTCTTTCTGCACGTCGTAGACGTTATTCGCGCCGGTCTCGATCACGTCCTTTATCACACCGAGTTCCCGGCCGTCATCTGTCACCACCTTCAGCCCGAAAAGATCCGGAATGAAGTATTCCCCTTCCTCAAGTGGAATGGCGTCTTTCCTGTCGATCATAAGTTCCGTTCCCTTGAGCCTCTCCACGTCTTCGATCCGGTCCATTCCCTCAAAACCCAGGATCACGAATTTCTTAAAATACTTAACACTGCGGATCTTCAGCGTTCTCTCTTCACGCCCTGTCACCAGGATGACTTTCTCAAGGTCCGAAAATCTCCTTGGATCTTCTGTCGTGGGGAAGACTTTTACTTCTCCCCTGAGTCCGTGTGTGCCGGCGATCACGCCGACTCTGAATCTGGATACCATAGTAACCTCATACTCTGATCGTAGTATTATCCGTCAGTAACAAGGCGGCAGCGATATCCGCTGCCGCCCAAGATAAGCTATTCAATCGGCTGCTCAGTCGATGTCCACATCCACTCTGATATCATCTCTGGAAGCTGCAGCCTTGACAACAGCGCGGATAGCTTTCGCGATCCTGCCCTGTTTGCCAATGACTTTGCCCATGTCAGAAGGTGCGACATGAAGCTGGATCCGGATGTTCTTGCCCTCCTGTGTTTCAGTAACGACAACATCATCGGGATGATCGACAAGCGCCTTGGCGATCAATTCAACTAATTCTCTCATATATATCCCTTCCGACTGTCAGGTCCGAACGTAGCGATCAATAGTCCTGACGCGATTATTTAACGCCGGCCTGCTTGAACAGCTTCTTGACAACTGTAGTGGGCTGCGCGCCGTTGGCGATCCACTTCTTTGCTGCCTCGACGTCGACCTTGACATCAGCAGGATCGGTATTGGGGTTGTAATAACCGAGCTCCTCGATCGCTCTGCCGTTCCTGGGAGTGGAAGCCTCTGCTACCACGATTCTGTACATAGGAACCTTCTTCTCGCCGATCCTCTTCAATCTGATCTTAACTGCCATGACTTTACTTTCCTCCTTGGTGTTGTTTTCTTAACTATTTTTATTGATAGGCTTTCTATTAAAAAGGCTTATTAGAAGGGAAAACCTCCTCTTCCGCCGAAGCCGCCCATTCCTCCGAAGCCGCCCATTCCTCCGAACGGGTTGCTGTTCCTGCGGCGCTTTCCTTTCTTTCCGGCACCGCCGGCCTGCTTCATCATCTTGGACATCTGGTTAAACTGTTTGATAAAGCGATTCACTTCCGAAATGTCATTTCCGGATCCCTTCGCGATCCTGTACTTTCTCTGTGGTGTCAGGATCTTGGGATTCATCCTTTCTTCCGGTGTCATGGAGAGGACGATCGCTTCCGTGCGCTTGAGCTGTTTCTCGTCGATCGCGTTCTCCAGCTGGTCTTTGCTGACCCCTAATCCCGGCATCATACCGAGGATGCTCGCGAGACCGCCCATCTTGCGCATCTGCTTGAGGCTGTTGAGGTAGTCGTTGAAGTCGAACTTACCTTTCTTCATATGCGCGACCATGTCGCGGCTCTCCTGCTCATCCTGTTTATCGAGCGTCTGCTGCGCTTTGTCGATGAGCGTCAAAACATCGCCCATGCCCAGGATCCTTCCGGCCATACGGTCCGGATAGAACTGCTCGAGATCGGAGAGCTTCTCGCCCATACCGACATACAGGATGGGCTTCCCGGTAACTGCCTTGATCGAAAGGGCTGCACCGCCCCTGGTGTCGCCGTCCATCTTCGAGAGGATCACACCGTCGACGCCTACTTTCTCGTCGAACGTCTTCGCCACGTTGACAGCTTCCTGTCCGGTCATGGCGTCGACCACCAGGATCGTCTGGTGGACTTCCACGGATCTCTTGATATCCTCCAGTTCCTGCATCATCGCTTCGTCGATCTGCAGACGTCCTGCCGTATCGAGAAGGACCAGGTTCTCTTTGTTTTTCGCCGCATGTTCGATCGCGGCTTTGGCAATGTCAGCGGGCTTGTGCTTATCACCCATTGTGAAAACTTCCACGCCCTGCTTCTCGCCGTTGACCTGCAGCTGTTTGATCGCCGCGGGACGGTAGATATCCAGCGCAACGAGCAGCGGTTTCTTGCCTTTCTGCTTGAACTTGCCGGCGAGCTTCGCCGCTGTCGTAGTCTTACCTGCGCCCTGCAGACCGACCATCATCACGACGGTCATCTGCTTGCCGGGCTGGAGCGTCAGTTCCGTGGTTTCGCTCCCCATAAGGCTCGTCATTTCCTCGTTGACGATCTTGATGACCATCTGGGCGGGATTGAGGCCGTTCATAACCTCTTCGCCGACCGCCCGCTCCTGAACGGAATTGACGAACTGCCTGACCACCTTGAAGTTTACGTCCGCCTCAAGAAGCGCCATCTTGACTTCGCGCATCGCGGTCTTGACGTCGCTCTCCGTGAGCTTTCCCTTGCCGCTCAGTTTGCCGAATATGCTGTTTAGCTTTTCTGTTAAGCTGTCAAATGCCATATAGATGATCCTCTTACTGTCAGGATTCCAGATCCTCGCGGATCTCGTCAGCGATCCTGTCTAAAAGCGATGCCTGTTCCTTCGGGATCTCGTTGTTCGCCGCGATCTTTTTGAGTTTCTCTGCGGACTCGCGGATCCTGCCGAACCTGCGGATCATGCCGAGTTTCTCCTCGTATCCTCGCATGAGTGTCGTACAGCGCCTCACCAGGTCGTGTACCGCCTGCTTGCTGACTCCCTCCGTCTCGGCAACTTCGTTCAATGATAAATTTTCATAGACGACCTTCTCGTAGATCTTCTGCTGGTGCCTTGTGAGAAGGGAACCGTAGAAGTCATATAAAAGGCCCTGTTCAACGATCTTTTCCATAACAGTGCTTAATGAGTAATCGTTCTTCTCAGCCTTTCTTTATCATCACCTGACCTATCATACATGCCGCGGTAACGGGTGTCAAGTATTTTTTCTTTACACATAATAAAATGTGCCAAAGGGTCTGTTCCTTTGGCACACTTGGAGCCGGGGGTCTCCCGGCTCATTTTATTCTTTCACTGTAACGCTCAGATCCAGCGCCACATCGCCTTCGATCCCGGCTACCGTTCCTTTGATGCTGTACTGCCAGCAGTTGAAACGGTAAGGAAAATACAGATAATCTCCGTAATCCGCAATCCACTTCCCATAGTCTTCGAGTTCGTCCATACGAAGGAGCATGTTGAACGCCGCCGTGTTGGCGTATATGACCGGTTCATAGCCGGCTCTGTGTATTTTGGAACAGAACGTCTTTACGCTCTGAGACCACTCTTCCCTCGTCTGGTTGTTAAGGGAACTCGAGTGGTCGGGGATCTGCACGCGGACCGCTACAGGTGCCCCCATCTCCTGTTGGCTCAGTGAAAGGTGTTCCAGGACAAACGCGGCGAGTTCCTCTGTCGCCTTTTCGCTGTCGGCGTCAAGGTCCACGTAACATCCGGTCCGAAGACCCGCCGACTTCGCCCCGCTCAGATTCTCTGCGAACCGCTCGTCCACTGTAAGCATCCCCTCACTGTCCCTGCATGCGACCCTGAGCATGGCAAAGGCGATCCTGTCCTCCGCCACTTTTTCCCAGTCGATCTCCCCGTTGAGGGACGAGACGTCGATCCCGTGGCTCACTGAGACTGCGCTGTTATCTCCGATGTAGTCCATGAAACCGTTTTCTCCCAGCGCGAAGTCCGTCTCTCCGAATATGTTCTTTTCCAGGTTCTTATTGACCGGATAAAAGTAGAATCTGCCTTCCCACATGACCACAAGGTCCTCCGGGAACAGATCCCTGAGCATCGAGATCGTACTGTTGCCCGACTCAAAAGAGGACTGGATCTGCAAGAGAAGCCGGTTCCTCTCATTCATCGCGGACGTGAACTTCAGCTTATCGATCTGAGCGTCCGTATAGACGGTCCCTTCCACAGTCTTTTCGGCCCTCATTCTCTCGAGGCGTACGAAACAGACCGCCGCCATGGCCAGCGATGCCACGGTGATCGCACACAGAAAGAGGATGTTCAAAAAATAGAACGTCCTTCTGTGGGTCTGATTGTCCCGGTTCTGCGTATCAGATGTTGACATTGACCTGTTTGACTTCATATCCTTCCTCTGACAATGCATGGATGATATCTTGCTTATGTTCCGTCCCGAAGGCTTCCAGTGTGATCTTCAGCTCCACGGCCGCGTTCCGGTTGATCGAAACGAACTGGTTGTGCTCGAGCTTGATCACGTTGCCGTTTGCCTTCGCAATGATGCCGGAAACTTTATGAAGTTCACCGGGCTTATCGGGAAGGCAGATGGATATCGTAAAGATCCTGTCTCTCATGATCAGTCCCTGCTGCACCACGCTCGACATCGTAATCACGTCCATGTTCCCGCCGCTCAGCACACAGACCACCTTTTTACCCTCTAAATTGAGGTGTTTAAGTGCTGCCACCGACAGAAGGCCGGAATTCTCGACGACCATCTTGTGGTTTTCCACCATGTCGAGGAATGAAACGACGAGTTCTGCATCGGTAACTGTGATCACGCCGTCCAGGTTCTTCTGAAGATACGGGAAGATCAGCTTTCCCGGTGTCTTGACGGCAGTACCGTCCGCGATCGTATTGACCTCGGGAAGCGTCACGACTTCACCCGCTTTAAGGGAGGCCTCAAGACAGGCTGCGCCTTCCGGTTCGATCCCTATGACCCTGACATTCGGTTTGAGCATCTTGGCAAGAGTGGAAACGCCGGTCGCGAGTCCGCCGCCTCCGACAGGGACCAGGATATAATCTACAAGAGGAAGATCCTTCACGATTTCCATCGCGATCGTTCCCTGTCCCGTCGCGACAACGGGATCGTCAAACGGATGGATAAACGTATAGCCGTTCTCTTCAGCGAGTTTCAGCGCATGCGCACATGCCTCGTCATATACATCTCCGTAAAGCACGACTTCCGCTCCCAGCGCCTTTGTCCGATTGACCTTGATCAGAGGAGTCGTAGTAGGCATGACGATGACCGCTCTGGCGCCGAACTGACGCGCAGCGTATGCGACGCCCTGCGCATGATTGCCGGCCGACGCGGTGATGAGGCCGCGTTCCCTGTCTCCTTCACTGAGTGTACTGATCTTATAATAGGCGCCACGCACCTTGTACGCTCCCGTCCTCTGCCTGTTCTCCGGTTTAAGGTATACTTTCCCGCCGGTCAGATCGCTGAAATAATCCGAGTAGATCAGTGAGGTGTCCAAAGTGACCTTTGCGACAGCTTCGCATGCCTCTTCAAACTTCTCAAGAGTGATTTGTTCTTCCAGTCCCATAGATTGATCTGTCCTTTTATTTGTTTTTCTTCCCGGCACTTTTCGTCCCATATGCTTCGCGCTTTCGGACGGCAGGCGTTCCGGTGTGCCGTATGAATAGCCGTATTACGATCAGTAGAAGATCGCGTCCACGAACTGATCGGGGTTGAACTTCTGCAGGTCTTCGATCTTTTCGCCCACACCGATGAATTTCACCGGGATCCCGAGCTCGGACTGCACCGCGATCGCGATACCGCCCTTTGAAGTGCCGTCCATCTTTGTGAGGATGATCCCCGTCAGATCCGTTACACTTGCGAACTCCCTTGCCTGGAAGATCGCGTTCTGTCCTGTCGTGCCGTCCAGCACGACCCAGTTCTCACGGATACATCCTGGATATTCCCTCGTGATGATCCTGTCGATCTTGTTCAGCTCCGCCATCAGGTTCTTTTTATTATGAAGCCGTCCCGCAGTATCGATCAGAAGGATATCCGTTCTTCTCGCTTTCGCCGCCTGCACCGCGTCATATACGACCGCAGCGGGATCAGACCCCTCTGCTGCGCCGATAATATCGACGTTTGCGCGCTTCGCCCATTCCGTCAGCTGCTCATTGGCTGCCGCACGGAAGGTATCAGCACTGGCGATCAGCACTCTTTTGCCCTGTCTGCGGTAATTTGCCGCAAGCTTTCCGATCGATGTGGTCTTGCCAACGCCGTTAACGCCGATGATCAGGATGACAGCCGGACCTTTTTCAAAATCATAGGCGTCTTTTCCCTGCCTCATCTTGTTCCTGATGCCAAGAAGCAGTTCCTGCCTGCAGTCAGGGCAATATTTGATCCTCTCGTCCTTTACCTTCTGGCGCAGGTCATCGAGAAGCTCTTCGGTCGTCTGCACGCCGATATCGCCCATGATCATCGTCTCTTCGAGCTCCTCGAGGAACTCTTCGCTGACCTTCTCATACCCGTAGGTATTGAAGATCTGGTCCATATTGTCCGAAATATTGGCTTTTGTCTTGCTCAGTCCCTGTTTGAGCCTGTCAAATAATCCCATTCCATTCCTCCGTCACGTGAGCTCTTCCTCGTCGATGAGGTCTACACTCACTAGCGCCGAGACGCCCTTTTCCTGCATTGTGATCCCGTACAGGCGATCTGCCTCCTGCATTGTTCCCCTTCTGTGGGTGATCACGATAAACTGTGTATGCTCCGTCAACTTGTGGAGATAGTCCGCGAAACGGACGATATTGCTCTCGTCCAGCGCCGCCTCGATCTCGTCCAAAAGACAGAACGGGGAAGGCTTCAGGTTCTGGATCGCGAACAAGAGAGCGATCGCCGTCAGAGCCTTCTCTCCGCCCGAAAGGGCATTCATGTTCTGCAGCTTCTTCCCCGGGGGCTGCGCTATGACGCGCACGCCGGCTTCAAGGATGTCCTTGTCCTCCATGAGTTCCAAAGTGCCCTTTCCGCCGCCGAACATGATCCTGAACACTTTGTTAAACTCGTCGCGGATCCTGCCGAACTGTTCGCTGAACTGTTTTCTCATGGACTCGTCCAGTTCTCCGATGATCTTTTCAAGGCTGGCTGCGGCTTCCGTGAGGTCATCATACTGTCCCTTGAGGAACGTATACCGCTCCATGAGTTCCCTGTATTCTTCGACCGCATCCACATTGACGCTTCCGAGCGCCTTGATCCTGGCCTTGCACTCCGCGATCTCTTTTTTGAGAGCCGCGATGTCCGACAAACTCTCATCCCTGAGCGCCCTGGCATCGCTGAGCGTGATCTCGTACTCCTCCCACATGTAGGCTACGCGGCCATCCACGTCCTCCTGCAGGCGCTCCCTGCGGTTGTGAAGTCGCACGCACTCCTTGTCAAGCGCGTGGATCTGATCAGAAAACTCTTCCTTTTCCGCGAGCTTTCTCTGTATCTCCTCTTTGAGGCTCTCTCTCTGAGCCGATCTCTCTTCGAGGATCCTGCGGCTGTCGTCCTGGATGTCTGTGGATCCTGCCATCTGTTCCCTGAGTTCCAGTATCTTATCCTTTCCGCTCCGGATCACAACATCGCCTTTTTCAATGGCATCTATGATCTCGCGAAGTTCTCCGGTTCTTCTCCCCAGCTCTTCGCGCACGCGGTCAAGATCCCTCTGCTCATAGGACTGCTGCTGTCCGATCTTTTCGATCTCCGTCTCCCACTTTGCGAGGATCTGCGTCTTTTCGCCTTCCATTTCGCGCAGTTCAGACAGTTTCCGCTCGAGCTCCTTTACAGCAGCGTTCATTTTTTCTTCCTGCTCGGAGGAAGAAGCCAGTCTCTCTTCCGCTTCTTTCCGTCCGGTTTCCAGTTCGGTCCTTACGCGCTCGATCTGCTTTTGCTCTTTGAAAAGCTCTTCCGCGCTGCCCGCGGCTTCTTTTTTCTTTTCCTGCTCTCGGACGATGCTCATCCTCACAGTGTTTTGACGTAGGTAAGCTTCCTGCTGTTTCTGGCGGTTCTGTTCCAGCTCGCCCCTGAGCCCGGTCCTCTCCTCTTTGATCGCCTCGATCGCCAGCTCATGGTCTTTGGTCTCTTTTTCGAAATTCTTGACCTTTTCCTGCAGTTCCGCCATTTCACGGCGTCTTCCAAGGAGATTGCTGCTGTTCTTAAACGCGCCGCCGCTGATCGCGCCGCCGGTGCCAAACAATTCTCCCTCCAGCGTCACCATCCTCACGGTGTGCCCGTATTTTTTGCTGACAGCAGCCGCGTTGTCGAACCGGTCCACGATGACGACCCTTCCCAAAAGGGAAGCCGCGACGGGGCGGTATTTTTCCTCGCAGCGCACAAGCGTGTCCGCAGTGCCGAGAACGCCGGGCTCCTGCAGGACTTTAACATTCTTGAACTCCTGCGGTTTGGCCAGATCGCTCAGGGGGAGGAATGTTGCTCTGCCCGCCTTCTCCCTTTTTAAGAGTTCGATCATGCGGCGCGCCGTGTCCGTGTCCTTTGTCACGATGTTCTGAATATTCCCGCCGAGCGCGACCTCGATGGCTGTCTCATATTTTTTATCGGTCTTGATAAGGTCCGCTACGACGCCGATCACGCCGCTATCCGATGCGCGGTTCTGCATGACCCTGCGTACGCTTCCGCCAAATCCCTCGTAGCGCTCGGTCAGGTTGACAAGCGCGTCCAGGCGGGATTTTTCCTGATGATACCGCATTTGGGCCGCGCGGAGCTGTTCATCCTCGTCTCCGAGCCTTTTTTTCATGCCGGAGATCGTCTCCTCGATCTCCTTCTGCCGGGACTGCAGTATCCTGATCTCCGCGCCCACTTCTGTGAAACGCTTCCGGAGGTCCTCCAGGATCTGTGTCTGCTCTATCTCGCTCGATTGGGCCTGTTCGATGCCCGCGGAGAGCTCCTGTCTCCTGCGCTCGTTCTCTTCCTCGCGGGCGGCGATGCTCGCCAGGTTAGAGCGGATCGTAGCTCTTTCGCTGAGGATCCTGAGGATCTCGTTCTTCCCAAGATCCGCCTGCCGGGAGTAATCGATGATCCTGTCAGCGCAGGAGGATGCGTCCTCCCTGGCCTTCGTCTGCTCTCTGCGCAGCTCTTCCAGCTCGCGGTCGATCCGCTCCTTGCGGGAGAGGATCTCCTCCTCTTCTCTCCGGTTCTTCTCTATATCGGAAGAAACAGCGTCTTTTCTGCTCCTAAAGTGCTCGGCGTTTCCTTCTGCAGCCCTGATCTGCTCTTCGAAGACCTTGATGTCACCCTCGATCTTCTGCCTCACAACACTGGCGTTCGTGATCCTGTTCCGGACAGTCTCGATCTCGTTCTCGAGTTCTCCAAGCCTCTCAGTTCCGCTCTCATACGCGCTGCCGGCCTTTTCATAGCCTTCCCTTGCCGCCTGCAGATCACGTTCCGCCGTTTCTTCGTTCTCTTTGACTTTTTCCAGTTCCGTCAGGTTTCGCTGGTTTTCCAAAAGGAACAGGTTGGCGTCCCTCTTTTTGAGCGCGTCCCTCTCCCTAAAGAAGACTTTTGCTTTCTCGGCCTGCTTCTCAAGCGTAGGGACCTGCCTCTCCAGCTCTGCCAAAATATCGCTGATCCGGACAAGGTTCTCCTTCTCGCTCGTCAGTTTTTTGAGCGTTGTGTCCTTTCGCCTCTTGAACTTGACGATACCCACTGCCTCGTCAAAGAGTTCCCTTCGGTCTTCCGGCTTGTCGCTCAGGATCTTATCGATCTGGCCCTGGCCGATAATGGAGTAGCCTTCCTTGCCGATCCCGGTGTCATAAAAAAGCTCGTTGATCTCGCGGAGACGACAGGGGGCCCCGTTCATCAGATATTCGGTCTCCCCGCTCCTATAGATCCTTCTTGCCACCGTCACTTCCTTATAATCTGTAGAAAGCTTGTGGTCGGAATTGTCCAGCGTGATCGCGACGTAGGCGTAGCCCATCGGTTTCCGCATTTCTGTTCCGGCAAAAATAACATCCTGCATGGATGAACCGCGGAGCTGCTTGACTCTCTGCTCGCCGAGCACCCAGCGGACCGCGTCTGCGACATTGCTTTTTCCGCTGCCATTAGGGCCTACGATCCCCGTGATCCCGTTATGAAAATCAAATCTGATCTTGTTGGCAAAAGACTTAAAGCCTTGTATCTCAATTGATTTTAAGTACATGTATCCCGTTTCCCTGCTGTATTATTCCGTCTGTCCGTTCTTTTTGTCCGGGCTCTTCGTTCTCTTCCGCTCCTTCTCACGGATCATGCCGATCGCATCATACGCCGCCTGCTGCTCCGCGGCTTTCTTGGAGCGTCCCTGACCGGTTCCGATCCGCTGGTCCCCTACGAAAACGCCGACCGTATAGTTCTTTATATGCTCGGGGCCGCTCTCATCGAGGATCTCATAGCGGATGGTCTCCCCGATCCCCTGCGCCCATTCCTGGAGCATGGATTTGGAGTCATAGAAGAATACCCTGTTTCTGTCCTCCAGAATAAACTGCATGATAAATTGCTGCGGCGGCTCGATACTGCCGCAGTCAAGATACATAGCTCCGATCACAGCTTCCACCACGTCACAGAGGATCGACTCTTTTTCCCTGCCCCCGCTGGCTTCCTCTCCCTTTCCGAGACGGAGAAACCCCGGGATCCCCAGCTGTCTTGCACAATCAGCCAAAGAGGGTTCACAGACAAGGCTTGCTCTGAGTTTTGTCAGCTCTCCCTCCCTCTTCTCGGGATATTCTTTGTACAGAAAAGCGCTGGAGACCATCTCGAGAACAGCATCCCCGAGAAACTCCAGCCTTTCATAATCCTTATAGCGGTGAATCTTCTGTTCATTAGCAAAGGACGTATGGGTCAGTGCGCATTCCAGGAGATATCTGTCCTTGAAATGATAACCGATACGTCCTTCCAAGTCTTCCAGAGAAGTATTCTTCATGCTTCCGCAGCTCCCTTGATCAGCGCAAGGGCTTCTCCGACGGTCGTCACCTTCGAAGCGACTTCCGTGTCCACCTTAACATCGTATTCGTCTTCGATCCCCATGATGATGGAAGCGATATCGAGAGAATCCGCGCCGAGATCCTCGTCAAATGTCGTATCCATAGTGATCTCATCGGGGTCCACACCGAGTACATCCGCAATGATCGCACACAGTTTCTTGAAATCTTCGTCCATAGCCGGTCTCCTTTACCCTTCTGTTATTTTTACGGATGCCCTGCGTTTTGCAGCAGCTTCATCCAATTTCATTTCCGTACGGAAAAGATCATTGATCTTCTTCTCTTTAAATGTAATGCATTGTTCGAGGGAATGACGGATCTCCGACGCCTTCGAATTGCCGTGGGATTTGACGACAAGTCCTTTGAGTCCGAGCATAGGTGCTCCGCCGTATTCCGAAGCGTCGAAAGTCTTCAGCATCCCCTTCAGGGCGGGCTTGATCATGAGCGCGCCGATCTTGCTGATCACCGATGAAAGGAGCGCGTTCTTGAGCTCATGCATCATCACCTTTGCAACGCCCTCGTACATCTTAAGGATCGCATTTCCGGTAAAAGCGTCGGTCACGGCAACGTCCACAACGCCTTCGGGGATCTCCCTCGCCTCAATGTTTCCGACAAAATTGATGTCGGGGCATTCCTTGAGCAGCTGATGCGCCTCTTTGGCCAGCTCATTGCCCTTTTCTTCCTCCGTGCCCACATTGACGAGCCCCACTCTGGGCTTTTCCACGCCGGTCATGTTGCGCATATAGATCGATCCCATCTGCGCGAACTGAAGGAGCATGGAAGGCCGGGGGTCCATATTGGCGCCGCAGTCAACGAGCAGTACAGGTCCCTTCGCTGTGGGAAGAAGCGGTGCCAGAGGAGGTCTCTCGATCCCCTTGATCCTGCCGACCAGAAGCTGTCCTCCCGCGAGAGCAGCACCTGTACTTCCTGCCGTCACAAACGCGTCGCATTCGCCGTCCTTGACAAGGCGAAGGCCTTTAACGATCGAAGAATCCTTCTTCGTGCGGATCGCATCCACCGGAGGTTCTGCCATTTCAATGACCTCCGTGCAGTCCAGGATATCGATCCTGTCTGACGGATAGGTGAGCCCTGAAAGCGCCTGCCTGACCATCTCCTCCCGGCCTGTCAGTGTAACCTTCAGGGATGGGCAGTTATTCACCGCTTCCACTGCGCCTTTTACGATCTCTGCCGGCGCATAATCGCCGCCCATCGCGTCTACAGCAACATGTACGAATTCCTTTTTTTCGGTCTCACTCATCGTTCTTTCCGCTTCCATTTCCTCATGATCACGGAGAAACATCACTGCTTCCCATAAAACATCGTTACGAACAATATACTAAATAGCATGCGGGATTGCAAGTATTGCGGCACGCAAAGAAGCGGATGCCTTCCGGCATCCGCTCCATTTCCATCAGGATAATACTCCGTCAGTCCTCAACCTCGATCACGGTCTTCTTATTATAAGAACCGCAGTTCTTGCAGACTCTGTGGGGCATCGTAAGAGCGCCGCACTTACTGCATTTTCCAATTTGCTCTTCTCTTATCTCTATGACTTCTGGAAGATTTATTCTTAGGGCAGATCGACATCGTTACACCTCCTTACCGCTGAAGTAGTCACAAAAGGTATTATACTTACGCCATCTGCCTTTGTCAACACAAAAATCTTATAGATTTCTTATAGAATATTGATAAGAAAACGCATGAGAAAATGCCGAGGCAGGACGGTATATTATTTGGTCAGCGCATAGGTCTCGCGAGCGATCGCGAGCTCTTCGTTCGTTGCGATCGCGTAAACCTTGACCTTGCTGTCTGCAGTGCTGATCATATGGATATCCGCTCTCTCTTTGTTTGCAGCTGCATCACATGTCACGCCGAGATATCCGAGATAGTCCATGATCTTAGCGCGTACGAACGAGCTGTTCTCGCCGATGCCTGCTGTGAAGGCGATCACGTCAACGCCGTTCATGGCCGCGGTGTAGGAACCGATGTACTTCGCCACTCTGTAGCAGAACGCATCCACTGCCAGCTTCGCATACTTGTTTCCTGCGTTGTATCCGTCTTCGAGATCACGGAAGTCAGAGGAAAGTCCGTCGGAAAGAGCAAGAACACCGGACTTCTTATTGAGGATATTCACGACATCAGCCGCTGTGAGATTCTCTTTTCCGGCGATGAAGTCAACGATCGCGGGATCAAGATCGCCGCTTCTGGTGCCCATGATCAGGCCTTCAAGAGGGGTAAGACCCATGGAGGTGTCCACACACTTGCCGTTCATGACCGCCGAAATACTGGCGCCGTTGCCCAGATGGCATACGATCGTCTTGCAGTCGTCATAAGCCTTGCCTGCGACCTTAGCTGCCTCTTTGGATACAAAGGAGTGGCTGGTCCCGTGGAAGCCGTATCTTCTCACCTTATACTTTTTGTAGTAGTCAAGAGGAAGCGCGTACATATAAGCCTTCTCAGGCATTGTCTGATGGAAAGCCGTATCAAAGACAGCTACCATGGGTGTGCCGGGCATCAGGGCCATGCAGGCGTCAACACCGATCAGGTTTGCAGGGTTGTGAAGAGGCGCCAGGTCGGAGACATCCTTAATGGCTTCGATCACTTCGTCGTTGATGACCACGGAGGAAGTGAACTTCTCTCCGCCGTGGACGATCCTGTGGCCGACCGCACCAATCTCGCTCAGGGATTTCAGAACACCGGTCTTTTCGTTGGTCAGCGCTTCAAGTACCAGGCTGACTGCCTTGTTGTGATCGGGCATAGGAACTTCTTTAAATTCCTTGCCTGTGTCGTCTGCCTTATTCTCATAAGTGATGCAGGCGCCGTCCATGCCGATCCTCTCGCAAAGGCCTTTCGCAAGCAGTCTCTCTGATTCTGCGTTGATGACCTGGAATTTCAATGAAGAACTGCCGCAGTTGATTACTAAAATATTCATGTTATTTCTTCTCCCCCAAAAAATAAGATATAAATTGCACGGCTCTGACTCGTCATTGCCGCATGGTGCCTATATTAGTATTATACACGGTTTTCTGACGGGAACAAGAATTGCTCCGCTTTTCACAGAAACTTCTGCCGTAAAATCATTTATTTTTCGTGGTATTCCCGGTCAGGATATGAAATAATGAGCGTTATAGACAGCCTGATAGCAGTGGTCAAAATCGCGGTGCAGATGCGCTGTCAAAACAGCGCGTCATAAGCGCGGACAACGACAGAATATCCGGCAAAAAGATACAGCGAAAGGCAGAAACAATGAAAGTGACAGGGATCATCGCGGAGTGTAATCCTCTGCATGAGGGACATGAATACCTGATCAGGGAAGCAAAGGCACGGACACAGGCGGACTATGTCATCGCAGCAATGAGCGGCGATTACGTACAGCGAGGGGCTCCCTCCATCCTCTCCCGCGAAGAAAGAGCGGCCGCTTTGCTCTCAAAGGGCGTGGACCTCGTGGTGGAACTTCCTCTCTACGTATCCTGTTCCGGAGCGGACTATTTTGCCAGAGGCGCTGTAGCGCTCCTCGACAGCCTTGGCGTCGTCACGGACCTTGTGTTCGGTTCTGAGAGCGGAGATCTCGAAGCGCTGCGGGCAGCCGCCGAAAAACTTGGGGAGGAGGACGAATCCTATAGGGCATCCCTTCGCGAGGGCTTAAGGAACGGATTGTCATTTCCCCAGGCAAGGGCGGCAGCGGCAGGAGAAGCCGTTCCGGTATCTCCCAATGATCTTCTGGGAACCGAGTACCTTCGCGCTCTCAACGCGTCAGGCAGTGAGATCCGTCCCCACGCAGTCCTGCGGACAAAAAGCCGCTCAGCGTCTGAGATCCGCGCGCAGATGCTGGAAAACCGGGAGGACTCCGATCCCTTCCTTTGCAGGGACGATTTCTCAGACCTTCTCCTTCACGCGCTATGCGGCGCTGAGAGCGCAGAGCATTTGTGCCGTTACCTCGATGTCTCCGAAGGTCTCGCCGGGCGCATCCTGCGGGAGCTTCCCTCTTACTCCACTTTCAGCGGTTTCTGCGAGGCGGTCAAATCGCGGAATTACACCTATACAAGGATCTCGCGCGCAATGCTCCATATTCTCCTGGGAATGACTTCCCATACGATGGAGCGCTTTGACCGAAGCTGCGGCCTCTGCGGCTGGATCCGTCCGATCGGATTTCAGCGCTCCGCTGCCCCTCTCCTTACAGCCATCGCATCTGACTGCAGCGTTCCTTTTTTGGATAAGCTCTCCCGCGCGGAACAGCTGCTTCCCGGGGAACTTTACGCGATCCTGGAGGAAGAGGTCCGTGCGGAATTCCTATACGACCTTATGGCGGCGCGCAGATCTAAAAACGCAGGATCTCACGCGGTCACAGCGTTCCGCAAGCCGCTGATCATCGCATGATTTTGTGAATATTATACAAATATGATCGGATTATCATCGAATAAATATGCATTTCGTTGACTTCTATATCCCGCAGTGGTAAACTAGATTCGTAAAAACCCACCTGCTTTTATTCCATTAGGGGGAATAAAATATACGAAAAGGTGTCAGGTCTATTACAGATCTGACACCTTTCTATTTTTTATCACAAGCTTTATAATACGAATCTTCTGATCGCAAGCGCGACGCCATCGTGCTCGTTATCCTCTGTCATATAGTCCGCCGCCTCAATGATCTCAGGGTTAGAATTCCCCATCGCCACAGAAAGCCCCGCGTCTTTCATGAGCCCCAGATCATTGTGGCCGTCCCCCATTGCCATGACCTCTTCCCTTCTTAGACCGAGCATCGCCGCAAGGGCGAGCATCGCATCCCCTTTGTCCGCCTCGCAGGATGTGACCTCGATATCCGTCGGCATCGGCAGGATGATGTTGATGCCTTTGATCTTTTGGAGTTTCTCTATGGCACCGTCCCTCTCTTTACGGGAAGCGAACATAACCGATAGATTCTCGATCGCGCCTTCTCTCTTCATAAGGCTTCCGTACAGATTGTCCACAAGCACACGGCTCTGTTCCAAATACTGCAAAATCGGCGTTCCCGCAAACTTTTTCCACAGCAGGTCCCTGGTCCTTGCGTCATGAAAACCTGCTCCGCCCGCAAAATACTCGCGGATGACCGCTTCTCCTTCCGCTATCCTCAGAACCGACGCCGCTGTCTCTTTTGACATACACCGCTCCCTGATCGCGCATCCCTTCTCCCTGTCTGTGATCACAGCGCCGTTCGAAGTGATCAGATACCGAATAAACGGCAGATCCGCGACCTGCTGGGGAATACCGGACAGCGGACGCCCCGTAACAGGAACAATGACAGCGCCGGTCCGATGCGCTTCTTCCAGCGCCAATCTGTTCTGCTCAGATACTCTCTTGTCCCTGGTGAGCAGCGTGCCATCCAGATCCAATCCGATCATTCTGATCATAAATGATCTCTCCTGTCTCTCCTTTGTCCCGCGAAATGCAGGCACTGATTATTATACCACGTGACCATCAAACATGATATAATCCAAATACGGTACGACGGAACAGGGAATCCCCGGTCCGGCTTTCTGTCAAAACAGTGCGCGGCGCTGTGTATTCCGACATAGATAAGTGGTGGGACAATGGCAGTTTTTATTCTTCCCAATGCAAGGGATCTACTCAAATTTCATACAAGATGGAACGACAGGGCGCTCAATCCCTATATTGAAGACCTGATCGATCTGTGGGCGGAAAACGACATCGAAGGGACACTCGATGTCAGCATTCAGGGGCCTATGATGACGAGGTTCGGCATTGTTCCGGCGGATATGAGGAGCGCCGGCCGCATTATCAAACTCGAATCCACTTACCGCTATCTTTTCCGCAAGAAAGATATCCGGGTCTACCGGAGGGACGGCCGTATCTACATAGACGTTCCGTGGCAGCGAGACCCCGTTTGGCTGGGTGATCTTCTGACCAGCCGGGAATATGACGCCTCCCAGGGACTTCCCCTGGCGATCGGCATGAACATTTACCGGGAATGCGTTCTCCATGACCTAACCGACATCCCCCATCTACTGATCGGGGGAAGTCCCAGCAGCGGTCTGGATGAGTTTTTAGAAGGCCTTCTGATGAGCATCCTCATCCATCAGACTCCGGATGAGATCGAGCTGTTTCTGTGTTCTTCGGGAAATCTCGGTTTCGACGGCTACGCCGATCTCCCCTATTGCCATGTGATCGGTTCAGTGCGTCAGACGATGTCAATGCTCTCTGAAATGAGCCGGGAGATCGACAGGAGAAGCAATCTCCTCCAGAATGCCCGCTGCCGCAACATCTTCCAATACAACGAGCGGGGCGGCCGTCTCAAGCACCGCATTATCATGATCACGGAATACCAAAGGCTGTTCACCTCCAACAAGCAGGCTGCGATGGCCTATATCCTGCGCATGGCACAGCTGGCGGGCCCCTGCGGGATCCACTTGATCGTCGCTTCCTCCCACCCCTCCTCCCTTCGGGGACTGCGGGAAAGCTTTCCCGCGAGGGTTTGTCTGAAGGTCCGAAGCGCCGAGGATTCTGTCTCTGTACTGGATCAGAAAGGCGGCGAAGCTCTCCGCCATAAGGGAGCCGTCTATTTTCTGGACGGGCATGACCCGGACCCCATGTATCTGCAGTCCGGTTTTGTCACGCCAAAGGAAGTGAGCAGCGTCATCGATGCCCTGAGGGGCAATTATGTCAACACCCGGAAGCGTTCGATCTTCGAGGAGATCGAGGACGACGACCCTGATGACAGGAAAGGTTCTTCCGAAAGCAAAGGCCTGCGTTCTCTGTTTCAAAAATGACTCGGTCAGTCAACGTCAAAAAAGTGGATAATGTGGATTATTTTGTGGAAAACATTCCGAAAACAGCGCAAAATTTCCACAAATTACCTGACATTTGGCAGATACGGTCCGTTTTTACACAAAAAAGCTGATACAAGAAGACTTAAGTCTTTTTTTTAAGACCATTTAAAACGATAGACCCTCCCGCAGCAAATTTTTTCCATCAACTTGTCCACAATAAAAAAATCACAATAAATAATCGAGTAGGAGGGGGATTAATGAATCCCCCGACCTCTCACACCACCGCTCATGCGGTTCCGCAAGCGGCGGTTCAATCAACTTAACAAGTAGCACGC
>CACXMK010000046.1 GCA_902768735.1 uncultured Lachnospiraceae bacterium | reverse complement strand
TCCGTGGTTTTGGGTACACCTGCGGTATTTTTAGAATTGGTTCCTGTACCCAGCGCCCCGCCAAGTTGTCAATGCAAACGCGTTGATCAACAAAAAAAGAGGGCGCCGCAGTTGCGACACCCTCATGTATTGTTATTTACTTCGTCCCTGCAAGCGCCACCCCGTTTACATACAGAGTGTAGCCATTAGTAATAACATTCGCCGCATCTCCGTTGAACTCGGTGATGTAGCTGTCGCCCGTCAGCGTCCATGTGCTGGTGGAATCCAGCGTGACGGAGACGGTACCGGCCTCAGTGGAGACGACTTCACCGGAGGCATTTGTGATGTTGCCGTCAATATAGCCTTCATAAACGGAACCGTCGGTGAGTTCAAGTGTCAGGCTTGCATCGCTGCCCACCAGAATCGCTCCGGAAAGCTCCTGTTTGATAGCTTTCAGTGTAGCAGTATTGCTGCCGCCGCTCCAGCCGTCGGCGCAGACAGAGAGCAGGATATTGTCTTCGTCTTCATTGACGATCTCAACTTCCTGAAGTGTAATGACTGCACTGGTATTTGTGACGTGGAACACATGCCCGTTCTTACTGGTAAGGCTTCCTCCTGTCATGGTGAAGCTGCTCGTACCGCTCGCCGCGTCGCCGGACATGGACTGATAGATCATGATCGTGTCCAGGAAGGTGGCATTTCCGTTGCACTTGGTGTTATTAGCGGTCAGATCACAGTTTGTCAGGGTAATAGAATTCAGCCCTTCGATACAGACACCTTCAGACAGTGTGGAGGTCAGCTGTGCATTGGAAACGGTGATATCTGCCGTGGAGTAGATCGCGGGTGAACCGAGTCCGTTGGAAGTGTAGCTGCCGCCATCCACGACAACGGTGCCGCCTCCTCGGTCAGTGCGGATGGCTGCCGAAGACTGTCCGGAAGTCTCGACGGTCAGGTTGTAGGCGTTGGTAACGCCGCCGCCCGTGGTCATAATACCGCCTGATCCATCGCCGGTCGTGGTGATCACAGTATCGTAAATATTCAGCGTCGTGCCATCGCCGTCCGCTCCGTTCTGTCCGCCGTTGCCTCCATAGCAAAACACACCGTTGGCGCCGGAAGCATCTGATGTGACAGTTCCGCCGTTAATGGTGACGGTCGCGCCGTCTTTGACAAGAACAGCGGCATTCAGGCCATAGAAGTTGCAGTTGTCCCCGCCGTCGGAGCTGCCTGTCTTGTTCACGGTCGGATCGCTGATCGTCACTTCATCGCTCGTGCTGATGAGAAGCGCGCTCTCATCTGATGTGCTGCTCACATAGTCCTGACCGCTCTGGCTGTCGGCGTAAGAAATCTCGGCCGCGCCGCTGTAGTCTATGTCGGAACTGCTCGAGGAGCCGGGAGCGCCGCCGGGCATACCGCCTGAGGGGGGCTCGCCGGGCGCTTCTCCTGAAGGGGGCTCGCCGGGCGCTTCTCCTGAGTTCGCCTCAAGCACTTCGGTCACTTCCTTCTCTGTGGCTGTTTCATCTGAATCCGCGGTCTCCTCCTGCGCATTTACAGAAACCTCGCTTGTGCTTGTTGCGGCAGTGCTGCTGCATCCGGTCAGCGCCGAAAGGAACAAAGATGCAGATAAGCCAAAATATAGTAATCTTTTCATGATGAGTCATCTCCTTTTCTTTTGATGGGACAATCATATACCGCAAACCTTAAGTCAACTTAAAACACAGTACAAAAAGATTCAAACAATTGTCCAAACCCTGCAGAAAACACAAAAATCCGGCCATTCGGCCGGATTTTCTGTGTTTATTCGGGGATGCCGCATTTGACTAATGCGGCATCCCCCTCTTTTTGTTTTACAGGATAGGGCTTCCCTGTTCGGGCAGCTGCTCAGCAGCAGGCTGTTCCTGAACTGCGGGTGTCTCCGCCGCAGGCTCCTGACCGGCAGGCTGCGCCGGGGCCGGTGTAACTTCCGCGGCCGGTGTCTCGGTGGCCGGCTGCTCACCAGCGGGCGTCCCCTGAGCAGGCGTTTCAGCAGCAGGCTGCTCGGCTGCAGGTGTCTCAACAGCAGGTGTCTCAACAGCAGGTGTCTCAGTGGCCGGCTGCTCAAGTGCAGGCGTCTCAACAGCCGGTGCCTCAACAGGCGCCTCCGTGCCGGGCTTATTCTGCTCTGCTGCCTGCTCCTCGACCATCTGCTGGATCTGCTGAAGCTGTTCAGCATGATCTTCGGCCCATTTTCTAATATAGAGGCCTGCTGCCAGGACCGATACCATGATCACGGTCAGGATGACAGCTTCCCAGATGTGTTTTTTGCCTGCGTCACGCGCTTCCATCTCCTGCCAGTAGTCTACCTTTTCGCCGCGCTTCGTAACAAGCCCGTAGACCAGGATAATGACAATGAAAGCCCCGATCATAGCGTTCGCACCGATACTGCCCTCAACTCCGAAGCTCGTATTGTAGAAGATGCCATCCCTTGCGGACGCGGCTTCGAGCTTGAAGACGGAGTATTTTGACACAATGCCGCTGTTAGGCAGACCAAAAATGATGCTCTGCGAGAAGTTCCAGGCGGTATGCGCCCAGATCACGGTCCAAAGGCTGTCCCAGAAGTAAACGATCAGCGAGAAAAGGACGCCGATGAGGAACACCTGCAGAAGCCCCCAGGTCGTAACGCCAGGGTTGCCCATGTGCATCGCCATGAACACCACCGAGTTGCCGAGGATGGCGATCGCCGGCCAGCGGTACCTGCGGCGCAGCTTCTGGTAGAAGTAGCATCTGTCGGTGATCTCCTCTGCCCCGGACTGGATCCACACGCAGAATAGGAAGACGAAGAACGTCAACGGCCTGAACTCGTTGAAGGAGAGCTTGATGTCACCCATGATGCAGGACATCAGCACGCAGAACCCGTTCATGCCAAAACCCAGAAGAATGCCGATAAATATCGACTTCAGGTTGTTGCCGTGCCCGTTGTAGAAGAATGCTTTGAGCATCGGCCAGTTGCTCTTGAAGATGAGCGCCACGATCAGGAACACGATCCATATGCCAAAGAATTCAAAATACTGAAGCAGGAACTCCACGCTGTCCAAATCGCCCAAAAGCTTCATCCCCCAGTCACGCACGGGGAGCAGATGGTTATCCAGGGCTAGGCTAAGCAGTGAGCCAAACAGCGAGAGAAGGACCGACAGGACCGCGGCGATCGGAAGGATGTCCGTCCAGCCTCCGCATGCGCGCAGGAATGTCTTTTTCTCCTGTTTCGCAGATTCCTCCTCCGCCTGCCAGCTGTCCGCAACCGCTTTCGGCGGGATGTAGTGATCCCTGGGCTCCGGTTCGGGAGCTTCCATTGGTTCCGGGGCGGGTCCTCCCGCCGTCTCCGGGGCGGGGTCTCCCACCTGCTCTTCTATTTCTTCACGAATGTTGTTTTCAGTTTCCATTGTTTCCTCCTGATTCTTAAATAAACCATTATTTAATCTAATATTTTAACACAGAATCTCGACCTCTGGGGTGGAGATTCTCCCAAAGGTCGGGAAAGACCCAAAAGAAGTCGAAATCCCCCTTTGTATCCGAACAGCTTATGCGCTAGAACCTAATGTTATGAATACTATGTTATCCAAAATCACAACCGAAATAAAGAAAACCGGCGCCTCGCTCACTCCCCTGCCCCGCATAGGGCAGCGCATGGTAAAGACCGCTGTCGCCGTATATTTATGTTTATTGATCTGTTATGTGCGCAGTCTCTTCGGGCAGGGCATGTCCGCGGAAGCCGCCATTACCGCCGTCATCTGCATACAGCCCTACATGAAGGAAACCAAAGTCTCCTCCATCGAACGGTTTAGCGGAACCCTTCTGGGCTCCATCTGCGGATTGCTGTTCCTGATCCTGCTCGCGGCATTTCCGGCATTAGGCGCCAACACGTTCCTGTTATATGCCCTAATGGCGACAGGCGTTCTGCTGTCACTGTACAGCGCGGTCCTGTTCCGCCAGCCGGACACCTCGAGCCTTGCGGCGATCGTGTTCATCTGCATCGTGATCTCGTACCCGAACATCGACGAACCGCTCGTCCAGGCCATCAACCGCTTCATCGACGTGCTGATCGGGACCTGCGCCGCGATCGCCGTGAACAATTTCCGCCTCCCGCGGGTTACGCACAGCGACAAGGTGTATTTCCTCAGGACAAAAGACTTAGTGCCGGACCGCAATTCCCAGATGGCGCCTTCGGTCCTCTTCCGCATCAACTCCCTTTTGGGCGACGGCGCTAAGATCTGCCTGATGTCCGAGCACGCGCCCGCCTTTTTCGAGGCACAGATGCGCCGCCTGAAGGTCAACACACCGCTCATCGTGATGGACGGAGCCGCGATCTACGACGCAGGCGCGGAGCAGTATCTCTACAAGGAGCCCCTCCCGCCGGAGGTCTCCGCAGCCCTTCTCGCGAGGCTGGAACAGCTCGGCATTGGGTGTTTTGTCTACACGATCCACAAGAACAAGACGTGCATCTTCCATCGCGGCCCGCTCACCGCGCCCGAAAAGGCAATGTACGAGACGATGCGCACAAGCCCGTACCGCAACTATCTGGAAGGCGAGATCCTGGATCCCTCCGAGATCGTCTATGTCAAAGCACTGACCACCGAAGAAAAGATCGTCGAGATCCTCGCTGACCTCAATCGGTATGACAAAGAATTGCTCGCATCCCTCCGTCCGGTCGTTCGTCACCAGACAGGGACGGCGAAGTACAAGGGGCTCTATTTTTACTCAGTAAACGCATCCCTGCAGAACGCGCAGACCGTTGTCATGCGCATGCTGGACGCGAATGCATCTGTCCGGTGGAAGCACAACCTCAAGCTGCGCGCGCCCTATCGCGGCGAGCGCGACGCGCTTCACCTGCTTCGCAGGGTCGAAAAGTCCTACGAACCCCTGAAATTAAAGTGAGCCAGAGGCAAATCTCTACCTCTGGGGTAGAGATTCTTGGGTAGAGATTTTTTTTCCAAATCTCTACCTCTGGGGTAGAGATTCTTTTTTTCGGCCTCCAGCCGCTTCTCTACCTCAGAGGTAGAGGAGTGAATTTCTACCCCAGAGGTGAATCTCCACCTCAGAGGTAGAGATGGCCTCAGAGGTAGAGATGGCCTTCGTTGTAACTGCACGAAATGCACTCTCCGTTGCCGATATGCGAATCATAAAACGCCCTTGGCGGCAGCGCGAACGCCTCCAGGATCGCCATGATCGTGCCGCCGTGCACGACAAACGCCGCGCGCGATCCATCAGGAATTCGCCGCACGACGCCGTCGAACGCCCGCACGCACCTTGCTTTGAACTCCGCAACGCTCTCGCCCTGCGGGATCGGCGCAGTGCACATCGTGTCGAGCCACGCCTGATACTCCTTGTCAAAACACAGCTCTCCCGCCGTTTTTCCCTCGAAGATCCCGAAATCCGTCTCCCGAAAATCGCCCACAACTGCATAGCGATCCTTCACACCCGGGCAGTCTGCCTCCACGGCCTCACAGTAATCCTCCATCGCCATACATCTGCGCCCCGGGAACAGAATTCCGCAAGACTGCCGCGTCCTCAGCATCGGGCTGGCAAAGACAAGCTCCGGCTCATATTCTTCGCGCTCCAGCTCCTTCTTCAGCGCCTCCATCTGCGCAATGCCTTCGGGACACAGCGGTTCATCCGTAACCCCGATATAGCGCTTCTCCAGATTTCCCGCCGTCGCGCCGTGGCGGATAAACAACAGCTCAATCACAGCAACGTCCCTCCGAAACCACCGGGGTCAGCACACACAATCCGATCGCAGCAGCGTCCCTCCGAAAACGAGACCACCCGGGGGCAGCACGCACGATCCGATCACAGTAACCGCCCCCTGACCAGCGCCCCCGCAAAACACGCCAGCTCGCAGACCTCCAAAAAGAATCCCGACGTATCCCCCGTCACGCCTCCGAACTCCCTCATCGCCATGCGGCAATAGACCAGCGCCCAGACCACCGCAACCAAAACTTCCGCCAATCCCACGCCCGGCGACACCACCACAGCCGCCCCGGCGCCCAGCGCCAGCAACGCCCCGAGCGCCACGTTCGCCGCGACCCGCCCCGCATGCTCCGTGAACGCGCACAGCATCCCCGCTCCCCGCGCGTTCGGCATGTTGACCACGCACAGCCCCGACAGCGCCCGCGACATCACGAACACCGGGCAGGCGGCCAGCACATTTCCCGAGAGGAACAGCTCATGCAGGATGCCAAAACACAGCAAAAACCACACCCCTGCATAGACCACGGCAAACGCCCCGCAGTTCGGGTCCTTCAGGATCTCCAGTTTCCGCTCGCGCGTGTTATGCGATGCAAGCGCATCGACCGTGTCCATAAACCCGTCCATGTGGATCCCGCCCGAGATCAGGATCGGCAGGCACACCGCCACCGCCGCGAACAGCACTGCGCCAAAACCCAGCCCCTTCGAGATCGCGATCCATCCCCACAATGCCGCCCCGCACAGCACTCCCACAAACGGGAAAAAGCAGATGGCGTACTTCATGTTTTGATCATTCCAGTCGAATTGCGGCACCGGAACGGCGCTGTAAGTCGATAGCGCTATAAAAAAAGATTCTAATAAGGTCATGTGTCTTTCCCTCTACACAGCCACACCCTGCGCGCGGAGCTTCTTCACACAGACACCCCCAACGAACAGAGATTTCCCTTCACACACACGGGCACCTGCTCCCGCATCTCCACGGCGACATCCGCCAGCGCGAGCAGTTCCCCGTTGATCTCGTTGAGCCCGCCGATGTACCCCGCCGTCTCCTCGTCGTAACCGTCCGGCGAAAGCCCTGAGATCGTCACCGCGATCAGCACCGAGCAGCGGTCGCGCAGCTGCAGGATGTCTTCGAGCACATCCCGGACCGAACCGCCCCTCTCGAACAAAACATTGCCCAGCAAATTGGATACATCCTCCAGCAAGACGACACAGCCCGGTGAAACCGGCGCGTCGCCGATTGGCGCACCCTCCGGCCGGGCTGCGCTGCCCTCTGAAACCGGCGCGTCGCCGACCCGGTACGGGCATTCCAGCGTCCGGAAGCCGAGGCCGCTGCGCTGGCGGCGGTGTTTTGCTATGCGCCTTACATTGTCGTCGGTGCACGGGCGCATCGTCGCGATATAGAACCGGTCGCCGGGCAGGCCCGACGCGATCTTTTCCGCGAACAGGCTCTTGCCGCTGTTATTGGGCCCGGATAGCAGGATCAGCATAACATACCTCCGTGTTTTGACGGGGGAGGGGGTTCGCCTCCAAGGTCTTGCGCGCCGAATGAATCAGTGATCACGGCGTGAACTTGTCGCCCCGCCGGATCTCCTCCAGATACTCATCATTGATCCCCGCCTCGTCAAAAGTCGCCATCTTGTTGATCACGGCGCAGGCCGCGTCGAGGATCTGGAAAGCGATCGGGCAGCCGCTGCCCTCGCCGAGCCGCATATCCAGCAGCAGGAACGGCTCGAGGTTCATCGCTCTCATCGCCAGCGGATATCCTTTTTCAAAAGACGCGTGGCTTGGGATCAGATACCCCCGGACGTCCGGACAAAGCCTGACCGCACACAGCGCAGCAACCGCGGAAATAAACCCGTCGATCACAGCCGGGCGCCGGATCGCCGCTGCCCCAAGGAACGCGCCGCACATCGCGGCGATGTCATACCCGCCGACTTTCGAAAGGACGTCGATCACGTCCTCCCTGTCAGGGCAGTTCACCCGGATCGCGTCGCGGATCACTTCTTTTTTCACGCGAAAGGCCTCATCGGTGATCCCTCCTCCGCGCCCCGTGACCTCCTCCGCGTCCGCGTCAAGAAGCACCGCGAGAACAGCCGAAGACGTCGTGGTGTTGCCGATCCCCATCTCGCCGATGCCAAAAACATCCGCGCCGTGGCCCGTCTCCATTTCAAAAGCAAGATCCATCACTGTCCCCGCTCCGATCAGGATCGCTTCTTCCGCCTGCTCCCGCGTCATCGCCGGCATTTTCCGGATATTTTTTGTCCCGTAGGATATCTTGCGGTTCAGGACATTGGTGTCTTTGATGTCAGCGTTCACCCCCACGTCACAGACAGTGAGCCTGGCGCCGAAGTGTTTTGCCAAAACAGAGGCCCCGGTCCTTGCATGTGCCAGATTCACGGTCTGCTGCAAAGTGACCGACTGCGGCGCGCTCGAGACGCCTTCGGCGACGACGCCGTTGTCCGACGCGAAAACGACCAGATGCTTCCTGGGAAGCTCGTTGTGCACGCGGCCGGTGATGCCGGCGAGCTGGATAGAGAGCGCCTCCAGCTTCCCGAGACTGCCGGGCGGCTTGGCGAGGCGCGCCTGATATTTTGCGGCCTCCTCCATCGCCGCGCTGTCGAGCGGCTTGATGGAAGAAATAAGCTCCTTCAGGGTTTGAACCATGGTTGATCCCTTCTTCAAAAGATTTTGTGGGTGGATAGTGGTTTGGTTGCCGTATTGCCAGTGGCGTATGAACGGTTTGCTGGCTTGTCAGTGGCGTATGGACGGTTTCGAGGCGCCCAAGGGGGCTTCACCGTCCCTTAAAACGGCAATCTAATACTCGATTCCTGACCTTGCCGCAACGCCCCTGTCAAATGGGTGCCTGACCTTGTGCATTTCCGTAACATAATCCGCAGTCTCCAGCAATGCGGCCGACGGGTCCCGCCCGGTCAGGACAACTTCAAGTCCTTCCGGCTTCTGCGCCAGGAAACTGATAACTCTCTCTTCGCTCACAAACCCATATCTGCACGCCGGGATGATCTCATCGAGCACCAGAAGGCCTGGTTCCCCAGCCACACCCTTAACAACTCTTTCAAACAGCGCCGAGTAATCGGCGCGCGCTCTTTCCCTGGTTTCCTCATTCATGTTTTTGTAGAAACCATAGCGGGTCTCGCAAGTTAAAACCTCTATATTTTCAAGGTTTCTCAGGATCTTCAGCTCAGATGAACTGCCGTCTTTCAAAAACTGCGCAAACAAGACTTTTCTGCCTGCTCCCGCCGCCCGAATGGCAAGACCGATCGCTGCCGTCGTTTTTCCTTTTCCATCTCCGCAATAAATATGGATCAATCCTGCCATACTGCACCTCACGTTCAACCCCTAAGGTCCATTTTGTGTTGAGTTCCCCGTTCCACTTATTTTCTGACCGATAAGAATCAAGAAATCCTTATTCTTGTCGGACATCAACAGGAAGCACTTGCTTCGCACAACCAATAAGATTGAGATAGAGTCAGAATTTATCGGAAGGCTTGGAACCAGCATTCCTGACTGAACCGATTAATCGGACACAGCCTCTATTATTATCGGTAGGTTTGTTGGCCAGCTTACTTAGTTCAACCGACAAGACTGAAGCAGCGTCAGATTTTATCGGTTTACCTCATAGACCAGCTTGCCTGGTCGTACCGATAGGATAGATACAGCCCTCATTTTTATCGGTTAACTTGCGGACCAGCTTGCCTGGTCGTACCGATAGGATAGACACAGCCCTCATTTTTATCGGTTAACTTGCGGACCAGCTTGCCTGATCGTACCGATAGGATAGACATAACCCTCATTTTTATCGGTAGGCTTGTGACTAAGCTTGTTCCACACGACCGATAAGAATAATAAAATAGCTATTCTCACACCTCCCGCCGCAAAACCCGATACACAAACTCCATATCGAGCCCGCTCCGGACGACATCCGCCAGCAGATCATACTGCTGTTCCTTGTACGTGCGAAGGTCAAACGTCCCAAGCGCCGCAAAATCAATGCCCCGCTTCGCGCAAACCGCCTTCAGGACAGCATCACTGACCCCGGGCGCATCAAAAAGCCCGTGGACATAACTGCCGTACACGTTTCCCTTCCCGGTCAGCGCCGGCAGCTGCGCCTCGCCCTGCTCCACACGAACCTCATCGCCGCACGCAACGCCACGTCCCGCGCGAACCTCATCGTCGCACGACCCGGCGCACTCACAAATATGCTCCCCGCTCCGTCCCATGTGGATCTCGTACCCTTTATACCGCATCCCATTCAGCCCTGCCAAAACACCGCCGACCTCCTCAAACACCCCTGACGTCTGCGTCTGTACTTTCTCACCACAAAAGACAGTGTCCATTTCCAGATAATTCATGCCTGTGATTTCCGGAACACCAGTTGCCCCCGCCGCCTCCACCATCTCCGGATCCGCAATCTTTCTCCCGAGCATCTGGAATCCGCCGCAGATGCCTATGAGGAGGGAGCCTGCGTGCGTCGCTTTTTTGACAGCGGACTCAAGGCCGCATTGGCGCAGCCACATCATGTCGGCGATCGTGCTCTTGGTGCCGGGGAGGAAGATGATGTCCGGCTGACCGAGTTCGACGGGCGCCTCCACGTAGCGCAGCGAGACGTTCTCGTACCGCTCGAAGGGGCTGAAATCGGTGAAGTTGGAAATGCGCGGCAGGCGGATCACCGCGATGTCCACGAGTTTCCGCTCGGTGGTCTTCGCGAATCGCCCGGTCAGGCTGTCCTCGTCGTCGATGTCCGCGTGCGTGTAAGGGATAACGCCGGCCACCGGCACACCGCAGAGCTCCTCCAACATGCGGATCCCGGGCTCGAGAATGGCCCTGTCGCCGCGGAATTTGTTGACGATCGTGCCTTTGACACGTGCGCGCTCGGCCGGATCAAGGAGCGCCACCGTCCCGTACAGCTGCGCAAAAACACCGCCCCGGTCAATGTCCCCCACCAGCAGAACCGGCGCGTCGACCATCCCGGCAAGCCCCATGTTCACGATGTCGTCCTGCTTGAGGTTGATCTCCGCGGGGCTCCCCGCGCCCTCGATCACGATGATGTCATACTCCGCGGCAAGGCTCCGGTAGGCCTCCAGGATCGCCGGAACATACTCCCGCTTCCTGCGGAAATACTCCATCGCCTTCATATTCCCCTGCACCTGCCCGTTCACGATGACCTGGCTCCCCACGTCCGTCGTCGGCTTGAGCAGGATCGGGTTCATCCGCACATCTGCCAAAACACCGGCCGCCTCCGCCTGCACGACCTGCGCGCGGCCCATTTCGCCGCCGTCTGCTGTGATAAATGAGTTCAGGGCCATGTTTTGGCTCTTAAACGGAGCGACGCGGAATCCGTCCTGTCTGAAGATCCGGCAGAGGCCGGCTGCGATCAGGCTCTTGCCGACGTTTGACATCGTGCCCTGGATCATGATGTTTTTTGCCATAATAGTGGTCCCTGCTTTCTTTTCTAATGAACCTGATAAGTCGTCTGACGCTGCGCTTGACGTTCAACCCGCTTTAACGTCACTCTCCGCAAATCTCCCTCATCGCCGCGATCAGCCGCCCGTTCTCCTCGGGCAGCCGCACCGCGATCCGGTACCAGCCGGGCCCCAATCCGCAATAGTTCTGGCAGTTTCTGATGGCAATCCCACGCGCCAGGAGCGCCGCGTCGAGCCCGGGCTCCCCACGGAACAATATATAATTTGCCGACGACCTTAAGGCCCTGAATCCAAGCGCTTCCAACGACTCTATGAGCCGCGCCCGCTCCGTGCGGATCAGCTCCCTGGTCTTCCGCAGGAACCCGCTCTCCCGGAGCGCGGCGATGCCGGCTGCCTGCGCAGGCGTCGAAACATTCCAAGGCTGTCCGTTTTGGGACATGGCGGTAAGAAGTTTCCTGTCGGATGAGAGGCAATACCCGAGGCGCAGCCCTGCCATGCCGTAGCTCTTCGTAAACCCCTTTAGAATAAACAGGTGCGAGTTGTCTGCCAGAAGATCCTTCATGCTCACGCCGTCATCCGTCAGGTCAAGAAAACACTCGTCGACAAACAGGCGTGCGCCGTTGGCGCCGCAAAAATCAAGGATTTCCTCAAGGAAGGAAAGCCCGATGACCCTTCCGGTCGGGTTGTTCGGATTGCACAGGAAGACAGCTTCAGGCCTGAACTCCGCAAGATAATCAAGGAAGCCTTCATCCAGATCAAAATCGTTGTTGGGATCCAAAGCGTATCGCCCGATTTTGCAGCCGGTCTGCGCCAGCCCTTCCGCATACTCGGAAAACGTCGGCGCGGGCATGACAGCGCTCGCAGGCCGCACCGCCCGGCAGAACGAGTAGATCAGTTCCGCTGAGCCGTTGCCGCAGAGGATGCTGTGTTTTGGCACGGATTCGAATTGCGCGATCGCCTGCACGAGCTCACGGCAATACGGATCCGGATACTCGTGCGCCCTTGCCAGAGCGCTGCGCGCCGCGTCCAGGACGCTCTCCGGCGTTCCGAACGGGTTTGTGTTCGCGGAAAAGTCCAGTTCGATCTTCCCGTCGTAAATGTCCCCGCCGTGGGGGTTCCGGGTCTGATACAGCATGTAGCTCTCCTTCCCGATGCTTCTTTCGGGCCAAACAGTGATCACATCAGTACTAACAGCAGTCTTTCCGCAACAGTCCTCGCCTCTTCAGTGCAAAACCAGCAATTTCACCAACACTCCCAGCACGAGTGCCAGGAAAGAGGTCCCGTACAGCAGCCTGCAGGCGCGCCGGATATCCTCATACTCGATCTCGCGGAGCGCGTCGCCGATATACTCCTTTTTGTGGAGCACGCCGTGGTACCATGCGTCTCCTGCGAGCCGGATCCTGAGAAGCCCCGCGCAGGCGGACTCCGTCTGTGCCGAGTTGGGACTCGCGTGCTTTAGCCTGTCCCGCTTAAAGATCTTCCATCCGTTCTGTGCGTCAAACCCCAGGATCCCTCCTGCGGCGAGCATGAGCAGCGCCGCGATGCGGGCGGGGAGGAAGTTTGCGATGTCATCTGCTTTGGCCGCGGCAAATCCGATGTCCGTGTATGGCGGGTCCACATAGCCGATCATGGAGTCCATCGTGTTGATCGCTTTGTAGGCAAACCCGAGCGGCGCCCCACCGATCAGCAGGTAAAAAAGCGGCGCGACGACTCCGTCGGATGTATTCTCGGCGACTGTTTCGACAGCGGCGCGGGTGATCGCGGGCGCGTCAAGATTCTTAGTATCGCGCCCGACGATCATGGAAACAGCGCGGCGCGCGGCTGCGAGGTTGGGTGTGGCGTCGCTCGTGGGGCTTTCTGTGACGTCGCTCGCGGGGCTTTCTGTGGCGTCGCTCGCGGGGCTTTCTGTGACGTCGCTTGCTGTACCTCCCGCGGGGCCTCTCAAGGCGTCGCTCGCGACGCCTTTCATGACGTCGCTCGCTTTCAGCTCCCAGTAAACCTTCATGCTCTCATCCCGCAGCGACTTGATCGCGAGGATCTGCCAGCACATGACGCTCTCTGCGATCAGGCGCAGCAGCGGGCTGATCATGTGGCAAATACCCAGAACCGCTGCCGGCACAGCCGTAGAGACCGCCACAACAATGAGCCAAAGCACAGCCCCCGCCTCTCGCTCCCCTTCCGGCGTCCCGGGAAACACTCTTCTTAGTCTGCGCTCGAGATACGCGATCAGTTTTCCGATGTAGATCACGGGATGCGGGAATCCGTGCGGATCGCCCAGGTACAGATCCATGACAAATCCGATCACCACCGCAAGTAAAGACCATTTCATAATTCCGTCCCCCGCCCCTGCATTGTGTCCGCGCCGCTTCTCTTCATTGCGTCCGCGCGCCGCCCCTGCATTGTAAAAACATAGACCGGATTGAATCCCTTCATCATCGTGTAGTCTCCGGCCTTTTTGCCACGTGCGACCTGAACGGAGACGACCTCCGTTTCCGCGAAGGGAAGTTCTTTAGCACAGGCGCTCAGCTCTGCCACGGTTTCCAGAGAAACAGCGGTTGCGACGATGCGCACAGAAGGATTCCTTACAAGAAGGAGCTGAATGATCCCGCGCATATTTCCCGAACTTCCGCCGATAAAAACATGTGTGGGAGCCGGAAGATCAGCACAGATTTCAGGCGCGCTGCCTTCGATCACTTTCAGGTTCTGAACGGGGAAACGGGCTGCATTTTCCCGCAGCAGGGCAACTGCCGCCGGGTTGCGTTCTATGGCGTAGACCTGTCCGTTTTTTGACAAAAGGGCCATTTCGATGGCGACTGAACCGGTGCCCGCGCCGATGTCCCAGCAGACGGACCGCGCGGTCAGGGCGAGCTTCGACAGGCACACCGCGCGCACCTCGCTCTTGGTCATCGGAACAATACCGCTCTCGCCGGCGCCGCGCAGGAACGCGCTGTCCGGTAGGCCGGGGGTGATGACTGCGCAGGTTGCGGAAGCTTCGTGCGGAGCAGCCGCACTCAGCGAATCCGCTGCGGCCGCTGCAATTGCGGTGGCCCCGCCGAGCGCCGCTGCTGCACCAGCGGCAACTGCCCTGTCTGCCGCTTCATTCTCGATCAGCGCCGCGCTCAAGGGGGCAAACTCCCCGTCGGCCAGCGTCGCGGCAGTTCCGACCGTGATCTTTTCGTCCGGATAGCTCAGGCGCTCTCCGATACTGACCCTCACATTTCCGAGCCCGGCATCGACCAGCGCGCGGCACAGCGAATTGATCCCGCCTTCTCCGCCCACAAGCGCAAAGACCCGCCCATGCGCCCGCACGTCAGGCGCGATGTCGCGCGCCCGCCCGTGGAGGCTCACGGGGACCACGTCCTCGTAGGATGTCTGCAGCTTCGCACACAGATAGGCCAAAGAACTGACCCCTGTCAAAACATCGACCCGCAGGTCTTTGAGCATCGGCAGCAGCTTTTTCGCACCACTGAAGAAGCCGGCGTCGCCGGACATGAGGACCACAAAGCGGCGATATTCCGTGTGCGAGTGGATGTAATCTGCGATTTCTGACGGTGCGACCGCCTCGTTAAGGCTCGCGTGTAATGCGTGCGGACTTTCTGCGGCTGCTTTGTTTGTGGCAGCACCATCCCCGCATTGAACTGC
>CACXMK010000045.1 GCA_902768735.1 uncultured Lachnospiraceae bacterium | reverse complement strand
AGGAACGCCGTAAATTCGGGAATCTCCCTCGGGATCGGGATCCCGGCGTGCATCAGCGCCATTCCGGTCGCCGTCATCTCGCTTCCGTCCCCTTCCACTTTATAGAGCCTGTTGGGTTCAAGGCCCCTGCAGCGGATGTATTCCTGAGGACCGTTCATCGTGAGATTGACCGTGATCACGGTCACAAGCGCCTCGCTCTTGTCTTTTGCCACGCTCTCCCACGCCACCAGGTTAACCTGCTCGAAGGGATTCGCCAGCCTGTAGTAATCGCCGAAGAAGTTGAGGTCGTAATACTTGTGGTAGAGGTCGCTCATCTTCTTACAGGCTCTGATCTCCTTTTTCTTAAGCTTCGTCGCGTCGAGCTCATAGCCGAAGGTGCCGCACATCGCGATGGCTGCCTTGGTCTCAAGCGGGACCATCGGGCTCGCTGTGGACACATGGGCTCCCATCGTGCTGATAGGATACAGGAAGGACGAACCATAGTGGAGCTTCAGGTTATCGAGCGGCTTGGTGTTGTCGGAGCTCCAGTACTGCACGAAGTACGTGAGCATCGCCGGGTCGAAACGGCCGCCGCCGCCCGCGCATCCCTCGAACATGACATCAGGGTGCGCCTTGATGATGCCGTCCATGACGCGGTAAAGGCCCAGCACATAGCGGTGGGAGACCTCGCCCTGCTGCTCCGCGGGAAGGACGTTGGACCACAGGTCGGTGATCGCGCGGTTGTGATCCCACTTCACATAGTAGATGTTCGCGCTGTCCAAAATACGGTTGATGCTCCTTATCAGATACTCCTGGACTTCCGTTCTGCTCACGTCGAGGACCAGCTGGTTGCGGCTCCTGACCGCGTGCCTGCCGGGAATCTCCATCGCCCAGTCCGGATGCGCCCTGAAGAGGTCGGAGTCCTCCGACACCATCTCCGGCTCGAACCAGATACCGAAATTAAGGCCGAGGTCGTTGATCTGCCTGACCAGCTCCGTCAGGCCGCACTTGATCTTTTTCTCGTTGACATACCAGTCGCCCAGGCCGGAATTGTCGTCGTCGCGCTTTCCGAACCACCCGTCGTCCATGACGATCATCTCGACGCCCATATCCTTCGCCGCTTTCGCGATCTCCACGAGCTTGACGTCGTCGAAGTCAAAAAACGCCGCTTCCCACGTATTGATCAGCACAGGACGCTTGACGTCCTTGACGAATTTGCTCCTGTTGAGGTTGTTCCGGATGAAATTGTGGTAATTGTGGCTCATCCTGCCCAGACCTTTGTGGGTATAGGTCATAAGAACGGCAGGTGTGTCAAAATCCTCCCCGGGCTCGACTGCATAGCTGAAAAGCCTGTCGTTGATACCCATGACAAGGCGGACCTGATCGTACTGGTCAAGTTCCACTTCTGCCACAAAGCTTCCCGAATACATCAGCGCGAAGCCGTAGCAGGCGCCGTATTCCTCGTTGGCCTTCTTCTCAACAAGCGCGATGAACGGATTCTGCTGGTGGGACGAGATACCGCGGCCGCTGCGGATCTTGTGGACATGGTGGGTCAGAGGCTGGCGCTCCACCTGCCGCTCCTGGCCGTATCTTCCGGGGAGGGAGATCAGGTCGAGGTCCTGGCCGTTCATGTAATCCATGTTCACGGACATGATCCTCTTGAGACTGATCGCCTTGTCGCCGCCGTTATGGACTCTCGCCGCGCGCATGATGATGTCCGCCTCTTCGAATACGGAGTAGAGAAGCGTCACCTGAACCTTCGTGATCGCGTCCTCGATGACGAGTTCGAGCGTGTCGACCGTGTCATTTTCCGTCGCGAACGCGGTGGGGAGCCCGTTCAGCGTGAAGGGGCCCTTGTACATGACATGCGATACGTATCTTCCGTTAAAAGAGAAACTTCCGTCCGCGTTCTGCACCTCGATGGAATTGATGCGGAAGTCGCCCTGCTGCTGTGTCGTAAACTCCTGCGGCTGCGCGTCCAGGGAAAATGTGCGCTCTTTTAAGGAGTCATACGGGTTCCCGGAAAAGCCGCGGTCATAGCGGCGGATGAGATAGGACAGGTCTTCGTCCCGGATCGTCGCGCCGTAATACAGATGGTTCACATAGTTCAGATTTCCGATCTTGAGCTGGTAGGTCGTCTTTGCTGTATGCAGGGAAAATGTTTTCTTTTCCTCGTTATATACAATTGACATGGCTGCCCCCTTTTGCTTTCGATAGTATTGATTTTTACGATAAACTACACCTTAAATCGTATCTTAAAAGGTCTGATTAAGCCATGCGCTAATGTGGTTAACCCGCGTAGAATAGAGTAAAAATGTTGCCTCACTTGGGACAGGTGGACTGTTCCCCTCTCGTCCAAATGTATGCAATTTGATCGCGCGCAATAGGACGCGGGGACAGGCCTCCTGTCCCGGATCAAAAAAGCGCCCCCGTCAAGGGGCGCATTCTTGCGCGTGCATTTACAGCGGCGCGATCCGCTATTTCATGAATTTCTTGAACAGTCCCTTCGCCGTCTCCGCAGCGGCCTTCGCGGTGTCCTTCGCCGTCTCTGCGGCCGCCCGGGCCGCCTCGGCCCTTCTCTCCCGCTCCGCTTTCTCCGCGGCAGCTTTCGCGGCCAGTCTCTCTGCTTCCTTCTCCGCCCGCTTATCGTAGTCGCCCACGAAGAACGTGACGCAGACGTTTCCTCCTGACGTGGCGTCCGTCATGTCAAAAGCCCGGCACACCCCGTCTACGACCTTGTAATAGATGTCGCTGCCATCGCCGTAGGCAGGGATGAAGCCATTCTCTTTGAGCAGCGCTACATAGCGGCTCAGTTCCTGCGCGCCGGCGCCGAGGGCGGTAAACCGCACGGTCGGCTCGTCGTTCAGAAGATCGCCCTGCTCCAGTTCCGGCTCGCCGCCGAACGTCCACCTGGGATACTGGGGGAGCCATTCGTCCCACTTGGCCATCTGCCTTGCAGAAGCTTCCTCCGCCGCGGGGAGCTTCGTCCCGCACTCGGCGCAGTATGTTGTACCGGGGACATTCTGTTTGCCGCACTTCGGACAGAGGAAGCCCTCCGCGATCGTCTTTTCCGGAAGCGCGGTGCCGCATTTCGGGCAGAATTTGTGGTCGGCCGTCACGACTTCGCCGCAGCTCGGGCACTCCTTCATATTCTGGGACGCCTGTGTCGCCGCGTTCTGCATCGCGCCTGCCCATCCCGCAAGTGCTTCTTCGAGGCTTGCCGTCCCTGAATGTTTTGCCAAAGGAGGCACAGCCCCGTCTCCTGCCTGCGCAGCGGTATTCGCCGCGTCCGCCTGCGCCGCCTTGATCGTCTGCGCGCTCTCCTCGAGGCTCTGCCTCGCTTCGTCCAGATGTTCCGCTGCCTGTCCCGCGAGCCTGTCGGCAGCGGGCTGGACTGCTGTCTCGACCGCTTTTCCTACCGCGTCGCGGAGTCCCTTGCCGACGCCTTCGCGGATCCCTCTTCCCACACCGTCGCTCACGGCATCCGAGATCAGATTCTTAAAAAGCCCCATACATCCACCTCCAAGATCAAAAATGCATTACAGATCACAATTACATTACAAAGCAAAACCACATTGCAAAGTAAAGCTAAATTACAGCCACCCGATAGAACGCATAAGTCCGACGATGATGAACAGCGTTCCCATGCTCAGGACGCTCGTCCATACGACGAGCTGGCCGGCGAGGCTTGCGTCGGCATCCATCTCCTTGGCCATAATGGCCGTAGCGGTCGCGAGCGGCGACCCCAGGACACAGATGAGCATCGCCACGATCGGCGGCGTGACGGAGATAACGCCCGCCCGGTCCGCGAGGTACACGATCGTGAAGCCTATGGCCGGCGCTGAGACAAGGCGCAGGAAGATGCCGCCGGCCAGTTCCTTCATGTAATCGCCCGCCTCGCTGATCTTCAGGTTCGCGCCCAGGCAGATCAAAGCGAGCGGCGTCGCCATGCGGGAGAGGTGCGTCATCGTCGTGAGGAGCCAGGGAAGCGTCCCGCTGATCGAGAATACGAGCTCCCCGTCCGGCCTGGCCGGCATCACGAGCCGTGCCAAAATACAGACCAGCGCCGCGAGAATACCCCGGATCAGCGGATTCATCGCCATGCTCCTTATAACACTGCCGACCGACGGTTTTTTGTCAGAGTCCGAGTAGATGCTCATGGCCAGCACACTGACGGAGTTAAAGTACAGGACCGCCGGCAGCTGGAAGATCGCGACCAGCGCGGCAGCTTCATCGCCGGCGAGCGCCTGCGCCATCATCATCCCGATGATCGCGTAGTTCGACCGGAAAGAAGTCTGGATCAGGACGCCGCGGCGGCTCGGCTCTTTTGTCAAAAAAGCGGAAGCCACCCATCCGATCACCGTCAGGAGAACGAGGATCCCGAGCACCAGCGCCATCATCTTGAGGGACAGCCCCTCCGACAGGTCCACGTTGTAAATATTGACGAACATCAGGCAGAAATATCCGTACCGGAAGTTGAAGCGGTTGACCCGGGCGATCGTTTGGTCATCCAGCATGCCCGACTTTTTCGCGTTGTATCCCAGAATGATCAGCAGCATGATCGGGAAGACCGCGTTCATCGAATATTGTAGTATTTCTAGCATTTTTCTTTCCTTTTCGGTGCCTGAGGCCGGCATCCGGCCTTCCGGCCGCTCGCAAAAACCGACCCCACGCAAAAACCGACCCCAGAGGTCATTTTCCCTTGCTGGCACAAAAACCGACCCCAGAGGTCATTTTTCTCTTGCTGGCGCCGTCGGCCTGTTTCCCGGCTCTTCCTGACCCAGCTGCCGGAACGCCGCCCGGATCACGAAGAACGCCGCGACCGCGACGAGGAAATCGGCGACAGGCCCCGCGCACAGGACGCCGTCGATGCCCATAAACCGCGGCAGGATGAGCAGCAGCACGATGAGTACCAGCTGCTTGGAGAGCGAGATGACGATGCCGTTGCGCGGCCTCTTGATAGAGACCATGGTCTGCATCGAGATCGGAAGGACTCCGGCCAGGATGACGAGCAGCATGAACTCATGCATGTACCGCAGCGCGAATTCCTCGTAGCCCCCTGCCCCACTGCCGAACAACGAGAGGATCTGATGCGGGAATAGCCAAAAACATGCCGTCTCCACTGCGCCGACGATGAACACGTACCGCAGCATCAGGAAAAACGTCTCCTTGACGCGGTCATATTGCCTCGCGCCGTAGTTGAAGCCCATGATGGGCTGTCCGCCGATCGCGCACCCGACCGTGGTGGAATAGAATAGAAAGTTGATCTTCGTCACGACCCCGGCCGCGGCGAGCGCTTCGCTCCCCCCGTAAGGGGACAGCGCGCCGTATCGGCTCAGTGAACTGTTGAGGACCGTGTTCATGAACAGCATGGCCGCCTGGTTGAGACTGCCGGCAGCGCCGATCGCGGTGATCTGAGCGATTTTTTGGCGTGTCACCGCGAAATGCCGCAGCAGCAGTTTTCCTGTTTTGAACCTGCGCATATACCCGATGACCATCACAGCGGAGACGATCTGCCCTATCACAGTGGCGATCGCGGCGCCCGCAATGCCCATGTTAAACGGAAACAGGAACAAATAATCCAGGACAAAATTCAGCGCTACGCCGGCCATTGAGCAGGCAAGCGCGAACCGCGGGCTCCCGTCGGAACGGATGAGAAGCGTCCCGCCCGACGTAAGGGCCAGGAACGGAAAACCGGGCGCGATCAGGCGCATGTAGGTGAGCGCATAGGGATAGACCTGCTCCGTCGCGCCGAAGAGATTCACGAACCACGGCGTGAAAAGCGAGACGAGCGCAGTGGCGAACAGCCCCTCGATAGTAAGCAGTGTAAGTCCCGCGCCCGCAAATCCGAGGGCTTCGTCCGTTTCGCCGCGGCCGTTGCAAACGTTAAAATTCACTGCGGAGCCGTTGCTGAAAAGGAGCGTCAGCGCGCCGCACAGGAACGTAAGCGGATAGGCGACTGTCGTCGCGGCGTTTCCGAGAAAGCCAATCCGCTGGCCGATGAACATCTGGTCCACCATATTGTAGAGAGATGCGATCAGCGTGCTTATGATGCTGGGGACGGCAAATTTCAGCAAAAGGCTGCCGATCGGCTCGGTGCCCAAAGGGTTCCGGGGCTTCTTTATAGGGGACTGGGTCCCGGGATTTTCAGGGATCTGATCTTCCGGATTCATTTACTCACCTGTCAGGTCTTTCCACGCCAGCTTCAGCCCTTCGATGATCTCGAGGTGCTGCGGACAAGCCGCCTCGCACGCGCCGCAGGCGACACAGTTGCCGGCGCCACTGTTTTTTGACACGATCTCTTTGAGGGATTGGTTCTTTGCCGGATCTGTGTCGTACAGCGACACGTCATTCCAGACTTTGAAGATCCCGGGGATGTTCACGCCGTTAGGGCAAGGCATGCAGTAGCGGCAGCCCGTGCATCCGATCTTCGTGCGGCTGTTGTAGGCCTCGCGCACGTTATCCATGAGCTGCAGCTCTTCGGCGCTCATGATGCCGGCCTCCACGGTGTCAAAGATCCGCAGGTTCTCCTCGATCTGCTCGGGCTCGTTGCAGCCTGACAGAACGACCGCCACCTCGGGGCGGTTGCACAGCCAGCGGAATCCCCACTCAACGGGCGTGCGCTTTACAGGGAACGCGTCGTAGAGCGCCTGCACGTTCGCGGGTGCCTTAGCCAGACGGCCGCCCAGAAGGCCTTCCATGATCACGACCGGAATGCCCTTGCTGCCCGCCAGCTCCAGGCCCTTCGTGCCCGCCTGGTTGTTGATGTCCATGAAGTTGTACTGGATCTGCACCATGTCCCAGTCGTAGTCGTTCAGGATGTACTCGAATTCCTCGTAGGGGCCGTGGAACGAGAAGCACTTGAAACGGATCCTGCCCGCCTTCTTGAGGTCGTCAAAAAACTCCGGCGCCCCGATCTTCTTGAACATCTCCCATCTCTCTTTGTCCAGCGCGTGCATCAGGTAGAAATCGATGTGGTCTGTCTGCAGTTTCTTCAGCTCGGACTCGAAGACCTCTTCCATTTCCGCGCGGCTGTGGACCAGTTCCGGCGGCACTTTCGTGGCAATCGTCACCTTGTCGCGATAGCCGTCGCGGAGCGCCTTGCCCAGGACGGTCTCCGATGTTTTGTCCAAATAGACATAAGCAGTGTCCATGTACGTCACGCCGCCGTCGATAGCCTGGCGGATCAGGGAAATCGCTTTCTGTTCGTCAATGATGCTGTCTCCCGATGCCGGCCCGTTGAACCGCATACATCCAAGGCCAAAGGCAGAACTCTGTATCCCCAGTTTCCCCATTGTGCGATACTTCATCAGATAGCTCCTCCTTTATTTCCTAAAATAATAGACACCTGTTGAAAAACGACCTCTGGGGTCATTTTTCGACACTTGTTGAAAAACGACCTCTGGGGTCATTTTTCGTTTTTCAGAACCAGTTCCTGTAGAGCAGCTCCGACGGCAAAAAGTACAGATACGGCGCTGTGATCAGCGCGAGCCGCAGTGCTGACTTCTTCGCCTGTTCCATGTCCAGCCCGGCCTTACGCAGCAACTTCTTGTCGATCAGATAGATGCATGCGCCCGCCAGCGCGACCGAAAGCGCCGTAATCAGGAATCCGCCGAAATTACTGAACGGATTGAACCCGACGGCGTACTCGATCTTATCCATGGCCGGTTTCAACGGCGAATCGTCCCCGATCCATACCTCGCACATGAACACGCCGAACATCAACATTGCGCCGATCAGATCGCTCAGAAACCCTGCAATGCAGATCTTCCACGTGTGCTTCCTGCAGAACAGGCCCTTCTCCGGCATGTCGCCGAGACTCCACCGCAGTACGATCCGGTCGATCAGGTAATTGGCCGGAATAAGGATCAGCCACAGCTGCGACGGCCAAAACACCAGGATCCAGATCGGGAGCAGGATATTATATAGTTTTACGGTCTTGTTTTTATTGCGCATCTTCAATTGTCTCCGGCAATCAACAAATGGCTGGGGATAGCTTTATTCTATTATAGCAAAAATATCACCTATGAAAAACGACCCCAGAGGTCATTTGTCATTGCCGCCAGAAGATAGTAATATAGTATGTACAGGCAGCCGCCCGTCCCGGAGCACAAACAGCAAGCATCTCCACCGGGCGTAACATGTCAAAAAACAGGAAAGGCCTTAGAACCATGAACAAGCGCGTAGTCGTAGCCAAATTCGGCGGCACGTCCGTCGCGGACGCCGCCCAGATCCGCAAGATCGAGAATATCATAAAGAGTTGTCCCGAGCGGCGGTTCATTGTCGTTTCCGCGCCCGGAAAACGCTTCCCCGACGACATAAAAGTGACCGACCTTCTCCTGAACTGCTATGAGAAAGCCAGCGCCGGCGTCCCGTTCGCCGCGGAGCTGGAAGATATCAGGAGGCGCTTCCGCGACATCACTGACGGCCTTGGCATGGCTTTTCCTCTGGACGAGGAGCTCGAGGTCCTTGAGAACTCGCTAAAGACGGAGCCCCTGCGGGATTTCGCCGCGAGCCGGGGTGAATACCTGACAGCCAAGATCGTCGCGCAGTATCTCGGCTATACCTTCGTGGACCCTGCCTGGTGTGTGTGTTTTGACGAGGACGGCCAGCTGAACGGCCCGATGACGAACAGGACGATGCGCGCATCGCTCCTGCCCCTTAGCCATGCCGTCATCGCCGGTTTCTACGGCGCCGACATGGCCGGCACGATCCACACCTTCGAGCGGGGCGGCTCCGACATCACCGGAAGCCTCGCCGCCTGCGCGATCGGCGCGGACCTGTACGAGAACTGGACGGACGTATCAGGACTCTACGCGGCAGACCCCGGCATTGTCAAAACACCGAAGACCGTCGCGTTCATGAGCTACCGCGAGCTGCGGACCCTGTCCTACATGGGCGCTTCCGTGCTTCATTCGGACGCTGTCCTCTCCGCCTCCGAGATGGAGATCCCCATCAATATTCGCAACACGAACAAGCCTGAGGATCCGGGAACCATGATCATGCGCCACCTTCCCCCCGGCGTGAAGAAAAATCCCCTGACCGGCGTCGCCGGCAGAAAAGGGATGTCCCTCGTCCAGATTGAAAAGGTGATGGTCAGCGACGGATCGGGATTCAGCGCGCTGATGCTCGATATTCTGAAGGAGCGGTCGCTCCCGTTCGAATACTGCCTGACCGGGATCGATTCCATCACGCTCGTCATAAGGAGCGACCTCCTTGAAAGCTGTAAGGACGACCTGCTCGAGGAGATCAGGAGCACGCTCAATCCCGACTTCATCGGCCTTCGCGAGAACCTCTCGCTGATCGCGGTGACAGGCGAAAAGGCGACGGAGTCCAGCGACGCGAACGTGCGGGTCCTCCAGAGACTCACGGAGGAAGGAATCGAGATCAGCACCATCAACCAGGGTGCCGGCAAGCTGAACCTCCTCATCGGCGTTCCCGAAGACCGCTACGAAGACGCCATCCGCGCGATCTACGATTTTCGCGAAAGCCTCGGCTGAGACAAAGGGACAGACCCTTTGGCTCACTTTATGCCAAAAAAGAGCTCTGCAACCGTTCCTCATAAACGGATGCAGAGCCTTTTCCATATTTCTCAAATCATATATTCCGGTAATCCGGCACTTCTCAGTGCACATGCGCGCGCAGCGGATTGAAACTGAACGAAAGGATCGTATCATTTTCCTCCACAAACTTTTTGATCTCGCTGTATTTGATCACCTCTGCCCGGTGAATGACATAATCGAACTCCGCTGTATCATTCCGCTTCCAGCTGATGCTGTTCTCTGTCACCATGGCATTCCAGCGCTTGATCTGCTCCTTCAGGATCGTCTCAAAATCGCTCCCGCCTTTCACCACGAACTTGAGGTGGTAACCGTCATACGTCTCGGCGCCGAACGGCAGCCTGTAGATCACGTACTGCAGTAGCCACAGGAGCAGTACCGTAAAGCCTGTCACAACATACATCCCCGCCCCGATCGCAAGGCCGATACCCGCCGTCAGCCAGATCCCGGCCGCTGTAGTCAGCCCCTTGATATTGCTGCCGACTTTGATGATCACACCCGCGCACAGAAACGAGATGCCGCTGACCGCCTGCGCTGCGACTCTCGCCGTGTCCGCTCCTTTTGAGCCATAATACTCCATAGCGGCGGTTGTGCTCATATCGGCGAAGCCGTACTTGGAGATCAGCATGATCAGGGTCGTTGTAAGACAGACAAGAATGTGCGTGCGTATACCGGCTTCCTTGAAGCGGTTGCTGCGCTCAAGGCCGATCAGTCCGCCGACCACAAACGACACCACAAGGCGTATGCAAAATTCAAAATACTGCGCAGTCGAAAATTGCCTGAAATATAATTCTGCCAGTGTCATTGCGTTGCTCTCCTTTTCTGCCCGCTGTAAAAAAGCACTCGATGCGTGTCTGCAATAACTCATATATACACATTTGGATACAAAGGAGCTTTTTGAATCCGTCTCCCCAAATGCAGAATAACATGATAAACTGTGTATTAGCAACGCTAACCCCGTAAAAAATCTTTCCAAAACTGTCTGTTTTTTGAGGAGAAAAAGCCGTGAAAACCACAACCAGCAAAAGTAGTGTAGTCACACAGATCCTGTTCTCTGCCGTAGCCATAGTCCTGGGCTATCTGCTCCTGTTCAAGCCTTCCATTCAGGTCATTACGCTATGCCAGATCCTGTGCGGAAGCCTTGTAGCTGTCGGCGTCGTCGCGATTGTTTCCTTCTTCCTTTCGGGGGATTTTAAGAGGATCGACCGCTACGGATTTGCGATTGGCACGATGCTGATCATCCTCGGCTGTATCGGACTGCTCCGGATCAATGAAGTGACAGCGCATTTCGAAATGTACACCGGAGCGCTCTCTCTCCTTCTCGGCGTTCTGGTCCTGCAGGGAACCGTACAGATGAAGGTCCTCGATTACGCGGTCTGGGTTTTGAACCTGGTCCTTACGCTCGCCTGCCTGGCAGGCGCGATCTTTGTACTCGCAGGCGTCACTGCCGTCACCAACCTGGTTCAGGGGTTCGCCAGCTGGACGCTTCTGATCTGCGGAGCCGCCTGTCTCCTGAGCATGTTCGTGACATGGATCTGCATCCTGCTCGCGGCAAGACGTGAGAAGAAAGAGCAGAAAGAAAGAGAAGCGGAAGCAGCAGCACAGGCAGAAGCCGCGGCCAAGGCACAGGCCGCCGCTCAGGCAGAAGCCGCTGCACAGGCACAGGCCGCAGCTCAGGCACAGGCCGCTGCCCAGACACAAGGCGCTGCCCAGACACAGAGCTCTGCCGGCGATATCCTTCCCGGAGAATACGTACCGATCCCGGCTCCTTCAAAGCCTTCCCATGACCAGCCCGTGAAGCCTTCCGAGCCCGCCGAGACCTACCACACCGGATTTGATCCGCAGGCAGATGCGGTGTCCGATCTTCCTCCGGCAGAGACCCCTCAGCTGGTCTTCGAGCCCTCAGAAGGACATCACACGGATTTTCAGCCGTGATCGATTGAATACTACGATCAAAAGAGTATAAAAGGGAGCCGCATCAATGCGCGGCTCCTTTTTTTGCGATAACCCTTACTCTCCTCACTGCTTCGCAGAAAACGAGATGATATCGGAATCCGCGATCGTATCGTAGGACTCCGGGTCATAGATGTGGAACTTCAGCTCCACGTCCTCAATGGATTCGATCCCGTTCTCTTCCAGTTCCGAAGACATCAGCGTGATGTCATCCAGTGCTTTTTTTCCGTCGTAGACATCGGCGGAGAAATACGGCGTCATCATAAATCCGTTGACAGAGAGGTCTTCGACCTGGATCACAACATCCCGTCCGGAATCGTTCTCCATGTAGAGCAGGATCGCCATTCCCCAAAAGCTGTTCTCATCGACCGTCTTGCCGACGATCCTGATGCCGCCTTCATTATATAGCTCCACTCCGTCGTCATTGGCTTTCGTGTCGATCCGGTCGATCGCGGACGTCTCGATCACTGCGCTCTCCTTGCCGAAAATGCTGTCATAACTGTCCGAGTCGTATGCGTGGAAGTAGATCTCGACGCGTCCGACCACGTCGATCCCCGCCGCCTTCAGCTCGGAGCTGGACAGGTAGATCGTATCGTTGGCCTTCTTGCCCGCCGCAACGTCGGCAGAAAAGAGGTCGCTGATCATATAGCCGTTCACAATGAGCGCGTCACAGCCCACCATGACGTCGATATCCGAATTGTTTTCAATGAGCACCTTGATACCTTCGCCCCAGATGCTGTCCGTAACATACTGTTTCGCCGTGACCCTGATGCCGTCGCGGTCGATCAGGACCTGCTCCTCGATCGTAGTCGCATCCTCCGCTTCCTGTCCCGGCGGATCCACCTGGCCCTCTCCTTCCTGACCGCCGCCTTCCTGACCGCCCTCCGCACCGGCTTCTGCCTGTGCATCCTGCTGTTCCCCCGCGTCTTTGGCCTCAGCCTTCTCAGCCGCCTCCTCCTTGGCTACGATCTCCCTGGGCTCGGACGATGAGGACGAACCGCATCCCGCCATCATGGAGACCGCTGTCAAAACACTGACGGCCACTGCAATAAGTCTTGTTCTGATACGCATAAAAGCTCCTCCTTTTTATGAATGTCAAAGTACAGGCGCCTTGTACTTTGGCATCCATTATAGCAAGAAGCTTTTCTCTCCGTTGCCCCCGCCGCGGTGGCAAACATACATTCTGTTCCTCTAAAAGGACACTCTCCCCTTGCATGTTGCCGTTCGAACGGTTATAGTTCATGGTGCAAATGCTAAAAACAGTTCTCTTTGATAAGTTTTTAAGGAGGTCACATTAGCTCATGAATTATCTCAAGACATTCGCCGGCGCTGTTTTGGCCGGCATGAGCATCGCGATCGGCGGTCTCGTCTTTCTCTCCGTTGACAGCAAGGTGCTCGGCGCCGCCCTTTTCACCGTCGGACTGTTCACCGTCTGCACGATGGGATTCAACCTGTTCACGGGAAAGGTCTGCTATGTTTTTCAAAACAATGCGGAATATGCGCTCGCGCTTCCCATCATCTGGATCGGAAACCTTGCGGGAACCGGCCTGATCGCTTTCTTTGCACGCATGACGAGGAACGCGGCTGCCCTTACGGAGAAAGCGGCAACGATGTGCGCGGCAAAACTGAACGACAGCCTTGTAAGCCTGTTCTTCCTGGGAATCCTCTGCAATATCCTGATCTATATCGCGGTGGAGGGGTGTAAGAACATCCCGCACGAATTCGGCAAATACCTGGCGCTGATCTTCGGCGTGATGGTGTTCATCCTCTGCGGAACGGAACACTGCGTCGCCGATATGTTCTATTTCTGGATCGGCGGCGTGTGGGGCGCAAGGGCGGCCGTCTGTATTTTTGCGATCACGCTCGGAAACGCCGTCGGCGGCGTCCTGTTCCCGCTTCTGAGGAACCTGCAGAACAACTAAAAGGACCTGCAGAACAAGCCTCAGGACAAACACAGCAACAAAAAGAAGCAGCCGGTCTCCCTGTGAACGGGAAATCCGCTGCTTCTCTTTTTTGACTAAATTCCTCTTTTCAGATACGCCGACGATACCGGGAATTCAAAATATGTGTCGGGGAACGGCTCGTTCTTCAGCGTGAAGTGCCACCACTCGCAATCGATCGGATCGAACCCGTTCCGGATCATCGCGTTCCTGAGAAGCATTCTGTTGTTGTACTGCTCCTTAGTGATGCCTCTGTAATCCGGGTGGGAGACCTCGCTGAAAAAGTCGAAGGGGCTTCCCATATCCACTTCCTTCCCGGTCTTCATGTCGAGCAGCGTAAGGTCCACCGTGCTGCCCCTGCTGTGGCTCGATTTCGTCGCGATATAGCCCTTCATAAAGAGTTCCTGCTTCACGAGGTCGGGATAGAAATACGGCTTCATCCGGATGTCTGTGTCCTCGATCCCCCACAGCACGAAATGCTTCACCGCGCCGGCCGGCCTGTACGCGTCGAACACTTTCAGGCGGTAGCCCATCACATTCATCTCGTTGCTGACAGACTTGAGCGCCCGGGCAGCCTGCAGCGTCAAAACAGCGCACGGCTCCTCATATCCGTCGATCCTGTCCCCAATAAAATTATAAGTGGAATAATAGCGGATCTCCTGTACGATCGCCGGTACATAGTCCGCCAGCAGCACAAATGAGGAGGAATCCATCGTCACCATTTTCTGATAATCCGCAGTCATCTCTTTCTCTTCCTTTCAGGGCTCCGGTTCCGTCTCCGGCGTCCGCTGCATTCAGATTACCACTTTGCCATCCTTCGGGCAACGGTGTTGTCTGACCCCCGCTCCCATGATATGATTGATGCAAAAGGAGGACGATTCTATGATCAAAGCAGCATTATTCGATCTTGACGGGCTCTTGATCGACAGCGAAGTCGTTTACTATCAGATGGCGAATGAAATGTGCAGTCAATACGGCAGATCCCTCACATTAGAGCAATATGTTTGCAACCACTCCGGCCGGACACTCGTCGACAACGTCCAGAGCTACATTGATCTCTGCGGCATGCCGATCACCGTCCGGGAGGGCATGCAGTGGACGTGGGACCGCGAAGCGCAGATCACGGCTAACGGCATCCCGCTTAAACCCGGCGCGGAAGCGCTCCTAAAATACCTGCATGATCATGGGATCAAGATGATCCTTGCGACCTCTTCGCTTCCTGACCGCGCAGAGCAGCTACTGCGCCAGAACAACGTCTACCACTACTTTTCCGGCGCTGTCTGCGGTACAGAAGTCAAGCGCGGAAAACCTGATCCGGAGGTCTTTCTTCTCGCCGCCGAAAAGGCGGGCGAGATCCCTTCTCACTGCCTCGTCCTTGAAGACAGCGAGAACGGCATCCGTGCCGCTTACGCGGGTGGCTTCCCTGTTATCTGCGTTCCGGACCTCAAGCTCCCTGACAAAGAGGTCCTCGACATGACGACCGCCGTCGTCAAGTCGCTCGACGAAGTCATTCCGCTGCTCGCGCAGCTATAATGAAATTTTCTCCGGACATAAAAAGAGGACAGTTTCCTGTCCTCTTTTTTTCGTCTTCCACCGGCTGCTTTTGGCCCTCCGCCGGTTACTTTGTGATCTTTATGTGTTGTATCGTACTGTACGTCGAGAAGTAGTCGAAGGTTCCACCGCCATCAACTGGCTTTCGGACAAAAGTACGTACCTGCACATAATAGGTCGTGCCCTTCTTGACACCTGTGATCGTATACGAGTTCGTATTCGCCCCGAATATGGTCTTC
>CACXMK010000044.1 GCA_902768735.1 uncultured Lachnospiraceae bacterium | reverse complement strand
CTAACTGTCGGAGGGATAGTGAGTTACTTGTCGAGACCATTAATTCGGCCTTGACAAACGGTCACTTCATAACAGTCAAAGGGTCTGTCCCTTTGGCTCATCCTGCGCATCAAGGACGACTGCGTTCCCTTCGATCCTGCAGAGCAGCTTAAGATGGTGGGAGATTCGGACATTGACGAAAACCTCGGGATCCGCATGGTGTTCAAGATCGCGAAGAAAGTGCAGTACCAGAATGTGCTGGGGCTGAATGTGCTCACGCTGCACATACCGGCAGAAAGGGTGTGAAGAGAAGATATGAAAAAAATGTATGATGCAATACTGGGCTTCGCCATCGGCGACGCGCTCGGTGTACCGTATGAGTTTAAAAACAGGGACTCCTTTCTGTGCACGGATATGGTTGGCTACGGAACGCACCATAAGCCGATGGGGACCTGGTCGGATGACACCTCCATGACGCTGGCGACGCTGGACAGCCTCAAATCCAACGGCGGCAAAATAGTGACGGAAGACATGCGCACGAGGTTCAATCAATGGCTCCTGAATGGAGACTATACCACGGACGGTGATGTTTTCGACGCCGGGATCACAACCTGCACTGCGCTCAAAAAGGGAAAGCCCGCCGTCGGAGAGTGGGACAACGGGAACGGCTCCCTTATGCGCGTCCTGCCGCTTGCGTTTATAAGCTGCACGGACGATGAGATCCGCGCGGTCTCTGCAATCACGCACGGACACCGGATCTCTCAGGAAGCGTGCGTGATCTATGTCCGAGTTGCCCAAAAACTGCTCGCGGGAGAGCCCGTCTCGTCCATCATTCCGACGCTCAAATTCGACAAACCTTTTGACCGTCTTCACTTCATCGACACGCTTAGCAGATCCCAGATCAAATCAAGCGGGTATGTGGTCGATACACTTGAAGCGGCCTTATGGACCGTCAGCCATGAAGGTGACTGGGAGAAGGGCTTCCGCGGCGATGTTTTGACAGCGGTCAACCTTGGAAGCGATACGGATACGGTTGCCGCTGTTGCGGCCGGGCTGGCCGGAATCATCTATGGGCTGGAAGATGTGCTGAAAAACGGAAAATGAGCCAAAGGGTCTGTCCTTTTGGCACACGCGAGAAGGAGGATTATATACAATGGAAAACCGTATCATCACGATCAGCAGGGAATACGGCAGCGGCGGACGCGCGATCGGAAGAAAGCTGGCGGAGAAACTGGGCATTCACTGCTACGACGCGGAGCTGCTCCAGAGGATTGTGGAAAAGAGTGGTTATTCGGCCGAATACGTCAAGGAGAAGGGCGAGGAAGCGCCGGGTGGAGTACTTTCCATGTTTGTGATCGACCGGTCAAAGGGACCGACGCATCAGGATACGCTCTGGCAGGTCCAGAAGGATGTCATCACGGAAATCGCAGATAAGGAGTCCTGCGTGATCGTCGGCCGCTGTGCGGATTATATCCTGGAGGCGAGGGCGGACTGCCTGAAGGTTTTCGTCCACGCGGCATTTGACAAGCGCGTCGAGCGGGCCATTAACGAATATGGCGATCCGGAAGAATCGGCGGAAAAGCTGGTGAAGGAGAAGGACAAGCGCAGGATGTCGGTGGGGAGAGGCAAAGAACTACCACGTCTGCCTTGACAGCGGGGCGCTGGGGATCGATAAGTGCGTCGATGTTTTGGCACAGCTGTATTGATGCGAGAGGAGGAATTCCATGTCAAAAGACCGTATTGAATGACAGTGAGCCAAAGGGACAGACCCTTTGGCTCATTTTTTAGCTCTTCAGATTCAGGACAAAACGACCTCTGGGGGGCGGCTGGGCACAGCGATGACTTTTGCATAATTTGTTCCCCCGGGTTTTTCGTGTATTTCAAGAATTCTGGGCATAGCAGAGGTTTTCTTAAGAATTGTTCTCCCGAGCTTGGGCCATATTGGGTACAGCTGGAATTTTTGATGAATTGTTCTCCTCTCTGACAGGAGGGAAAGGAGAACAGTTCTTTGAGAACGCTTCGCTGTGCCCAGAATCGCTCAGATGTATAAAAGAACAGGGGTCACACTTTTTTGGCTCAGTGCCCCTGTGCCCAAAAGCCGAAAATCCCGGGGGAACAATATTAGAAAATCGGAGTCTGTGCCCAAACGTCAAAAGGGAGCAACTGCTCGGAAACGAAAAAGCCAATCGGCGCTGAGGAGTCAATGAAAAACGACCTCTGGTGAAAAACGACCTCTGGAGTCATTTTTCGTCTGGGGTCATTTTTCGTTGACAATGTTAACTGTTCCCGGCGTCAGACCAGCGCTAATCCGATGGAAATATCGGGCGGAATCGAATAAAATATTGATAAGCACTTACTGACTAGAGCAAAGTGAGTTAAAGGGTCTGTCCCTTTGACTCCCGGGTACCATTAAGTGGAGGAAGTAGCTATGCATATGTTCGTATGTGATCGTCGGATCCGGCTACCGGGCAAGGTTCTATGCGCGGATCGCCAGAACTTATCCGTCACTGTTTTCCGCAATGTTTCTGTGCCGCTCGGAAGAAAAAGCCGCTCTGATGACGCGCGAAACCGGCGTGCCCGCAGTGTGGTCGGCGGAAGAAGCGATGGCTTTCCACCCGGAATTTGTGGTGGTCGTTGTCAACAAGGCGTCCATTGCGGACGTCTGCGCCGAGTGGGTGAACCGCGGATATCCTGTCCTCATGGAGACGCCCGCCGGGATGACAAGGGAACAGCTGCTGCGGCTATGGGACCTTAGCCAAAACGGTGCCCGCATCGCCGTTGCCGAACAATATCACCGCTATCCGGATATCATCGCCGGACTGCAGGCTATTGCAGACGGGAAGATCGGAACGCCCGGCACCGCGTATTTGTCAGTTGCACATGATTATCACGGGATGAGTCTTATCAGAAGGATGCTCCGGACAGAGGGGGAGTCCTATACGATCCGCGGGGAGCGGACGATGCATCCGGTTACGGAGACAGATTCCAGAACAGGCCCCATCCCGGGGAATCCCGTCAGGGAAAGGGCGAGAGATGTGGTCTGGGTGTGTTTTGACTCAGGGAAAAACGCGCTGTATGACTTTTCCGGAGTGCAGTACCACTCATTTATCAGGTCGCGGCATATCGTGGTCCGCGGAGACCGGGGAGAGTGGTGCGACACGGTGCTGTACCGGCTCGACGACGGCGGACGGCCGGTGCGGGAGGAGTTGGCGCCTGTCATCCCGGAGCGATATGTGGCACTGGACACGGCGCTTCTAAGGGATGCGAGGCGAGTGGCGAAAAGGGGATTGTCCATGGACAACCTGCAGGACGAGTTCGCGATGGCGTCGATGCTATACGACATGAAGGACTTTCTGGAAACGGGACGGGAGATCTATCCTTTCAGCGAGGCGCTGGAGGACGCATATTTCCGGATCCTGATGGAGGAGGCGCTTGCGGAGCCATGGAAAGAAGTCCGGGCGGAGAAGATGCCTTGGATGGAGTAATAATTCTGTGACGGTAACAGGTACGTTAAGGAACTATTAAGAGGGAGAAATATAGAAATGGCAAAAAAGAATTTGTCTCAGGTCGATCTGCTCCTCATAGAATACGACAACCTGGCGGCTGACTCCCAAAAGAAGCTGAAGAAGATCAAGGATACCGTTTCCGGGGGAAGCTCGCCGGAGGTGGAACAGGTACAGGCTTTTAAGGAATCCATGAGCGAACTCAGGGATAAGTACGATCAGATCTGCGCCATTGCCAGGGAGAGGCTGACCGAGAGCGAAATGCCGCCGGATGGAAGTCCTGCGAAAGACTTCGTGACGGCCGTAAATGAAAAAAAGGCCGCAGAACTTGCCGTATACAAAGATAAGGCTCTCAAGGTCCTGGAAAGATTTGTTAAGGTCTGGTCAAAGGACATGGATTGTCTGAAGCCGCTCGAAGATCATAAAAAAGCATCCGGTGAATGTGTAAATGCACTGAAATATCCCGATTCGGTGAAGCTCGGAATCTTTAAGGAAGTGGAGAATTACGAAGAGATCGTGATCCCCGCGGAGACTTTCCTGAAGGCGCTTGACTGTGAAGATCTGGATTCGGAAGAAGGCATCGAACTGCTGGACAAGGTGTGTAAGCTTTTCTCATTTAAAACGGCAGTTGGGCTCATGAAAAAGCAGTATTACATCAAAGAATACGGATGGTGGTGATTATGAAATCTCATGCGATAGAACTCCAGAAACAATACGATCAGCTTGCGGAGGCTGCCAAAACACAGATCAATGAAATCATGGGATCGCTTTCAGAAGGCGGCATCCCGGACCAGGCATCTTTGGACAACCTGGAAGCATCTTTTTCTGCGATGAGGAAGAAAGAGGGGGAGTTCGGTGTTTTGGCAGAGGTGGACCCGGACTTGCCTGGGAAGCGCAGGCAGGTTGCCAAAATACTGCTGAAAAGGTTCGCGAGGATCAAATCTCCCGTAAGAGGCTATAAAAAGGCGCTTGCGCCTTACCAGCGGCAGGCGTTGGAGCTGCTGCCCTCCGTCGACAACTGTACGGAAATTTTGGACATTGAGCGGCTGACGACGGGGCCAAGGCTCTTTTTCCGGGCGTTGGAAACGATAGAGAAGTATCCCAATTTGGGCTACAGCCTTCAAAAGGCTTTGGAAGGGTTTTATCCGGAGAGGGTCCTTCTGGGGATCATTGGCAGGAAGTATTTTCTTGCAGCAGAAGATACGGAGAATGCCGGGGAGGATGCTATAGAAGATGCCATTGAACAGGAAAACAGGGAGTTGGAGGAACTGGGATACGATCCGGCTTTTGTGATCCAAGATGATGTACTGATGGAATACACGGATAAAGAGTCGGAGGGAGTCATTGTGATCCCGCCCTGGGTCAGAAGAATTAAAGGACTGGCATTCAGCGACTGCAGAAAGGTGCGCCGCATTATGATCCCTGACTCCGTGCAAGAAATCGGTTATTGCGCTTTTCATAACGCAGGTATCGTTTCCATTGTCATTCCGGACAGTGTGACAGAGCTGGGGAGTGAGGCTTTTTCCTATTGCAGCAGGCTTAAGAGTGCCGTGATCGGAAAAGGGATCAAAGAGGTGGAACGGCGGACCTTCGAATATTGCCAGGAGCTGGATCATCTGGAACTGCCTGCAACGCTCAAAGATGTGGATACCTATGCTTTTGAAAAATGCTACTCCTTAAAGAGCGCGTGGGTCGACGGCAAAGAATACCGGCTCAGGGACCCTGATGCGCCCAAACCTGTCAAGCTGGTTTATGAGAGCCTTGAGAGGATCAGGGACCGGATCCAGAGCGATTATGACAACGGGCTGATGGACGAGTTCGAATACATCGACTATAACATCGCGGGCGATGGGTACAGCTATTGACGCAAAGAGACTTTGGGAAAGATTGCCTGCAACTGCATCATCCGGAAGGTATTTTTAGACAATATTCATAGTTATATTTGTCAAATTGGCTTATAATAGAATGCGTAGGCTTAGTATTCATGCAGGTGTTAATCATCAATTTAACGGAGGTGAAAAATGGCAGTAAATCGTTTTGTTCTTAATGGAATGTCTTTCCACGGACATGGCGCGATCAACGAGATTCCCGGAATCGTTAAATCGAAAGGCTTCAAGAAGGCGTTCGTCGCATCAGACCCTGATCTTGTCAAGTTCGGTGTGACCGGTAAGGTCACCGACCTTCTTGCGGCAAACGGGATTGATTTTGAAGTCTATTCCAATATCAAACCCAATCCCACGATCGAGAATGTTCAGCAGGGCGTTGATGCGTATAAGGCTTCCGGCGCAGACTTCATGATCACGATCGGCGGCGGTTCTTCCATGGATACCGGCAAGGGCATCGGCATTATCGTCAACAACCCCGAGTATTATGATGTCCGCTCCCTTGAGGGTGTGGCACCTACCAAGAACCGCACAGTGTTTACCATCGCTGTCCCCACAACGGGCGGGACAGGCGCTGAGTCCACGATCAACTATGTCATCACGGACGTTGAGAAGAAACGTAAATTCGTATGTGTGGACCCTAACGACATCCCCGATGTGGCTGTTGTCGATCCCGATATGATGTCTTCTATGCCCAAAGGTCTGACGGCTTCCACCGGTATGGACGCCCTGACCCACGCGATCGAAGGCTACACGACCAAGGCTGCATGGGCCCTGTCCGACTGCCTGGATCTTGAGGCGATCAAGCTCATCGCGAAGAACCTCCGCAAGGCTGTACAGAATGATCCCGACGGACGCGAGGGAATGGCTCTTGCACAGTACGTGACTGCTATGGCTTATTCCAACGTAGGTCTCGGAATCGCTCATTCCATGGCTCACACACTTGGCGCTGTCTATGACACACCTCACGGCGTAGCATGCGCAATGATGCTTCCCATTGTTATGGAGTTCAACAAGGACTATACAGGCGAGAAGTTCAAAGCGATCGCCGAGGCTTTTGACGTTGACACGACCGGAATGGATGCGGAAGCTTACCGCAAGGCCGCGATCGACGCGGTACAGCAGCTGTCCATCGACGTCGGAATTCCTACCAAGCTCGAGAAGCTCAAAGAAGAGGATCTGCCTTTCCTGTGCGAGTCCGCTGCGGCAGACGCCTGCGCGCCCGGCAACCCCAGAGAAGCTACGCTGGCTGATTTTGAGGCTATGTTCCGCAAACTGATGTGATTCCGTTGCGTAGTTCAGGAAACCATACCAATGATTGAATTGATGATATTATAAAACATCCGAAAGGGAGGAGCCTGATATGTACAAATTATGGGATGCACTTAGTGAAGCGAAGAAAATGAAATGGGTGGAGCTGTCCCACAGCCTGAACAATGACAGTCCTTACTGGAGCGGCATACCGGAGGGGAGCGTTGAGCTCTGCAAAGTAGTGTTTGACTGGGGAAATCCCATGCTCGACTGCAGGATCCATACCTTTAAATTCCCCGGACAGTTCGGAACACATATTGATTTCCCCGGGCACTTTGACAAGAACGGAGTGCTTTCGGAAGCTTTTGATGTCAAACAGGGCGTATTTCCGCTGTGCGTGATCGATATCACGGACAAGGTCGCGAAAGATGTCCATTACGCGGTGACCGCACAGGACATCAAGGAGTATGAGGCAAAATACGGACCGATCCCGGACGGCGCATTTGTGGCACTCAGGACGGACTGGTACAAGAACTGGCCGGATATGGACGCTCTTTCCGGCATTGCCGAAGACGGAAGTGAGAATTTCCCCGGCTGGTCCATGGAAGCGCTGAAATATATTTATGAGGAGAGAAACGCTGCCGCGAACGGCCATGAGACGCTCGATACAGACGCTTCCGCAGAAGCGGCGAAGGCTGAAGACCTTGCCTGCGAGCGCTATGTTCTCTCCAAGGGAAAGCTTCAGATCGAAGTGCTTCGCAACCTGGACAAGGTGGCTCCCGCAGGCGCCATCCTTTTTGCCGCATGGCCCAGGATCGAAGGGGCTACCGGCCTGCCCGCAAGAGTTTGGGCGATCACGGAGTAAAAGCCTGATCCCCCGATCCCAAGAGGTCGGTCATGACAGGCGCCGGAAACCGGAATCGCCTCTCATTTCTGCACCCCGTATATCCCGACCAGGATCAAAACACAGCACACGATCCCACTGGCCGTCAACGGCTCGTGAAGCACCATCGCTCCCGCGAGGACCGAAACGGTGGTCGTCAGATTTGCGAATACCGTTGCCCGCGCCACACTGAGTCTTGTGAGGGAATAGCACGATAAGAAGAAGCAGATGACGGAGCAGACCACGCCCAGATAAAGTAATGCAATAATATAGTTAGTGGAAAAAAGGGGCCCCAGATATACAGACGGGGCTCCTTTTACGTCGAACGCTGCCATGATGGTAAAGACAGCGGCGCCGACCGCCATCATGACATAGGTCCGTTCGAAGGCGGAGTATGCCCCTGAAATATTGCGGTTTAGCAGCGTATATGTCACAGCAGCCGATACCGCTATAAGAAGGGCCGCTACTCCGATCCAATCCAGGGAACCGCTGTTGTTGCTCATGAGACCAATGCCGATCACACCGCCCACGGACAGGAGGATGAAGGCCATTTGTCTCATGGTCGGAAACTCTCTAAGGACCGGGATGGCAGCGAGAATCCCTGCGATCGGAATGATGGATATCATCACGCCTGAAAAGATCGTTGTCGAGTGGAGGATACCATACTGTTCACCGATGAAATAGACCACCGGCTGCATGAGTCCCAGTAGCAGCAAAGGCACGAACGATTTTCCTTTGAGATGGAAGTCCGCGTGCCCGGACAGCACATAAATGCTCATCACAAGAAAAGCCGCCAGAAAGCGGTGGCTGAGCAGCACCGGGACGGAAGCTTCGTTCAGCGCTATGCGTGATGCCAGGAAGCTTAATCCCCAGAAGAAGTTGCAGAAAAAAGCTGCAAGTATGGCTTTTTGATCAGGTCGTACGTTCATACAATATTCCTTTACTCGATACCAAATATTAAATTGCATTGATGCGAGATAACAATGCCCTGATCGTAGAAGGACACAATTCCAAGAGAGATCTATTCCGAAACAAAGCGGGAGAGCTTTTGGTGTTTTGATGATTAATATACAATATTTTGGTTGTGATTGCCAACGGAAAGAGTTAAAATAGACACATCGATTTTATGCAATTAACGATTATGCAATTGAAAAACAGACAGGAGGTAGTTCGCTATGAAAATCGCTGTTTTGAACGGAAGTCCGAAGGTCGGCAACACAGCAGCAATGGTAAACGCATTTGCGGATGGCGCGAAAGAGGCCGGACATGAGGTCGAGATCCTGCATGTCGGGAAGATGAAAATCGGCGGATGTATCGCGTGTGAGTACTGCCATACCAAGGGCGAGGGTAAGTGCGTTCAGAAAGATGACATGGAGAAGGTCATGCCGGCATACAAGGACGCTGATATGGTCGTCTTTGCGTCCCCTATTTACTATTTTGACGTGACAGCACAGCTGAGCGCGGCTATTCAGAGAGTTTATGCGATCGGCAAGCCTGCCAAGGCATCCAAGGCTGCTCTGCTGCTCAGCAGCGCTTCCCCGAATCCCTATGACGGCGCGATCGCGACATATAAATCAATTCTGGCATTCACGGGAATCGAAGACGCAGGAATCATCACAGCTGCCGGCAGTGAAAACGGTTCTGAGGCGAAGATGGCGGAGATCCGCAGTTTTGCTAAGGCGCTGTAATGCTGTTGCACTGAGTATCGAACGGCCGTAAAATCCCGGCCGACGAAGTCGCCTGCAGTATGAGAACCGGTGAAACCTGACGGTTCGATCCGCAAAGGGAAATAGTGACCTCCGGGGATTTTGTCCACAGTTGTGGATAAAATCCCCGGAGGTTTTTTTCTAAGTAATAGCAGAATACGTAATAACAGAATACCCCCGTCCCCTGCGTGAAGCGAAAGCGGAGGGCAGTTCACTCCTGCTCCATCAAGCCTTCCTCGCAGATGCCGCGCATGTTGGCGGCGATGAGATCGAGGCAGTGATACATGTTCTCACGCATCTCATCCGATATGCCCTGGCCGGCCAGGTCGAGGGCGACCGTGGCACGTGCCCGGATCTGCGCGGCGAGCGTCCTGCCGCGCGGGGTGAGCTTCGGTGTGATCCTGTACTTAGGGCCGTTATACGGCTCCAGGATCCCTTTTTTCTGAAAGTCGGCGAGCGCGCGGGAGACATCCGCCTTGTCGCGTTGACAGAGGTCAGCGAGCCGGGCAGCGGTGATCTCTTCCTCGTAACCGTCGAGCAACAACAGGTAGAGGGCGTGTGTGCCCCGCAGCCCGTATTTTTTCATCTCTTCGGTCGCGATCTTGTTCCAGTATCTGGAAATATTAAAAATATCCAACGTAAAATGCTCAAAGCGATTTTCCATCGTCTCATCCTTTCCGTACGCGGCACAGCAGGCTGTACGTGGTGCAACGACCTATACGCGGCACATCAGGCTGTACGCGGTGCAATGCCCCATACGCGGCACATCGACCCGCTAAGCAGGTCATAAACAGCCTTATTGTACATCAGAGGATTTGAAATAGGCAACCGCGACCGCGCCGGGGCCTGCATGCGTGCCGACGACACTGCAAAGCAGGACGCAGTCCAGATCGTCGGTGTGATCCTTCCAGAGGTACTTACTGTCCTCCATATACTGCCGGAGCATATCGTCGGAAAGGCCGGTATAGCCGAGAAGATGAGGCATCGAGAAATCGATCCCGTCCTGACGGATCTGCTCTGCCAAAAGATTATTGGCCTTTTTGGAGCCCCTGGCCTTACCGAGGACAGCGAGCATGCCATCTTTGGCTGTGAGGACCGGTTTGACGCCGAGGATGCCGCCTGCGAGCGCGGCGACGCCGGAGACCCTGCCGCCCTTTTTCAGGTACTCAAGAGTGTCGACCATGGCGACCAGCCTTATGGAGTCCCTCTGTTTTGACAGATGCTGCGCCAGCTCATCGAGGCCCATGCCTTCCGACGCACAGCGCCATGCGTACTCCGCGAGGACTCCGGAGCCGATGGAGACATTCATGCTGTCGACGACGCGGATATTCGGGTAGTCTTCCGCGGCAATGCATGCGCTCTGATATGTGCCGGAAAGGCAGGAGGAGACCGTGATCACAACAGCCTCGTCTCCCTGTTCGTGCATTTGCCTAAATACCGTGGCAAAAGCTTCCGGTGAAGGCTGGCTTGTCTTGGGAAGCTCGGGGCAGGAGACCAGCTTCCGGTAAAACTCCTGCTTGTTAATGGTGACGCCGTCAGTATAATCCGTTTCTCCGAACGAAACCGTGAGCGGGACTACGGTGAAATGACTGCTGTTCTTTTCGGGCATATCTACTGTGGAATCAGTAATGATCTTTACTGCCATTTGTTTTCTCCTTATCTTGAACATCAATATGTGAAATCGTTTAAATGTTGATTTGTCAACATCCGGAAGAGTAGCATCATCTTGTTGATTTGTCAACAAGTTTTTGCGGGAAAAACCGTTTCAGGGAGATCCGAACTTTTGGATTTTGCTGGGAAACAAGTGTGAATCGCACATTTATCACTACATCGATTACGCAATAAAGCTCTCTTTACCTGTCATATAGTGAAAATAATTCATCATAAAAGTTATTTACATTCATCAAAAAGAGCGTATAATAACGAATGTCGGTGACTTAATGAACAAAATAATTCATCAAAAAGATGAAAATCATTCACTAATAGAGGGCTAATCAATGAAAAACACAGTCGAGATCAGATGGCATGGAAGAGGCGGCCAGGGTGCAAAAACAGCGGCACTGCTTCTGGCGGATGTAGCGTTCAAGACAGGATGCTGCGTACAGGGATTTCCGGAATACGGTCCGGAGCGCATGGGAGCGCCCATTACGGCGTTCAACCGAATCAGCGAAGAGAAGATCCGTGTGCATTCCAACATTTATGATCCTGACTATGTGGTCGTTGTAGACGAGACACTGCTTCACTCTGTCCATGTGACGGACGGCCTCAAGGAAGATGGCGCGATCATTGTCAATACGGCAAAGTCTGCCAAAGAGATCAGGCCTTTGCTTCGCGGCTATAAGGGCAGAGTCCTCACAGTGGACGCAAGACACATCTCTGAGAAGATGCTCGGCAGGAATTTCCCCAACACTCCTATGCTGGCTGCGACTGCGGCTGCGACCGGCATTATGTCAAGGGAGAAGTTCCTCAGGGAGATGGAGGCTTCTTTTGCGCACAAATTCGCCAAGAAACCGGAAGTGATCAGGGGAAACATGGCGGCGCTCGAGATGGCGTATGACAAGGCAGAAATAGATATGATGAGGACCACCGGGAACAGCTCCGGAAAGAAGGCGGGCAAGTCTTCGAAGGAGATGAAGCGGAGCGCCTGATCGCGGCAGACGATGAATACGAGAGTACAGAAAACCCCCGTCTTCAGACGGGGATTTCTTTGTCTTAATAAAGACAATTCTTAACAAATACAAGAAGGAAGTAACCAATGCGGACAGATATCACAAAGATCAACGAGAGATCTCCCTACACGGATCTCACAGAAGGCCTTCAGCTCTTTGCCGGAGGCACGTCCCGCCTGTTTGGGACGGGAGAATGGAGAACGAATACACCGGTCCTGGATCAGGACAAATGCAGGCAGTGCCTTTTATGCGCGCCGGTCTGCCCTGATTCCTGCATTCCGGTAAAGGACGGCAAGAGGCTGTGTTTTGACTATGAACACTGCAAAGGATGCGGGATCTGCGTCAAAGCGTGCCCGTTCGGCGCCATCACGATGAAGGAGGGGATCGAGGCATGAGCAGAGAGAATGTAATGAAGAGCAGGGCGATCCCGGAGAGAATGTCCGGAAATGAAGCGGTTTCTTTCGCGATCCGCCAGGTGAATCCCGATGTGATGCCGGCTTTCCCGATCACGCCGTCTACGGAGATCCCGCAGATGGTATCCACTTTCATTGCGAACGGGGAGATCGACACGGAGTTCATTCCGGTGGAGAGTGAACACTCGGCCATGTCGGCGGCGATCGGCGCGGAAGCAGCGGGCGCCAGAACGATGACGGCGACTTCCTCCGCCGGCCTTGCGCTGATGTGGGAGGAGCTTCTGCTGGCGGCTTCCAACAGGCTGCCCATCGTGCTGACGCTGGTCAATCGCACGCTTTCCGGTCCGATCAATATCAACTGTGACCACTCCGACGGAATGGGCGCGCGGGATACCGGGTGGATCCAGATCTACGCGGAGAACAATCAGGAAGCTTACGATAATTACATCCAGGCCTTTCCGATCGCCGAAGATCCCAGGGTGCACCTGCCTGTGATGATCTGCCAGGACGGATTCATCACGAGCCACGCCGTCGAGAATATAGAGCTTTTGGAGGATGCTCCGGTTAAGGCTTTTGTCGGGGAGTATGAGCCGGAAGAATTCCTGCTCAACCCCGGGAAACCGGTCTCGGTGGGGCCCTATTCGGTATCCGCCTACGCCATGGAGGCTAAAAAAGCGCAGGAGGCCGCGATGGAACGCGCCGGTGAAGTCATCCTTGAGGTGGGGGAGTGTTTTGGCAAAATGTCCGGAAGAAGCTACGGTTTCTTTGAGGAATACAGGACAGAGGACGCAGAGTACCTGATGATCATCATGGGATCTGCGGCGGGAACAGCCAAAGCAGCCGTCGATCTGCTCCGCGAAGAGGGGCACAAAGTCGGCGTTTTGAAGCTGCGTGTTTTCAGGCCCTTCCCCGAGAAGGAGATCGCTGAGGCGATCTCGAGGAGCGGCTGCAGGGCAGTGGCGATCATGGACCGCTGCGAGAGTTATAACGGATGCAGCGGACCGCTCGGAAGCGAGATCCCGGCAGGCCTGTACAGGAACAAGGTCATGACCCAGACGGTCAACTATATTTACGGCCTGGCGGGCAGGGACTTCACGGTGGACCATGTACGGGACATCTTCGCGGAGCTGGAGGAAGTGGCGCAGGGAACCATGAAAGCGCCCAATCACAAATACATCGGACTCAGAGAGTGATGAGAATAAGATATGAAGACAAATGATTACAGTCTTAAGACAATGATGGAAAAACCGGAGAGACTTGCCCCCGGCCACCGCATGTGCGCGGGCTGCGGGGCAACGATCGGAGTGAGAGCAGTGCTGCGGGCGCTCCATGAGGAAGACCAGGCAGTCATCGGAAATGCGACAGGATGCCTGGAAGTCTCTTCCTATATGTATCCTTACACCGCGTGGCAGGACAGCTACATCCATAACGCGTTCGAAAACGCGGGAGCCACGCTCAGCGGCGTGGAGACCGCCTATAAAGCGCTGAAGAAGAGGGGAAAGCTCGGCGCCAAGGACAATTTCAAGTTCATCACCTTCGGCGGCGACGGCGGGACCTATGATATCGGTTTCCAGTCTCTGTCAGGCGCGATGGAACGCGGACACGATATGGTCTATGTATGCTATGACAATGGTGCGTATATGAACACCGGAATCCAGCGGTCCTCGGCGACGCCCATGTTCGCGGATACGACCACGACTCCCGCGGGCAAGGTCTCCAACGGCAAAATACAGTACCGCAAAGATCTCAGCGCCATCATCGCGGAGCATTACGTGCCATACGTGGCGCAGACTACTCTTACAAGGGATTTCAAGGATCTTCACAGAAAAGCGGAAACTGCCATCTATACAAAAGGCGCGGCCTTCCTCAACATGATGACGCCCTGCCCCAGAGGCTGGCGCTATGATATGAGCGAGATCATGGAGATCTGCAGGCTCGCGGTGGAGACGTGCTACTGGCCCCTCTTTGAGGTGGTCGAGGGTAAGTGGATCCTGAACTATGAGCCGAAGAACAAACTCCCCATCGAAGAATTCCTTAAGCCCCAAGGCAGGTTCAAGCATCTCTTTACACCCGGAAACGAGGAACTGATCGGGCTCTTCCAGCAGGAAGTGGACAAGAGATGGGAAGATCTTCAGTACCGCTGCGCCAGAGACTGAAAAATGATATCTGGAAAAAACGACCTCTGTGGAAAAAACGACCTCTGGGGTCGTTTTTTCTTTTGCCGGAAAAAAACGACCTCTGAATGAAAAAACGACCTCTGGGGTCGTTTTTTTCTCTGGGGCCATTTTTTACGGGACGCCGTAATGAGTTTCTAAAAGAGAGTTTTGGTGTATAATAGTTGAGAAATGGATTGTATTTAGTTCACGCCGGCAGCATTCTTTCCACAGAAAGCGAGGAGGTAGTTATGGTCAGAGTATTGGCAGACAGCACCTGTGATCTTTCCCCTGCACTTATCAGCAAGTATAAGATCGGGATCATCCCGCTCTATGTCCACCTGGGAGAAAAGGAGTATAAGGACGGCGTCAATATCACTCCATCTGAAATCTACAAATGGTCTGACGAGCACAAAGAAACGCCCCGGACATCTGCCCCCGGCATCAAGGACATCGAGGCGTTTCTGGATAAATACAGTGCGGATGAATACGTGATCTTTACGATTTCATCTTCCATGTCAAGCTGTTATAACGACTGCATTCTTGCAGTGGAAGATTTGGAAATGGAAGACCGGGTACACGTAATTGATTCCGCAAATCTTTCCACCGGGATCGGTCTGCAGGTGATCAAGGCAGCCGAACTTGCTGAAAGCGGAATGACCGGTGCAGAGATCGCAGCAGAAATTGAAAAGATCAAAGAAAAAGTAAGAGCAAGTTTTGTCGTCGACACGCTCACGTATCTCTATCGGGGTGGCCGATGCTCCGGTATGTCGGCGTTTTTTGGCTCGGCACTCCGCATACACCCGCGCATTGAGGTCGTTGATGGCGCGATGCATCCTGAGAAAAAATACCGCGGTAAAAAGAACCGTTTTATTATGGACTATGTGCGGGATATGGAAAATGATCTGAAAACAGCGGTCACTGACCGCGTCTTCATCACCCATTCCGGATGTGACAGGGAAATTATCGAGGAGGTAAGAGAATATCTGGAAAGCCTTGGCCGGTTCGATGAGATCCTGGAGACGACTGCCGGCGCTGTCATTTCCTCCCACTGCGGCCCGGGAACACTTGGTGTGCTGTTCATTGCGCAATAGCCAAAAAACAGCGGCCTCTAATTACATAAGGGGCTTAATGGAAAAAAAGACCTCTGGGGAAAACGACCCCAGAGGTCTTTTTTGGAGGCGACTTGCCCTTAAGGCTTTGGGTCGGCGGTAAGTGCAAATCTCGGATTTGCAAAGGTGCACTTATAGATTTCTGTTTGTTGTAAGTGCAAATCGAGCATAGCGCCGGTTTACACTTACAACTCTTGAGCTGAAATAAGTGCAGATCGCGCCACAGTAGGAAATGCACTTACTATTTCTGCGACGAGATAAGTGTATATGCCAAAAAAGTGACATCAGCCATTATTTTACCACCTGAATTTGTAAGTGCATTTCTGCCAAGAAGCCGATCAGCACTTATATGACTGTGGAAAAAGTAAGTGGAAAACGGGAAAATGATCGATCAGCACATATTCAGCGGATGGAAATGTAAGTGGAATTCGAATAAAATGTCTATAAACACTTATTAGCAAGAACAAAGTGGAGTAACAACTGATATGACAACAACCAACTATCCCCACATGAACTGCATAGTGGTCTTTAATAAAGAAAAGGACGCCATTCTGTTCTGCAGGCGCAAAAAGGATCCCTTCAAGGGACGGCTCAATTTTGTCGGTGGAAAAGTGGAACCGGGAGAGTCCTCTATGGATGCTGCGTACAGGGAACTGCAGGAAGAGACCGGCATTACGAGGCGGCAGATCCGGCTTTACCGCTTTATGGACTTTACGTACTACCATCAGCGGTTTGTCCTGGAGATGTACCTGGGAGTGCTGGAGGAGGACGTCGAGCTTAGCGAGGAGAAGAATCAGCTGCTCTGGCTGCCGTTGACAGAGGACTTCACGGACCGCGAACGCTTCGCCGGAGAGCAGAATATCGCGCATATCATTAATGTGGCACTATTGTATCCGCTGCCGGATAGGGATGTGGCGTCAGACGTAACAGGAAGAACATGAAATAGAAAGGGAGGGGACATGCCCCTCCCTTTTCATTCGATTACGCGAAACGACCTCTGGGGTCATTTTTCACCGAACGCGAAACGACCTCTGGGGTCATTTTTTATGGGGTCATTTTTTACCCCTACGATGTGCCGGCATCCTGCTCTGCCAGGCGTTCCCTGCATTTCCGCAGATAGTAGCCGTTGTCGATATCTCCGTCAAGCCAGACAAGGTAGGGCAGGGCTTCCTCATATCGCCCGGCTTTGTACAGCTCTACCGCCGACAAATACACCCGTTCTCTTGAATTTTTGAAATTCCCCATTTCCTGAAATGCCGCGGCGGACCGTTCGAATTCCCCGGCAGTGAAATACGACGCCGCCCGGTTGTACCTGCTGAGGCGGATCATGGAAACAGTGATCACCACGGCGAGACAGAGAAGCACTGCCGTGAGCACCGCCATCCCGATTTTCTTCCGGCGGGCCATCTTCGCTTCGAAACGTTCCTCATATTCCTTCAACAAGGCGGACTCCACCAGCCACCGCATCCGGCCGAGACGGGTCCTGCAGTCGATATACCGCACATTGGCGTCCTGCCATCCGCGTATGGATCGATAGAGGATCATAGCCTGTTCCAGGCTTTCTTCGGTGTTCTCCCCGGAAAGGCGTTCAGCCTGCTCGTAGATGTAGCTCTTCTCTACCTCCTGCTTCGAACCGCAGTTCCTACATACGACCGCCGTATCGCCGATCTTCCATTCGATACTGCTACCGCAGCTCCTGCATCTGTAAATCATATCTCTCAATCCTCATAGTGATAAAGAACGAAATCCGAATCCATTGCCGCTGTCTGATTTCCTGCTTATCTGTATTATACCACAATAGTTGCGAGTATTCCTCGTGAAGCGGTTCTGCTGTATCATAGTGAAGTGAAAAACGACCTCTGGGGTCGTTTTTTGTCTGATGGGGTCGTTTTTGTCTGGCGTTTCCCCTCCCCTTGCACCCCTTTCGCTGTTTTGATACTATGTATTTGCACTTGGTTAGCAGTTGCTTACGAAGGAAAAGGACAGGCACGGCTGTTGCCCGGAAATAGTTCAGAACCTGGGCAAAGGAGGTACAAATGCGCATAGTCAACCTTGTTGAGAATACAGAAGGCGCAACCGGATGCGCTTTCGAACACGGATTGTGTTTTTATATTGAGACAGAGAAACATAAGCTTCTTATGGACACCGGGGCGTCGGATCTCCTGCTCAAGAACGCGGAGAAGCTCGGCATCGACCTGACGCAGGTGGACACAGTTGTACTCAGTCATGGGCATTACGATCATGGGGGCGGAATCCTTCCGTTTGCAAAGATCAATCCGGCTGCAAAGATCTATGTTCCGGGAGAGGCCTTTGGGGAGTATTACTCCGTGAACAAGGACGGCGAGCCGCGCTATATAGGACTGGCAAAAGAAATCCGGGAGCTGCCGCAGCTCGTAAAGGTGAGCTTTGAAGGCGGACCGGAGACCGGTGC
>CACXMK010000043.1 GCA_902768735.1 uncultured Lachnospiraceae bacterium | reverse complement strand
GCATGTCGGCCGCCTTTTCTATTGACTTGATCAGACTTGATCAGATTTGGTGCACAGATATGAATCCTGAAGAAATCAAAGATAGAGTTGTGGAGGAAGTCCCGTCAGAGGCTGCAGCGACTTCAGAGGCTGCAGCGACTTCAGAGGCTGCGGTGGCTTCCGAGACTGCGGTGGCTTCCGAGGCTGCGGTGGCTTCCGAGGCTGCGGTGGCTTCCGAGGCTGCGGTAGCTGTGGAATTCTCCCGCGATGACGTGAAATATATGAAGGCTGCGCTAAAGCAAGCTCAAAAAGCCCTGGCGATCGGGGAAGTCCCCATCGGCGCAGTGATCGTGGAGAACGACAAGATCATCGGCCGCGGCTACAACCGGCGCAACACCGACCACACTACCCTCGCCCACGCGGAGATCACCGCGATCCGCAAGGCCAACCGCAAAGTCGGCGACTGGCGCCTCGAAGGCTGCACGCTCTACGTCACTCTCGAGCCCTGCCAGATGTGCGCGGGCGCCCTCGTCCAGTCCCGCATCGACCGGGTCGTGATCGGCGCGCCCAGTTTCAAATCCGGCTGTGGCGGCACTGTTTTGAACATTCTGCAGAACAACGAGTTCAATCACCAGGTGGTCGTCGAGACAGGGCTTTTGCAGGAAGAATGCACCGCGATCCTTCAGCAATTCTTTAAGGAGCTGCGCGTCCGCAACAAAATGCGCAAGAAGGAGGCGCGGGAGCAGGGGGAGTGAGGCGGATCATTGTACTGGGAACTGTTCTTCCGATAAAATCGGGCTCTGTCTCCTTCTTATCGGTAGCATTTAGTAAGCTGGTCTACTCTTCTTCCGATAAACTCAGGCTTTTACTCAATCTTATCGGTTGAGCTTAGCAAGCCTAGTTACACTTTGTCCGATAAATTTGGGGGTTATGTCCATCTTATCGGTACGACCAGGCAAGTGCCCGAACAAGCCTACCGATAAACTTTGGCTATGTGTCCATCTTATCGGTATGACCAGACAAGTGCCTGAACAAGCCTACCGATAAACTTTGGCTATGTGTCCATCTTATCGGTACGACCAGGCAAGTGCCCGAACAAGCCTACCGATAAACTTTGGCTATGTGTCCATCTTATCGGTACGACCAGACAAGTGCCCGAACAAGCCTACCGATAAACTTTGGCTATGTGTCCATCTTATCGGTACGACCAGACAAACCCGTCACATCTCTACCGATAAATAAAAGCCCTGTCTCAACCTTATCGGCTCCGCAATCTTGTGATTGACTTTACACCCTGAATCCACTATATTTACATTTGTGGACGCCGCATGGTGCGCCGCTTTATTTGTGAACGCCGCATGGTGCGCCGCTTTATTTGTGGACGCCGCATGGCGCGCCGCTTTATTTGTGGACGCCGCATGGTGCGCCGCTTTATTTGTGGACGCCGCAAGAAGCGTTACAATTCGATGACCGCCCTGCTCTTCGGGGCGGAGCCTTAACAGCTGCCTGTAGCTTGCTGTGATGAAGTTCGGGTCTTACGCAATGACTCCCCGTGAACCGTGTCAGATTGGGAACAAAGCAGCACTAAGCAGGCCCTGTCATGTGCCGTGAGGGTGCCTGGCGGAGCAGTAAGCGCAGTAACGGGTTAAGGTTCCGCCGCGTGGAGCATGGCGTTTCTTTGTGCGTTAGCAATTAGCCATGCGCGTCCGGTCTGTCATACAGACGACGAGAGCTCGTTCTCAGGCGGATGCATGACAGACCGGACGCATACGGCGAATGCCGCGACAGTGAGAGGCCGAAGGCCTCGCACCTGTCGGCATGGATCATTACGGATTCGTTTAACAAGAAGGTGCATTATGAGCATATACAACATATTTGACATGACAGACTGCACTCTCTGCCCGCGGAGCTGCAGGGTGAACCGCGAGGACGGCGAAGTTGGCTACTGCAAGGAAGCCGCCGACCTGTATGCGGCGAGGGCTGCTCTGTATTTTGACGAGGAACCGGTGATCTCGGGGCGCAGGGGAAGCGGCGCGGTCTTCTTCTCAGGCTGCAACATGGGCTGCGTCTACTGCCAGAATTACGCCATCGCGAAGGCGATGTCCGGATCGCGAATCGAGCCGTCAAGGCTCTCGGAGATCTTTTTGGAGCTGCAGGCGCAGGACGCAGAGAATATCAACCTGGTCACGCCGTCGCACTACGTGAACCTGATCATCCCCGCCATCGAAAAAGCAAAACAGCAGGGACTTTCGATCCCTGTCGTCTATAACACCGGTACGTATGAGCGCGTCGAAGCGATCAAAGCACTGGAAGGCCTTGTGGACATCTGGATGCCCGATTTCAAGTATATCTCTCCCAGGATCTCGCTCGCGTATTCGCACACGCCGGATTACTTCCAGTACGCCTCCAAGGCGCTCGCCGAGATGGTGCGGCAGTGCCCGCGCCCGCTGTTCGCGGACGGGTCTTCTTCCATCGACGCGGAGGACGACGCGGACGATCCGGTCATGGTGAGCGGCGTCATCGTCCGTCACCTGGCACTTCCCGGCTGCGGCGAGGACTCCCGGGATATCCTCGATTACCTGCACAGCACGTATGGCGACAATATTTTTATCAGCCTGCTGAACCAGTATACGCCGATGCCGCAGGTCATTGGCGACCCGAATCTCGGCCGGAAGCTGACAGAGGAGGAGTACGACGACCTCGTCGATTACGCGATCTCCATCGGCATCACCAATGGATTCGTCCAGGACGGCGACACCGCCTCACAGAGCTACATCCCCGCGTTCGACGGAACCGGGCTATAGTCAAAACATTGAAAGCCGGCAGTATATCCTGCGGAGTGCTTCAGAGAATCCTGAGCCTCCGCCGGGCATACTGCCGGCTTTTCATTTTACTAATTATCCGCCAATTATCTGTTATCGAGTTCTTTTAGGTACGCGCTCACCATCAGCGCGATCTTGAGCGTCATGGCATCTTCGAAAGTCCTGATGTCCAGCCCTGTGCTCTTTATGAGCTTTTCTATGCGGTAGACCAGCGTGTTTCTGTGCACGAAGAGCTGCCTCGCCGTCTCGGACACGTTCAGGTTGTTGCTAAAGAATGTGTCGATGGTGGACAGCGTCTCCTGGTCGAGCTCGACCATCTCGCCGTCTCCGAAGATCTCCCTGATGAACATCCTGCATAAGGTCGGCGGGAGCTGGTAGATCAGCCGTCCGATCCCGAGCTCATTGTAGGAGAGCACTCTTTTGCCGGCGTCGAAGATCCGGCCCACGTCCATGGCCATCTTGGCCTCTTTGTAGGAGCGGGACAGGTCCTTGAGCTCGCCGACAATGGTTCCGTAGGAGCCGCGGGCTTTGACCATCGCCTCCATGTTAAGCATGTCGACTGCCGTTCTGGCAGCTTCTTCCAGCTCCTTGTACCCTTCCTGTTCGTCCAGCGACTTGATCAGGACCACGCTGTTCTCTTCCACTTCCGTCAGGTAGTCGCCGTTCTGGACGGTAAACAGGCCTGAGAGCATCTGCGCCGCAAGCTGTTCCGACTCCGGATCCACTTCGAAGAGAAGGACCGCCCTGCGGGCGCTGTTCGCGATGCGCAGCTTCTTGGAGCGGCTATGGATATCGACCAAAAGAAGGTTGTCCAGCAGCAGGTTCTGGAAGAAATGCCCCCTGTCGAGCTTCTCCTTGTACGCGACGATCAGGTTCTCCAGCTCGCCCGCGGCGATCTTCGCGACCATAAATGTATAGTCGCTGCTTCCCTGCGCCGAGAGAATGAACTGCAGGTCCCCTTCGTCCAGTACTTTGAGAAAATAGCACTCACCGACGATCTGACTGTCCGCCGCCGACCCCGCGAAACCGGTTGTCAGGGCAAGTTCCGGCACCACAGCGCCTTCCGTCTGCGCCACAACATTGCCCGCGATATCCTGCACACAGAACTCTGTCCTGGTGATCGACCGCAGCTTTTCTATACATCCCCGAATGACCTGTGCTGAAACCATCAAAAACCTCCTGATGTTTCTTTTTGAAGTGAGCCATGCCGGCAGCCCGGCGTCCCGCGGACGCGGCTGTCACAGCAAAAACCGCCGCAAGCGGTGTCCCGTAAACAAGAAAGGTGCCGCACCTATCAGTGCGGCACCTTTATCATACCTTATTTTCCTACCGATGCGTAAAGGAAATCTCCGCGGATCAGTTAGCGATCGTCAGCTCGGTCTCCTTGTCGAAGATGTGGATCTTCTTGGTATCGAAGGTGTACTTCACGGTGTCGCCGGGACGAACCTTTGTGGTGGGCTCGACTCTGGCCGTGATGTTCGCGCTGCCCAGATCGAAGTACAGGAATACTTCTGCGCCGAGAAGCTCGTAAACGTTGACCTTGGACTCGAAAGCGTAAGGAGCGGACGCGCCGTCCTTAACCTCGATGATGTTCTCGGGACGGATACCGAAGGTAACCTGCTTGCCGTTGTAACCGCCGTCGATCACAGCCTTCGCCTTGTCAGCGGGAAGCTCGATGGACTGGCCTTCGACATCGAGATATGCCTTGCCGCCGGCTACTCTTGCGGTAGCATCGACAAAGTTCATCTGAGGGGATCCCATGAATCCTGCTACGAACAGGTTGCAAGGCTTGTCATAGAGGTTCTGAGGGGAATCGATCTGCTGAACGATACCGTCCTTCATAACGACGATTCTGGAACCAAGCGTCATAGCCTCGGTCTGGTCGTGAGTAACGTAGATGATGGTGGTGCCCAGTCTCTGGTGCAGCTTAGCGATCTCAGTTCTCATCTGAACACGCAGCTTAGCATCCAGGTTGGAAAGAGGCTCGTCCATAAGGAAGACCTTAGGATTACGAACGATCGCACGGCCCATAGCGACACGCTGTCTCTGACCACCGGAAAGAGCCTTCGGCTTACGATCAAGCAGGTGGGACAGGTCAAGGATTCTTGCTGCCTCTTTCACTGCTGCGTCGATCTCATCCTTCGGAACCTTGCGGAGCTTCAGGCCGAATGCCATGTTATCATAAACGGTCATGTGAGGATACAGAGCGTAGTTCTGGAAGACCATCGCGATATCTCTGTCCTTGGGCTCGACGTCGTTCATCAGCTTGCCATCGATCCTGAACTCACCGGAAGAAATATCTTCCAGACCTGCGATCATTCTCAGGGTCGTGGATTTTCCGCATCCGGAAGGTCCTACGAAGATGATGAACTCTTTGTCAGCGATTTCCATGTTGAAATTCTGAACAGCCTTGTAGCCGTTGGGATAAACTTTGCATACGTCCTTAAGTGATAAACTTGCCATTTCTCTAACTCCTTTTTTCATCGATAAGATGCTGGTTAATGATGAGTTAAGTATAGTCAAAAACCACCCTTCCGACCATGCCATTCCTTCACAAAATATTTATATCTGTCTTGTTAAGGATGATACGTCAAAAAAAAGAAGACTCCTGCATTTCGTTAATTTGTACAGGATTCTTCTCTTTTATTGTACACTTTTTCAGAGCGTCGGTGTTTTGGCATGTACAGGCTGACGGGCGCCAAAACACTGCTCCCGATAGCGCAAAGAAAGCGGTTCAGGCGTCTTCCGGCTCCTCCGGCTCCTCTTCGGGGATCCCCATCTGCTTCTCGATCCTGCGGAAAACGGGGTCGTAGATCATCGCGCAGGCGTAGCCCGGAACGGACAGCCCGAACAGGATGAACAGCGGCAGCAGGGTCCTCAGGCCCACAAAGAGCGGCACCATAAGGACGATCAGGATCTCCAGGGAGCGCAGCGGCTGCCCGAACGTGAGCGCAAAACCGTTGAACAGTGTCTGCAGGACCGTGTTGTCGTATCTTGCAAGGAGCGCGAAGGTGTAGAACATGACGACGAGGAGGATGACTCCTGTGATCAGGATGGAGACTTGGAGCCAGGCCGGATACGCCCCGCTCCCCCGGGCGACCAGAAGAAAGCACGTGACGAGTATCGCCGACAGGACCATGAACATCACCCAGAGGATCGTCGCCTGCCGGAAGTTCCGCTTAAAAGAGCTGAAAAACGGTTTCACGATGTAGCCTTCCTCGCCCCTCACCATCTTCAAAAGGATGTAATGCATTGCAGTAATAGAAGCACCTGCCGTGACGACCGGCAGGCACATAACAAGCGTAAGAAGATTTAAGATCAGCAGGTCTGCTAAACGATTCAAAAAACGCATAAAGAGGCTTCCCTCTCCCAGAATCCCCACAGTCTTTTCCTCCTTTATTAATCCGGCATTCATCAGCCGATCTCATTGAACCGGCTTTACTTGCCGAGAATGCTGAATCCGGTCTCGATCACGCCTTCCAGCGTATCCAGAAATCCGTTCCAGAGGACCGAGAAGAAGCCTTCCGTGGTCTTTTTCACCCTCTTCTGCGCGTCTTCGATCAGCGTGTTGCCGGGCTTAGCGCCGGGCTTTGCGCCATTGCTGCCCGGATCCGCCCCGATCCCGAACAGGTTCTTCGCCACGATCGTCGGCGAGATCCCCATCTCGTCCATCTCGCGGAGCGCCTGCCGGATCTGCTTGCGCAGCGATTTCTTGTCGACGCCGCTCACCGCCTCGTCCAGCTTCTGGTAAAGCTCCTCGCCGATCTCCTGGCCCTGCTCCAGAATGCCCTTGTCGTCCTTCTTGTCATCTTTCTTGTCATCGCCCTCGCCGTCTTTCGCGAGGAGCGTCACTTCGGCCGCCCGGGCCACGAACGCTTCCGCACCACTCTCCTGTGCCAAAACACAGCAAGCGGGGCCCAGCGAACCCGCCGAGCCCAGCATAACAGTCATCAGGATCACGAATGCTCTCTTTTTCATCGCATTCCTCCGTATTCCGGCTAACCAAAGTGTTTCCGTCCATTTGCCGGCTTGGCGCCGGCATATATTATCTATCAGCAGATCTCGGAACCCGCGGGAATCTCCCTGCCCGCGTCCGGCGTCATGACTGCCAGCGATCCGTCGGGCGCTTCCGCGCAGAGGATCATGCCTTCGGACACGAGCCCCGCGAGCTTGGCGGGCTTGAGGTTCGTGATGACCATCACCTTCTTGCCGACCATCTCTTCGGGCGTGTAGTATTTGCGGATACCGGACACGATCTGGCGCACTTCGTCGCCGATCTTTACCTGGGAGCAGAGAAGCTTCTTGGACTTCTTGACTTCCTCGCAGGCGATGACTTCGCCGATCTGGAACTGCATCTTCGCGAACTCGTCGATCGTGACTTCGGGCTTCTTCTCGACAGCGGCAGCAGCCGGAGCAGCCGCTTCCGCAGCCTTCGCAGCGTCTTCAGCAGCCTTCGCGGCATCCTTTGCGGCGTCCTCCGCAGCCTTTTCGTCTGCCTTGGCGACCTTCGCCTTGGCCTTCTCTTCAAGGGCGGCCTGCTTCTGTGCCTCTTTGCGCTGTTTTGCCATGATCTTCTCGACTTCCTTCATGACGTCCGCTTCCTTGAGGCGCGCGAACAGGATCTCGGGCTTGTCCGTGACCTTCGTTCCGGAAGGATACAGGCCGAACGTGCCGAGCGTGTCAAAATCGCGAAGCTCCGTATTTAACATCTTCACGATCTTATCCGCCGTATCGGGCATGAACGGAGCCATCAGCGCGGTTCCGATCGTGATGCCTTCGATCAGGTTGTACAGAACGGTCGCAAGGCGGTCCGCCTTGGCCTCGTCCCTTGCGAGCACCCACGGCTCGGTCTCGTCGATGTACTTGTTGAGCCTCTTGAAGACCGCGAAGATCTCCGTCAGCGCGTCAGCCGCGCGCAGCTCGTCCATCTTAGCCTCGACCTTGTCGTAAGCGGCGGTCACAAACGCCTTGAGGTCGTCGTCGACGGGCTCTGTGACGCCCTTGTCGGCAACTACGCCGTCAAAATACTTATTGCTCATCGCGATCGTGCGGTTCACGAGGTTGCCCATCGTGTTGGCGAGGTCGGAATTGATCCTCTCCACGACCAGCTCCCATGTGATCACGCCGTCGTTCTCATAGGGCATCTCGTGCACGACAAAATAGCGCACGGCGTCGACGCCGAAGATCTTCACGAGGTCGTCCGCGTAGATGACGTTGCCCTTGGTCTTCGACATCTTCTCGCCGCCCTGCAGGAGCCACGGGTGGCCAAAGACCTGCTTGGGAAGCGGCACGCCGAGGGACATCAGGAAAATAGGCCAGTAAATGGTGTGGAAGCGGACGATATCCTTACCGATGAGGTGCAGGTCCGCAGGCCAGAACTCGTTGTACAGTTCGCTGTTGTTGCCGTCCGCGTCATAGCCGATGCCGGTGATATAGTTGCTGAGCGCGTCGAGCCATACGTAGACGACATGGCCGGGCGCGAAATCTACCGGGATGCCCCATGTGAAGGAGCTTCTGGAGACGCACAGATCCTGAAGACCGGGCAGCAGGAAGTTGTTCATCATCTCGTTCTTTCTGGAGACGGGCTGGATGAACTCGGGATGCGTGTTGATGTGCTCGATCAGGCGGTCGGCGTACTTCTTCATCTTGAAGAAATAGGCGTCTTCCTTTGCCTGGTGCACTTCGCCGCCGCAGACCGGGCAGTATTTCTCATCCACTACCTGTGAAGTCGTATAGAACGCCTCGCACTCTCTGCAGTACATTCCCTCGTAATAGCCAAGGTAGATGTCGCCCTGATCGTACATCTTCTTGAACATCTTCTGCACCTGGCGCTCGTGGTCCTCGTCCGTTGTGCGGATGAAGCGGTCATAGGAAGTGTTCACGAGATCCCAGAGTCTCTTGATCTCGCCCGCGACTTCGTCCACGAATTCCTTCGGTGTTTTGCCGGCGGCTGCGGCCCTGGACTCGATCTTCTGTCCGTGCTCATCGCTTCCGGTCTGGAAATGCACGTCAAAACCGTCCGCCCTCTTGTATCTCGCGATACAGTCGGCGAGGATGATCTCGTACGTGTTGCCGATGTGCGGCTTGCCTGACGTGTAGGCAATCGCTGTTGTGATGTAATATTTTCCTTTATTCTGCATAGGTAGTAGCCCCCTTGTTGAATTGTCTTACCAGCAGAGTACCTCGTACCCTGTCTCCGTCACCAGCACCTGGACCTCCCACTGGGCGGAAGGCTTTCCGTCCCTCGTGTAGATCGTCCAGCCATTCTTGTCGTCCTGGTAGATGTCGTCCCTTCCCATGTTGACCATGGGCTCGATCGTGAACACCATGCCGGGAACCATCAGCATCTCTTCGCCGGGCTTCGAAACATAGCTGACGAAGGGATCTTCGTGGAACTCGAGGCCGATGCCGTGTCCGCCGATCTCCTTGACCACGGAATAGCCGTTCTTTAAAGCGTGCTCGTGCACCTTGCTTCCCATATCTCCCAGGGTCGTCCAGGGGATCACGTTCTGAAGGCCGATCTCGACACATTCCTTCGTGACCCGGACGAGCTTCTTCTTCTCTTCCGAGACCTCGCCGATGCAGTACATTCGGGAGGAATCCGAGAAGTATCCGTGAAGGATCGTGGAGCAGTCCACGTTGATGATATCTCCCTCTTTGAGGATGTGGTGTTCGTCCGGGATCCCGTGGCAGACTTCCTCGTTGATGGAAGTGCACACGCTCTTCGGGAATCCCTCGTAGTGGAGCGGCGCAGGGATCGCGTTCATCGAGACCGTTGTCTCGTAGACGATCCTGTCGATCTCCTCGGTGCTCATGCCGGGCCCGATCTTCTCGGCGACCGCGTCCAGGCACGCCATGTTGACCTTGGCGCTCCTTTTTATGCCCTCGATCTGTTCGGGCGTCTTGATGATGCTCTTGTCGGGGGTGATGTACCCCTTTAGCTGATAGGCCCTGAGCTTCTCGTCAAAGCGCATGTGACAGCTCTTGTATTTCTTCCCGCTTCCGCACCAGCACGGGTCGTTTCTCTCTATTTTGGCTGCAAAATGGATCATGATCTTCGCTTATTCCTTTGCCTGTTTTAAATTGCATAGTTACGAGTAAGTATGAGAGCTTTTCCCCGAAATGTCAAGCGACCCGCGGTATAACGCGAGTCGCAGGGCGTGGGCTTTGAGGGTGTGCGCGGCCGCTTCTGTGCGCCCGTTCCGGTACCGGTCAGGAGCCCAAAATCACGAGACGTAAAACTCCTTCATGTCGTCGAGCCTGAGGCACGCGAGCTGGGCCCGCGCCGCCGCTTCCCGCAGGTACACCGATTCGTCCTGCCCGCAGGAAAGCAGCTTTCCGCCGCAGTCGATGTCGATATATTTCTCGCCGTAGAAGATCCTGTTCTTTTTCGTGGGGCGGGGCTTTTTGAGGGGCCAGTCTTTTGACCCCTTCATTCTGTCAAAATAGTAATTCGTGATCGTATGCCCGCAGATCAGGCAGTCGTACTTCTCACCGCCCGTGTACTCCGCGAAGGGGTCCTCCCGCAGCATGAGCCGCCTCCAGACCGCGTCGTTGCGGCGCCGGGCCGCTTCGCGCGGACCGTATTCCATGTCGTAGTAGTAGGGATAGGCGTGCGCGAGCATGTATCTCTTTCCGCCGACAGTGACGGAGCAGCTAAGGGGCAGCCCTTCGACCCAGCGCCGGATCTCCCACTGGTTATAGCGCTCGAGGCGCTTGTACTCGTTCCAGGTCCCTGCGCCGCGGTTGTTCACGAGCCAGTTCTCCGCGATCAGGTTCCCGGAGTCTTCCCTGAGACCGTACCGGATCTGCATCATCGAGAGGAACATCTCCTCGTGGTTGCCGATGAGGCAGTGGACGTGCTCGCTCGAGCGGTCCAGATGCATGACAAAAAGGAGCGTCTCCAGAGGGTACGCTCCCCAATCGACATAGTCGCCGAGAAGGTAGAGCTCGTCGCCCTGATCGGGCGAGAATGCGATCTTCTTAAGGAGCTTTTGGAATTGCGGCAGGGCTCCGTGGATATCACTGATCACATAGGTGGACACAGCAGTTTTTTCTCCGTTTCTTCAATCTTTTTGATCATCTCGCCGTCAGTCTTCGAGTGGATGTACGCCAGGGCCTGCGCAACGTTCGGCGCGCGGTCCGTGAGATTGTGGCAGTCGCTGCCGATGAGCACTTTCCCGCCCCATTCGCGGATCTGTTTCATGCAGAACCGCCTCGTGAGGCCAAAGTGCAGGAAGCTCTCGCCATTCATCTGGATCGTCAGGGGCAGCTCCATCACCCTGTCCCAGACGTCCTGGTTCTTCTGCAGGCCGATGTAACGCTCCACATGGGCGAGCACGACGCGGAGATCCCTCCTTAGTATGAGCTCCCTGATGTCCCTGTAGACGCCCTCTTTCCACTGTTCAAAGGGCATCTCCACGAGCAGCACGTCCGTCCCTTCGACGCAGAGCTGCGGCGTCTGTTCCGCCTTGCCCATTCCCTCGAAATAATAGACTTCCGCGCCGACCGTCACCTTCGGCAGGTCGCTCCTTCTCTCCAGAAGCTCCTGCACCTGCGCGTAGCTTCTCTGCCTGCGCTCTAAAAACCTGTTCACGTTCGCGCGGTGCGCATAAAAATGAGGAGTGGCATACACATGTGTCACTCCCATCGCGGCTTCCTTTTCCAGCATCTGTTCCGTCATGCGGATGTCCCTGCTGCCGTCGTCAATGCCGGGTAATATGTGTGTGTGAAAATCGATCATTCTGCTCCCTTATCTGAGTTCGTCGATGTATTTGCCGTCCAGCACGTCCTTGAGGTACTGGCCGTACTGGTTCTTCTTCATCACTTCGTAGGTCTTAAGGACATCTTCGCGCGTGATCCAGCCGTTCAGGTACGCGATCTCCTCGAGGCATCCGATCTTGCGGTGCTGGTGCTGCTCCATCGTCTTGACGAAATTCGTGGCGTCCACAAGGCTCTCGTGCGTTCCCGTGTCGAGCCAGGTGAACCCCTGCCCCAGCAGTTCCACGTGGAGGCGTCCCTGCTCGAGGTAGATCCGGTTGAGATCCGTGATCTCGTATTCGCCGCGGGCCGAGGGCCTGAGTGTTTTGGCAAAGTCCACGACCTTCTCGTCGTAAAAATACAGACCTGTCACGCAGTAATTGCTCTTGGGGTGCGCGGGCTTCTCCTCGATGCTGACGGCCTTGCCGTTCCCATCAAACTCCACGATGCCGAACCGCTCCGGGTCGTCCACGTAGTAGCCAAAGATCGTGGCGCCGCCGCCCTCCTCCGCCGTCTGAACGGCCGCGCGGAGGCGCTTCTTGAGCCCGTGTCCGGCAAAGATGTTGTCGCCGAGCACCATCGCCACGCAGTCGCCGGCGATGAACTCCTCGCCGATCATAAACGCCTGGGCGAGTCCGTCAGGGCTGGGCTGCGCTTTATAAGACAGCTTGATGCCGAACTGGTGGCCGTTTCCGAGGAGCAGCTCGAACCGCGGAAGGTCCTGCGGGGTAGAAATGATCAGGATGTCCCTGATCCCCGCGTTCATGAGCACAGACAGCGGATAGTAGATCATCGGCTTGTCATAGATGGGCAGAAGCTGCTTGGATGTCACCATCGTGAGCGGATAAAGTCTCGTTCCCGATCCGCCTGCCAGTACGATTCCTTTCATGGTTACCTCCTTAATCAGCCCGGTATCAGCCCAGTGCGATGGAATAGATGTATCCGAGGCTGTCGCCGGGATGCGCGCACTGCTCGCCGAACTTCTCCGGAAGCTCGCCTGTGAAGCCCATGTTATCCAGTCTTCCGACCCAGGGCTCAAGGCAGATGTACGGCGCGTCGGTCTTCGGCTTCGACCACAGGCCAAAGGACGGGAAGCCCTTGCAGTCCATCGTCACATACGGCGTCTTGTCCGGATAGCAGATCGCGACCTTCTCCACCTGTCCGCCGTCGAAAATGAAGGCGTCGTTGTCGAACAGGTCCATCGTCACAGGAAGATAGCCGCCATCCAGCACCAGTTTGTGGGGATTTTTGAAGTCCGCCGACTCCGTCGCGGGATCGATGCAGATGTACTCGAGCTCGTCTTTCCCCTCGAACAGGACAAAATAGTCATCCTTCTTCGTTCCGGGCAGCACCGGCACGTTGAAGGCCGGGTGCGCGCCGATCGAGAAGTACAGCTGCTCGTCATAGGTCGGGTTGGTCACTTTCCACTCCACGAAGACCTTGTTTTTCTCGATCCTGTGCGTGATCTCGAGCTCAAATTCAAAGGGATATTTTGCCAGGGTCTCCTTGTTGGACGTAAGGACGTGCGTAATGGTGTCCTTCGTCGAGCCAATGAACGTGAACTCCATGTCTCTCGCGAAGCCGTGCTGCCCCATCTTAAAGCTCTCGCCGTTGTAGCGGTAGTACCCGCCGTTCACCTTGCCCACGAAGGGGAAGAGGACCGGCGCGTGGCGGTTCCAGTACTTCGGGTCCGCCTGCCACAGGACTTCCTGTTCGCGCTTCTTGTCATAAATGCTGCAGAGCTCCGCACCGTGGTCGGAAACGCCGATTTTCAACCTGCCGTTTTCTATATAGTGCATCATAGTGAACCCCCTTTATTGTTCATTAAAACATCAGATGCAGATCTGTCAAAACACTGCTGCTTCTATTGTACCACATCTCCTCAAAGCTTTGGAAAACGTTTCAGCGAAGCGCCCGATCAAGGCGGCGTTTCAGCGAACCTCCCGGTCAGGAAAATGTTTCAGCGAACCTCCATATACAGGCACCCGGGCTGCGCTTCCCCGTCGATCGTCGCGCAGGGAACTTCCGCGGCATCCGTCACGAGGACGGGATAAAGCCTGGTCTCGTCTTTGTGCCAGTCCGTGCCGCGGTCGCCGTAGAGGCGGATGCTGTATTTTGACCCGGGGGACACCTTTGCGGCTTTTGAGCCGGGGGACGCCTTTGCGGCTTTCATCTCGAACATGACCGGCTCGTCATCGGGGATATTTCCTCCGCCTTCAACGGCCTCGGCAATGCATTTCTGCTCCGTTTCGTCCCACAGCTCCACATGGAGCATGGCCATATTCGTCCGGAACACGACGCCGTTCATAAACCGGAGCGTGATCTCGCTGATCCCGCGCTCCTCCTCAAATTCGATCTCCTGTGTGAGGACGTGCGCCTCTTTGTGGGAGAAAAGGTCGGTCTCACAGACAACGGTCTTGCCCGCCGTCGTGTCAAGCGCGACCGGAGCGGATGCAGCTGTATAGCCGCGAATGACGAGGGCCGTCAGCGCGCACAGGATGACCGGGCGCATGAAGATCACGAACCGGTCGTACTCAGGGTTACTGGCGGCGGCTTGACCGGCATCCTTTCGCGTGCCGCTGTTTTGACCCGCGCCCTTGTCACTGTTTTGACCCGGATCCTTCCCGTCAGATTCCTTCTTCAGCGACGGATAGGTCAGGATCAGCATGGCGACCACGGACGCGATAAAGACCGTCGAAAAGACCGGCGCGTACACGTCCCAGCCGCGCTTTGTGAACATTCCTGCCACTGAGCCGTATTTCCTGAATTCGTTTTCCGGCACTTCGAGGATGGCCGGCAGGAGCAGCCGCGACACGAGGTTCCGGCTGCTGAAGATGGCGGTCTTCGTCGCGATGAAATGAAGCAGAATGCAGACGGATCCGATCGTCTCGACGAGCACATTCGCCTTCATGTAGCGGTCCATCATGCAGATGCACAGGACGGCGAACGGGATCATGAGGAAAATCCAGTAGGTCCTGATGCTCGACGCGCCCACAAAGGTCCCCCAGAGGAAGAACGCCGCGTAGAGCACCTGCTTTTCGCCGGGATTCTCGACGATGTACGCCATTACGAGAAGGAGCAGATAGCACAGCAGGAAGACGATGACCGGCATTCCGAGCCGCATCTCCGTGTTCATGATCAGCTGCATGCCGTCTTCCGCCTGCTTCGAGAGCGCGTACCCGTACGCGAGGCTCCCCTTAAAGAGCAGTTTTTCCACGAAGATAAGCGCCATCATGGACACCCATTTCGCCGTCACGCGGACCAGATTTTTGTCCCTGAAAAGAAGGAGCGGCAGCGCGAGGAGGAGCGAGAACATCTTGAACGGCGCCGCCAGGACAAAACACAGCCACACCTTCCGGTCCTCCCCCCTCATGAAAAAGTACAGCCCGCCCAGCATAAACGCCACGGAAAACACGTCCAGCTGCGCGCATATGAAGATCGGATAGAATGTCAGCGCGCTGCTGTAGTACAGGAACACGGCAAACCTTGCCTTCTCCCTGTTTTTTGACAGATCCGCGACGATCCTGTAGATCAGGGCCGCAACGGCCGCGGAAGCGAGGACGACCAGTGTTTTGGACCACAGGACCGCGAGCGGCCAGTCCAGATAATTCCGCTTGAGGACCGATGCCAAAAAATAGAACGGCGCCTGCCAGATCGCGAACACCACATAGACCGGCAGGTTGTAGTTCGCGGAATACGTCGTCTGCGCGAGCTCGACGCTGAGCTCGTAAAATCGCCCCGGCTGGCCGTGCGTGACGGCGTAGATCAGGATGTTGGAGTTGTCGATCGTGTTCCAGATGTCGTTGTACAGGAAAACGCAATGCGCAAAGAGCAGCACCGGTCCCAAAAGGACGCACTCCGCCGGAGGGATCCGCAGGGAATTTGTGCTGTTCTTCCATTTCTTCGATAACTGCATTCTTCTTTCACCCTCTCAATGAATCGTGTTACATCGCGCGTTCATCACGCGCTCTCTGCGAACTCCGGCGGCTCACTGCTGAAGCTCCTCCAGGTAGGCCTGCGCGTCCCTGATAAAGCTTGCGATGATCAGGATGATCACCAGCCCGATCGGGAACGCGGCGATGATCGAGACCGTCTGCAGGTTGTTCATCGACCCCTCGCTGAAGATCAGCGCGATCGGCAGCATGATGAGGAGGATCGCCCAGAAAAGCTTCATCTTCCGGCTCGCCTCCTGCCCTTCCTTCAGCTCGCGGTAGCTGTACTGCGATGCGACCAGCGTGATGCCGTCAAAGGACGTCGCGTAGAAGGCCACCATCGACAGCACCAGCACCACAAGGACCAGCCTCCACAGAGGCAGTGTTTTGATCACTTCGATCACAGTGCCGTACAGGTCGCCGCCGCTCTTAGTGAAGAACCCGAGCACGTCGAACGTGCCGTGCATCTGCAGGCCAAGCCCGTAATTTCCCAGGACAATGAACGAGATCAGCGTGCTCGCGACGCCGAAGAT
>CACXMK010000042.1:12780-29754 GCA_902768735.1 uncultured Lachnospiraceae bacterium | reverse complement strand
AACGGGAACGGATACCGGATGTTGGTATACTGGGGACTGTCATAGCCCTTCGACTGCCAGCAGAACGGCACTTTTTCCTTCTTCCACCATTTGCCGGCCGCATAGTCCGGCATATAAAAAGGATCCTGCAGATCCTGAATGCTGGGATACCACGAAAAATGCCAGTCGCATCCGCTGAGCATCTGCAGGCGGTCAGAACTCTCCCTGTGCCAGGCCAGAATATCACTGCGGGTGGAGGACGGGACGTAGTAAGCCCTGTCCGGCATGGTGTTCTGGTGGAGAACAGAGAGGTCTTCATAAAGTCTCGGTACGATCAAGAGAAAAACCCCCTTTCCTTTGTGTAGTTGCTAGTTCCCTGATGTAAGCATAGCGAAATTGGTTTCGCAACCATATGAACGATTCGACACAAAATCTGCACAACAGGAAAAAGAGCTGAGAATGTATGGAAAATAGATATGTGTTCTGCTAAAAATTAAATTATGCACTTATTTGTGTAATACGGTCAGCAAATGGATTTTAGAGGATAAAGCATTGATGAACGGAATACGAACAAGAATAAAACGGACGAGAAAAATAGAACGAAAAGAGTATGGGAAAAATGAGTATGGATAATATGAGTATGGATGAAACAAAAAAAGAGACAGGGGTCCTGGGACAGGATATGTATGTGAATTCCGGCTATCTGTATGGTTGCCCAAGGGGAGAGTCGACTGGCAGATCATCTATATCGCAGCCGGAAAAGGACACTTCTTTCTGGACGGAAAGGAGGTCATCGTTCCCGCCGGAAATATGATATTGTATCAACCGAAGCAGCAGCAGAAATACCACTTTCTCGGAAAGGATAAAACCCAGTACTGGTTTGTCCATTTTACCGGGAGAGAGGTTCGCAGTATCCTGCAGCACTATGAGATCCCGCTGGACGGTTATATCCTGCATACCGGTATCTCCCGGGATTACGAGGATCTTTTCCGCAAGATGCGGGATGAGCTGGTAAAATGCTCCTGGGGATATGAAGAGATGCTGACATGTCTCTTCAGGGAACTCATGATGACCATGCGCCGGCGGATGACAGAAAATGTCCCCCGGATCACCGGCTTCATCCAGGACGAGATGGATCGTGCCAAGGACTATTTCGAACAGCACTACAACGAGGATATCAGCATTGAACAGTATGCGGCTTCCCGCAGTATGTCCACCAGCTGGTTTAACCGGAGCTTTCGGAGTGCTCTGGGTACTTCGCCCATGAAATTTATCCTTGAGATCCGTATCCGCAACGCACAGACCCTGCTGGAGACCACGGACTACTCCATCAGCAATATAGCGTCGATCGTCGGATATGACAATCCGATGTACTTCAGCCGTCTTTTCCGAAAGACCAAAGGTGTATCCCCCGCACGCTACAGAAAGATCTACCGGGAAAAATATCTGTCCGAAATCTGAGGGATCACTAAGGCAGCGCTGTAAGAAGCGACAATGATTGTTAAAAGAGCCACGGAACATCTCCCGTGGCTCTTTCTTATGTTATTCTTTTGCTGTTATTCTTTTGCCTTTTTATTCCGTACAGATCTCGATCCTGCTGCCGCTTTTCGTCTTGCGGACCCGTATCTGCTGCGGGATATTCTCCATAAGCTCCTCCCGATGGCTGATGACGCCGACGAGCTTACCTGCCCCCGATAGACCGATCAGGATATCCATGGCATTCTCAATGGACTTCCTGTCAAGAGTCCCGAATCCTTCGTCCACAAACAGCGCGTCCATCTGGATCCCGCCGAGATTTGAGGATACCGTATCAGACAATCCCAGCGCCAGGCTCAGGGAAGCTTTGAAGCTCTCACCGCCTGACAGATTGCCGACCGGCCTTCTCTGTCCGGTATAGTTATCCAGGACCTCCAGGTTGAGGAACGTATTGCTCCTCTTTCCGAGCGAATCCTCCTGCCGGAAGAGCTCGTACTGTCCATCGCTCATCGGGATCAGCCGTCTGTTAGCCGCTGCGATGATGCTGTCGAAACCGGATGCCTGAATATACTGCTCCAGTGTGATCTTCCCGTTCCCTGTCTGTCCTCTCACAAGATTATACAGCCTTGTATGGATCGTATTCTTCCCGCGTGCTTCCTCCAGCACTTCCTTCTGTGCGGAGATATTCTCCAGTTTTTCTTTATTTGTCCGGATCCTGTACTGGATCGCGCTAAGCGCTTTCCTGGATTCTTCTACAAAAGTGTCCTGTCTGCGGACTGCCTCTCCTAGTGCCTCCGCGTCAGTCTTTTTTCTGCCTGCGGCTTCTTCCTCCGCTTCTAAAAGGCGGGCTTTATTCGTCTCCGCTTCCTGGCGGTATTCACTTATGACCTTTTCGGAAGATGCGATCTCTTTTTCCGTGACGGCGTAACCCTTCATCTCCTCATCCGACAAAAACCCGTGCTCATCCAGCGCCCTGTCCAGTTCTCTCCGTAGGTTTTCTTCCTCTCTTTTCTGAATATCGAGGTTTTCTGTTAATGTCCGGACCGTCGCTCTTAGCGCCGCAACTTCCTGGTCAGCTTTCTGCTTATTCTTCACCGCTTCCTCGATGGCACCGAGGATCTTTTCCGCTTCCTTTGCGGCTCTGTCGCGCTCTTCCCTTGCTGCCGTCCAGCTCCCGAAGGGAAGTTCTCCGATCGCTTTCAAGGCTGTCTCGCTCTCCACGCGATCCTTCTCATTTTTCTGTCTGCGTGAAACGAACGCTTCCTTGTTCGCTTTCAGATCGTCCGCTTCTTCTCCCTGCGCCTTATCCAGCGCTTTTCTGTCGCGGTCCAGCTGCAGACACTCCTGTCGGAGCGTTTTCAATAGAATGATCAGGTCGCCTAACTGGTTTTCTGTCTCCTTTTTCGCGGCCGAAAAGATGCGGAGCAGCTTATCCAGCTCTGCTTCTTCCCACGCGCGGTCCTCTTTGCGAAAGGCCGGATTTTTCAGGCACTCGATCACGGCTGCTTTCAACCACTCTTCGCTTCCTTTCAGCGCGGATACGGCCCTTTCTGCTGAAGCCAGCGCCTCATTTTTCTTATCAAGGCTCTCCGTCTCTTTTTCCCTATACTGCTTAAGTTCCTCCTCCGTTACCGATTCCGCCGGCAGGCGCGCGGGCTCAGGATGATGAACCGATCCGCAGACCGGGCACTTCTTTCCTTCATGAAGGTCGGCCGCCAGAATTCCCGCCCTGCAGCTTTCCAGGATCCGCTCCGCGTGTTCGCGCGCAGAAACGGCTGCGTCATAAAGAACGCGCGCTTTCTGATAAGCCTCTTTTGCCTGCGCGAAGGCTTCCTGCTTCTCTTTTCTTGCCGGGATCTGTTCGACCACAATGCGCTGCATCTTGTTCTGCAGCTCTTCGAGGGCTTTTCCCTTTACTCTTGCATCAGCAAACTCCTCCGGCTTGTTTCGAAGCGCTTCCACGCTTTCTTTCAAAGATGTGATGCGCTCGGCAAGTGCCTTCTCTTCCTTCTCTATACCGGCACCCTGTCCGGCCAGTATGTCCGCTTCTTTTCCGAGTCTTATAAGAGCTGCCTTAAGTTCCTCCCTGCGCTGGTACAAAGGCTCATCACTGCTGATCTTGTCCGCCTTCTTCTGAAGGGTATCAGCTGTTTCTTTCTGCTCCTCTGCCACCTTCAGCGCCGCTTCCGCTTTCCCGGCATTTCCTGTCGCGGCAGCAAGAAGCGCTGTGCTGTTCAGGATCTTTTTTTCTGTGGCGCCCCGTTCGGCAGCTTTGCCGGTCCAGGTTCCATAGAGCGGATAAATCTTTCTCCGTGCATCCTTCTGTCTTTCAAGGGTATTCGCAAGGACATCGATCTCCGGTTTTCTCGCTTCAAGATCGTCCTTTTCTTTGCGCAGGCTGTCCCTCTTATCGATTATGCTGTTGTTCGTCTCCGCCGTTGTGAATTCCGCCTTTAGCTGATCTAGCTTTTTAGCTTCCGTGCGCAATTCTTCGTCCTTTTTCTCAAGCCTGTCCCGGTCCCTGCTCAGGAGATCCCCGATGAGGTCCAGCATCTCTTCGATATTCCAGGCGCTTCCCGATTTTCCGGCTTTGTCCTGCATCTCCCGGAGTTTCTCTGCATATTCGTCATCTTCCTGGGCTGCAACGTCGCCAAAATACTGGACGATACTGTTCTCTGCCGCTGTCTTAGCCTTGTAGCTCTCATCCATGCGATCTTTAAGCCGGAATTCGATATTCTTATACGCGTTTGTCATAAAGATCGTCCGGAGGATCTCTGTCCTCTCCTCTGTCTTCGCATTGAGGAGGTTCCAGAATTCTCCCTGCGCGATCATCGCGATCTGCCCGAACTGCTTCTCATCGATGTTCAAAAGCTTTATGACCGCGTTGTACACCTTGTTCAGGCCCTCTGTAGGTGCGCTGCCTTCTTCGTACAGGACCGCTTTTTCTTTTTCCGAAACCGTTCCTGTTCCGCGCAGCTTCTTTCTCTCGTAAGCGGGGCGTCTCCACACATGGTAATTCTTTCCCTGATGCGAAAAGTAAAAGTCCACATAGCTTTCGACATTATCCTTTGCGTACTCGCTCCTCAGGTTCTTAGTATCCCTGTAGCTCCCGCTCGTGGTGCCGTACAGTGCAAAGCATATGGCGTCAAAGATCGTGGTCTTTCCCGCGCCCGTATCGCCGGCGATCAAAAAAAGGCCCTTCTCCTCAAACTGTTCAAAATCGATCGCAGGCATCGTCTCCGCATAGGGTCCGATCGCGCTGATCACTAGTTTAATCGGTCTCACCGCTTACGCCCGCCTCCTTTGCCGCTTCCTTCATGACCTGCAGTTCCTGTTCACTGATCTCGCAACTGTACATTTTTCTGTAGAAATCGCTGATCAGCTCCTCAAATGATTTATTCTCCGTGATCTCCGTGATATCGATCCGCTCGATCTGGCGTGTGTGGGAATTGTCATAATCGATCCTGACCGTGTTAGGGTAATATTGCTGAAAGATCCCCATAGCATCGTCGATCACACTTTCGTCCGTCAGAGTGGCGTAGATAAAATCTGCCGGACTGGTGATCGCAGCTTTATCAAGGAGTTTTCCGATCGGCCCTTTCAGATGGCGCACATCCCTCATCGGCGTGAGTTTTAAAAGCTCAATGCCTGTCTCCCCTTTAGGCCCCAGCGTGATCAACGGCACGGATTTGAGGCCGTTCACTTCGCTCAGGGAGTATTTGAGCGGTGATCCGCAATACCGCACTTCGTCCCTGCCCACTTTCTGCGAAGAGTGGATATGTCCAAGTGCCACATAATCAAATCCGTCAAAACAGTCATAGCCAATCTTTTCCACCAGTCCCACATTCCGTGTCCCGGCGCTCTCGGACCCCCCAAGGAGCGGATCGTCACCCCTGCCGGCCACAAACTGATGCGCTACGAGAACATTCCGTTTCCCAAAATCCAACTCCGCGTGTTTTAAGATCGTCTTCACCGCATCGTCGTAAGTCTCGATCTTTTCATCAGGGAAATAGTGCCTTACCTGGGATGCTTTTACAAACGGAAGCAGATAGACGTTGACCTCTCCATACGTGTCGCTGACAGTCTGCCTGTACAGTGTTCCCCTGAACTGTGACGAAATATAGATATGGTTCGACGCGAAAAGGCTGCTCCCGTAATTAAGGCGGTCATCGGAATCGTGGTTTCCGCTGATCACGAATGCCATCACATTTTTGCCGGCGAGACAGGACAAAAAATAATCAAGAAGATTCGTCGCGGATTCGCTGGGGATCGCCCTGTCATAGACGTCGCCTGCGATCATGACCGCATCTGCCTGTTCCCTTTCAACGAACTCCAGGACCTGGTCCAGAATATATTTCTGATCTTCATAAAGATCAAACTCGCCCAGAGACCTTCCAAGATGAAGGTCTCCCAAGTGTAAAAACTTCATACTCAAGCTCCTGTGTGTACAATACACCTCGCGGCGGCGGCCAGTCCCATGCCACAGCACATGCGGAAATCCATTTTCTTAAGTAGTCCGATGATGAAACCGGCGACAAAGTGATCTCCTGCCCCGGTCGTATCCACCACATCGACGGGGATCGCCGGCAACGCGAACATCTCTCCTCCCCGGATCTTTTCGCGGCTGTCGCGGATACTGCAGCTGCTTGCCAGACATGTGGCGCAGAAGCTCTCGCCGCATCCGACCGCGGGATTTTCCCATCCCAGCCCGGCGAAGATCCCTTTTGCTCCGCGCTTTATCACAACGCCCTTGATCCCCATGGAGAGCAGCTCCATCACCGCATCGCGCGGCTCGTCCATATCGGTGTAATACGCCGCTTCTTCTTCATTGGGGAAGAAATAATCAATATAAGGCAGCACGTCCGCGATCTCACTCAGTTCCGTATGGCGGAATGTCGGGAGTTTTGTGTCAGCGCAAATGATCGCGCCGTTCTCATGTGCCTCCCTAATGAGCCTCCTGATGACAGCAGGGTCATCCAAAGGTGCTCTGAACAGACTGGCAAAAGAGATCACCTTCAGTCCTTTTTCCGGATCCCCTTTTGAGACTTCTGCAAATGCCTTAATTGCCGCCGCAAGATCCGGCTCATATCCCGGAAGGAGCTGTGCCCTGCTGCTGATCGAACTTCGGCTTCCGTCCGGTTGTACAATGATATCCGCTACAGGCGTCTCGATATCCGGCTTCACTGTCACGAAATCCGTATTGACACCTCTCCCGCGCATTTTATCAAGAATGATCCGCCCCGCATTGTCATCGCCTACACAGCACATAAGGGCCGCGCTCCGTCCCATCACTGTTAATGCAGCCGCTTCATTGACAGCGTCTCCGCCTACATTCAGTGTGATACTGTCCGCCACTCTTCTTCCGCCGTCCTTACCTCCCTGTATATTTCTTGTAATGCAGTCGACCACCGCCTGACCTATGCACAGGACCTCGGGAATTCCGCCGGGAGCGGTATTTTCGTTATTAAAAGTGTTCACCATTTGTCTTTCCATTGTTTTCCCTCTGTCCCCTCTGATCAACTGATCACTCTTGTAACGCCTTGTCATACGCAGCTTTTGTATAAGGATCAAAGAGCACCCATACGATCTCATCCAGCGCATCCGGATGTTCCGCCACAAACCCGCGGACCGCCTTCACGGCTATTTCAGCTGCCTGTGTCAACGGATAAGAATAAACGCCCGTCGAGATCGAGGGAAACGCGATCGTGCGGATCCCTTTTTCCATCGCCAGTTTCAGGGAATTCCGGTAACAGCTTGCCAGAAGCTCCGGTTCATTGTATCTTCCTCCGCCCCAGACCGGGCCGACCGTATGGATCACATATTTGCACGGAAGATTGTAGGCACCTGTGATCTTCGCCTGACCGGTCGCGCAGCCGTTCAGCGTACGACACTCCGCCAGCAGTTCGCGCCCCGCCGCGCGGTGGATCGCTCCATCCACACCGCCCCCTCCGAGCAGGGAATTATTGGCCGCGTTAACGATTGCCTCGACAAAATCCACTTTCGTAATATCTCCTTCTATTGTCCTGATCACCGTACCTTCTTTTTTCACTGCGGTTCTCCTCCTTGTGATGATACTGTAACATATACGTTTTTTGAACGGAACGCTTCCGGGCGCCGAAACTCCGAAACCAGCTATTCTTGTGATTTTCGTACGAAACACCGCCAAAACAGTACCGGCTCTGTTCCCGTCCTGTGCTGCGGTTCAATCCCTGTTAAGAATGTCTTCAATCTCATGGAGGTCGCAGATCGTATAGTCGATCCGGTAACCCTCCGGTGCTTCCCTGTGCTCCGGGTTGTACCAGCATGTCAGGATCCCCGCATTATTACCGCCGAGTATGTCGCTTGTAAGCGAATCTCCCACGATCATGACCTCTGAGAGGCTGGAGGGCTGAATCCCGGCGAACACAGCGTCGAAAAAGCCCTTGTTGGGTTTCTCCACGCCGACCGCCTCCGACAGAAATACACCGTCCATAAGTTCTCCGAACCCTGAAAGCGCCATCTTTTTTGTCTGCGCTACGATCGTGCCGTTCGAGACCACATACTGCTTGACTCTGCCGCGGAGATTTTTTACAAGATTCAGACTGTCGTCCCGAAAGACGATCGTATCGCCCAGGCGCAGCTGGTACTTCCGGTTGAAGTCCTCCGCGATCGTCTCCGGCAGACCGTATTCGCCAAAGAACTGTTCAAACCTCCCGACAAGCACCTGCGCTTTCGTGATCTCGTTTCTTTCAAGGCGCTGCCAGTACCCCTCGTTGATCCGCGAATATCTTCGGATCATGTCTTCCGTACACTCCCCAAGGGAAAACTCCTGAAACAATCTTTGGATCGCAGCGCTCTCCGCCGCTTTAAAATCGAGGAGCGTTCCGTCCACATCCCAGAGTATCGTCCGTATCATAGCTCCTCCTCATCCGTTCAGACTGTCATATTTGGCAGCGTTCCCCCGCGCCTTTTCCACCGGATACTTCCGCTCGTTCTGGTCCATTTTTCGATGTATGATCTCATCTTCATCAAGTCCCAGTTCGTCCAGCATGTTGCGGCAGTAGACAAGGACATCCGCCAGTTCCTCACTGACATGCCCGATGTCAAATTCTGAATCGCTCCACTGAAAGCATTCGAGAAGCTCGCAGGCTTCAATGGCGATTGATTTCGCGAGATTGGCCGGTGTATGGAACTGCTCCCAGTCGCGGTCCCTAGTAAACTTTCTGATCCTGTCTATCGTATCCTGCCTCATATTGTCACCTTCCCGTGTTCCGATCCTTTCGCCTTCATCTCTCCCGGCGGAAAGTCTCTGCATACCTTTTCTTTCAAAAATGCGCTGCCAAAGCAGCGCATCTGATCACCTGTTTCTTCTTTTTCTTCGGAGCCGGCAGCTCCCCGCACTTCGTCTACAGATGTTCCGCTTTCGCCCTGTTGATCAGCCAGGCAAACGCCTTCGCTGTTCTCTGGTCCGGCTGCTTGAAATGGTTTCCTTTGTTCCATTCCAGAACGCATTCTGTTCCGTTTTCATTAAGCAAGGCCTGCGCATCCCTGATCCGGTCTCCGACAGTTGCCATAACGGGATTACGCGTCCGCTCTTCCCGGTCGCCCAGACTCAGGTAGACCGCACGGCACCTGATCTCATTTTCTCTCATAAACTCCGCAAATCCCGGAAACCAGATAGATGGAGAGGCAGCTGCGACTCCCGCAAACACATCTGTCTGATACGCTGCCCACAACGCGAAAAGACCTGCCAGAGAATATCCACCGATGTAATACGTTTTTCCCTGCTCCCCTGCCATCTTCAGGATCATAGCCAAAAAACCGTCTGCCCCGTTTCCAAACTCCTCATCCCCGAACACTGCAGGCGCTTCCCACGGAGACAGGTCCTTGTTCCACGAATCGACTTTAACGGCGATCAGGCGAAAATCCGATCCGGCAAGCTCACGGATCGCCGCCACTTCGCCTTCGATCATCGACAGATCATGGTCATCGACAGGTTGGAGCAGCACGGTTGCCGCATCCGGACTGCCATATTCGTATGTTGTCATAGCTGTTCCTCTATCTCCTTAAGATTCGTGCCCTGCTTCTTAGAACTGCCCTTAGAACTTAAACAGGTTCAATCCTACCTCTTCGCTGTACTCCCGGTCTACCGTTCCATCCAGGATCCTGATCACCATCTCGCACGTCGCGCTGATCGTCGCGTCTACCAGATGGCCGCCATATACATTGGCGTTTACATCTGCCGCGCACATATGCAGATGCGAGTAAAACTCCCCGTTCATCGTGTTGATCGTACCGGTGAGGGAGACCATCTCATAAGCGCCGTGGAAGTGATTACCATGAAATTTCTTCTCTGTCACATCAAACAGGCCGACATGGAAATCGTTGAGCGCTCCCAGCGCTTCAATGGAAGCAAGTTTGATCTGCTCTGCCTCCGCGATCTTGCGGACCTGCGCCGTGATCTCCTCGCCCCTGTCCATTCTTGCAATGATCGTGTCTCCAAATCGTTTGTATTCCATTCTTTACCTCCTGCCCCCGTTATGAGGCGCGTCAGTTTGCGGTGCTACATATTTATTATACAAAACCCCTGCCCAAATCACAAAGCCCTGATGGCGATTCTGACCGTGGTTCCGCCGCTGTTGTCCTGCCAAATTCTATTTGTAAACCGTATTGCCATCGCCTAAAATGGATGCAGGAGAAAGGAGAAAAAAATGCCTGAGAAACTGCTTCGTTATAAGATCGCGGGATTTCCGCTTCCCCTGTATTTAGGCATTCTGGCGACCCTTTACGCCTGTATGCGCATAGGCTGCGTGCCGGATGGCATGGTCGGCGGTTTTTTCCTTCTGATGGTGATCGGTGAGGGCCTTAACACGCTCGGTAAGACCGTGCCTGTGGTGCGTACATATCTGGGCGGATCGGTCGCCTGCATCCTGGGCGGCGCCATCCTCGCCTCCCTTGGACTCATCTCGGACGGGGCGATGCAGACCGTGAATGCCTTCGTGAACGAGCAGGGCTTTCTGGTCTTTTACATCGCGGCGCTGATCTGCGGAAGCCTGTTCAGCATCGACCGCGACCTCCTTCTGCGCGCCACTGTCAAAATACTGCCGACCGCCGTTATCGGCCTCGCCGTCGGCTGCACAACGGTAGGGTGTCTGTCTCTCTTTATGGGCTACCGCTTCCTTGAGGGGATCCTGATGATCGCTATTCCCATGACAAGCGGAGGCATGACAGCCGGCGCCGTACCGCTCTCCTCTATTTACGCGCAGGCGCTTGGCCAGGAAGCCGGGGAGGTCCTTACAAGGATCGCGCCGGCGACGGTTCTGGGTAACATTGTGGCGATCGTCTTCGCCGCGCTCGCAAACCGGCTCGGAGAAAAATACCCGAAGATGACCGGTCACGGGCAGCTGATCAACGACGGCAGGGAAGTCCGCAAGAATCCGCCGGTCGTCCCTACCTTTGCGAAACTTGGCACCGGCCTTATCATTTCTCTCGCCTTTTATCAGGTGGGTGAACTGCTGCACACCTTTTTCTCCGTTGTTCCCACGTATGCCTGGATGATCATCCTGGCGATCCTCGCCAAGACCTTCCGCCTCCTCTCAGAGGAACTCGAAGAAGCCACACGGGCCTGGGGACAGTTCGCGATCAGCGGATGGACCGCCGCTGCCCTCACTGGTATCGGGATCACCCTGATCGACCTCAAGACGATCATGTCAGGTATGACGCTGTTCTATTTCATGACAGTCGTGATCGGCGTTCTCGCCATCACGCTGACAGCTGCCTTCGTAGGCTGTAAAATCATGGGCTTTTATCCCCTGGAAGCCGCCATCGCGGCGGGCATGTGTACGACCAATATGGGCGGTTCCGGCAACGTAGCGGTCCTTAGCAGTGCGGAGCGCATGGAACTTCTGCCCTTCGCACAGATCGTGACCCGCTCCTGCGGCGCCCTGATGCTGACTCTCGGCGGCATCATGATCCATTTATTGCAGTGACTGGCGAGCATTTAGCGCAAAAGAATAAATACTTATGAAAAATAATGACGAAGAACTATATTTACGAGGCCGGATCCGGGATCTGTGGAGAGGTGCCTCAGAACAGGGATATCTGACGCACTCCCGGTTCCTGTCCCTTTCGGAGCAGGCCGTTGCGCTGGATGAGCTGCGCAAAGAAGGTGCATATACTGTAATCCCCGCAGCCTCGCTATCTCCTTTTGTACCCGAAGCCCCCATCTCCTCCGCCGGTTCTGACGCTTCTTTCTCCCATCCGGCATCTGAAAAAGGCAGATTTGGCGCAGGAAGCCCCTTTTGCCTGTTAAGCGGCGGGCACCCGGATGCCGACAGAAGGATCCTTGTCTGCTGTCCCTCCTGGATGGAGCTGCCGGCCGAGATAACTGCTGACGATCCTTTGGAAAATCTCATCACCTGTCTGCATATCACTCCGCGCAGCGCGCGTTTCACAGATCATCCGGGGCACAGGGATTATCTGGGCGCTCTGATGCACCTCGGTTTCTCCAGAGAAGAGATCGGCGATATCATGACTGCGGACGATGAAGCGTGGATCTTTGTCCTTCAGGAAATGGAGGACGTTATCTGCCGGGAACTGACGAGCGTCCGCCGGACCTCCGTCTCTGTTTCTCCGCTTCGGCCCGGAAATCCTGTTCCGGTGCAAAGGACTGTGCGCAGGAGCGGTTCCATCGCCTCTGAGCGGATCGACTGCATCATTGCACTCGTCTTTAAGCTGTCCCGGTCCCGCGCGCAGGAACTGGTGGCTTCCGAAGCGGTCTTCTGTAACGGAAAGCTTCCCTCGGGACTTTCTTACACGCCTTCTGCAGGAGAACGGATCTCCGTGCGCGGATACGGAAAATTCATATACCGCGGTGTCACCGGAAAAACAAAGAAAGGCCGTTGTGCTGCCGAATTCGATCTCTTTGAGTGATCTTCTCCCGGCCGAAAGGATAAATTACATGAAAAGTATTAAAAGCATCTACAAGATCGGGCACGGTCCTTCCAGTTCACATACGGTCGGTCCTTATCGCGCCGCCCTGCTCTTCAAAGACCGCTATCCCGATGCGGATTCCTTCTGCGTCACGCTGTACGGTTCACTGGCTTTCACCGGCGAGGGGCATGGTACAGGAAAAGCAATACGATCCGCCCTGCCTGAAGCCGAGATCCTCTTTAACCGTGAGGAACGTGATCTGCCTCACCCTAACACAATGCTCTTTGAAGCTTACCGGGACGGGCAGCTGATCGGGAATGCCCGGATCTTCAGCATCGGCGGTGGTTCCCTTCGTATTGAAAATGAACCGCCGGAAGATGGGACCGAGGTCTATCCTCAAAAAAACTTCACAGAAATGCTGGACACCTGCAGGGATGAGGGCATCACACTGCTCGAGTTTATCTATAGGATGGAAGGCAGCTCGCTCCACGGGTATCTCCGGAAGATCTGGAACGCTATGAAGGCTTCCGTCAAACGCGGACTGCGCGCGGAAGGTACCCTTCCCGGCGGCCTGAACGTCGCGAGAAAATCCCGGCTGCTCTATGAAAAGCGCTGCTACAATGAAAGCGCCGACGTGACAATGAACCGCGTGATTGCCGCCTATGCCTATGCCGTGAGCGAAGAAAACGCCGATGAAAATATCGTAGTCACAGCCCCGACCTGCGGCAGCTGTGGTGTTCTGCCGGCGGTAATGTATTACATGCAATTTGATCGCGGTTTCCCGGAGGAGGAGATCCTGGACGCTCTTGCGGTCGCGGGCCTTGTCGGCAATGTGATCCAGACCAACGCCAGTATCTCGGGCGCGGAGTGTGGCTGTCAGGCAGAGATCGGCAGTGCCTGCTCCATGACTGCCGCCGCGATCGCTGCGCTCTACAAGCTGAACATCGACCAGATTGAATACGCCGCGGAGATCGCGATGGAACACAATCTCGGCCTCACCTGCGATCCCGTGGGCGGCCTTGTGCAGATCCCCTGCATCGAGCGCAATGCCGTTGCCGCAATGCGCGCGATCAGCGCCGTGAACCTTTCCCGCTTCCTGTATACCACTAGAAAGATCTCTTTCGACGATGTGGTCGCGACAATGTACCGCACCGGTCTCGACATGGATGAAAAATACAGGGAGACCTCGCACGGAGGACTCGCAACGATCTACAAAGCACGGTAATTTTTCGAATAAATCAGGAGGCAGAGGGCATCCCCCTGCCTCCTTTCACTTCTCTCCGATCGGGCTGCTCAAGCTGCCTGTTCTCTCGAATACTCCATGTAGTCGCCTTCGCTGGCAAACAGGATGTATCTTCCGTCAACGTATCCCATGAATCCGCAGTCTGTGTTGTATCCCTTCATGGCGCACCTCCTGAGTTTCCTTTGGTTTGTGGTACTGAAATCTTCCGGTTCTGTTTTTCTGATTTCATTTTCCCACTTTATGTGTCCCAAAAAACTCCCTCAAAGTGCTTTTTCCTGTCAGATCGCCAATCCCTCCACCTGAAAAGCCAGTTCCTCCAGCATACTTGCGGCGTGCCTGATACCCCGCTCTTTCTTTTCGCTCTGCTCTTCCCTCCATTCAATGACCAGGATCATCAGAAGGCGAAGGTATCCCGCTGTCCGGACTTTCTTCTCCACCTCCGGCAGCACTCCCACGTGTGACCGATCCACGGTTCCGTTAAGTTCCTCTCCGCCCGGATCACGCAGATATTCCCGCAGTGTCTCAAAGACCAGGCGGGCGGCAGTATCCCGGTCGATGCCAAGGAACTTTTGGGTATCGAGCGGATCCACTTCGTTAAATGCGATATAGGTAGCATAGAGCGCCGCGAATTCAAACACCGGATTTCCGGTGCACAGATGATCCATATCGATCAGCATCATCTCGTCGCCGGAGAGCATAACATTCTTTAGCTGAATATCCCCGTGAAGAAGATGGCTGTCTTCCGGCATTCCATTCAGCAGCTCCCTGATCCTGGCGGCAGTCTTTTCAGAGAGGAATCCGCCGAATTCGTCCATTGCTTTCAGATAGAGGGATACGGCGCCGGGAAGCGGCTTGTCATGCGCATCTATGCTGTGCAGCGATCTCAGGAATGCGGCGTATTTCGAAATCAGCTGTTCCATCCGCTCCGGCTCTTTTTTGACAATGTCACCCAGATTCCGCGCGTCGATCATTTCAAAAACCGCTCCATAACCTTCTCCTGCGCGAACGATGTCAAACGGGATCGCAGTGGGAACACCGTCCAGGAACGCCTGTCTTGCTTTCTTCTGTTCCTCTTCGATAACGGACAGCACATTCTCTTTTTTATGGTATACTTTCACCACCGTTTCCGCGTCCAGCTTGTATACCGTTCCCGAAGCACCTTTTCCGATCACTTCACAGCCGTCCACATCGACTCTGCGGAGCTTTCTCCGGATCGTAATGATCGTGTTGAGACCGGTCATCTCAAACACCTCGTAGACTTCCGGAGAGACATTCCGGATCGAAAAGCCCGCCGCGCAGCTTTTTCTGAGTTTTATCATGATACGAAGGCCTGCACTGGAGATATAGATCAGTTTGTCCGCATCAAGGCAAACCGGCAGATCCGGATGGAGTTTTACTTCCCGGAAGATCTCAGCTTCAATCTCGCCGGCGTTTGTGTACTCGATCCTTTCCCCGAGCTCTATGATCAGTTCGTTTTTCTCCTCACTGACTATCATTTCCATACTCCTCCGGTCGTCGTCTTCACCACAACGGGCAAGACTGTCCTTTGCGCGTCCTTCATTGCTTCGACTTTAACCACCGGGGCTTGCAGAATCATTTGCCTTGCCCCATACTGTTTTCCATAAAGGAGAAGCTTACGGCCTCTCCCCTTCCGGAGGTGCTGTTTTGAAACTGTTACGATCGGTATTTGACAAAAACTTCATGCGCCACACGATGATGATCGCCCTTCCGATCATGCTGCAGAACGGAATCACTAACTTCGTGAACATGCTGGACAATATTATGGTGGGCAGGATCGGCACGGACCCGATGACCGGCGTCTCAATCGTCAACCTGCTCTTATTTGTGTGGAATCTGTGCGTGTTCGGCGGTCTTTCAGGAATTGGTATCTTCACAGCGCAGTACTGCGGAAAGCGCGATACTGACGGCGTCCGCCATACTTTCCGGCTGCAGCTCCTCTTGTCCGTCCTTCTCATAGCCGTGGGACTGTTGATCTTTCTGCCGGGCGGCCGGGCCCTGATCAGTCTATACCTGCACGAGGACGGCGGCATCGGCTCCCCGGAAGCCACGATGCAGGCTGCGTGGAGTTATCTTACCGTCATGTGCTTCGGATTGCTTCCTTTTGCCGTCACACAAGCTTATAGCACGACAATCCGCTCCCACGGCGAGACCGTCGCTCCGATGACCGCCTCATTCCTTGCGGTAGCTGTAAACCTGGCCGGAAACTATATTTTGATCTACGGAAAGTTCGGTGCTCCTGCGCTCGGCGTTGTCGGCGCTGCCGCGGCAACAGTGTTCTCAAGATTTGTGGAGCTCCTCTATATTGTAGTATGGACTCATACGCACACGTCCGCAATGCGTTTTATCACGGGTGCTTTCGAGAGTCTGTACGTTCCGAAAGAACTGATCTTTAGCTGCATCCGTAAAGGGACGCCTCTTCTGATCAACGAGGCTCTCTGGTCCGGTGGACAGGCAACTCTCACTCAGTGCTACAGTGTCCGCGGACTCTCCGTAGTCTCTGCCCTCAACATTTCCCAAACGCTCGCCAATGTCTTCAACGTCGCGTTCATCGCCATGGGCATCGCGACGTCCATCATCATCGGGCAGCTCCTTGGAGAATGGGGCGAGCAGCGCACGAAGGAGCTCAAGGAAGAAGCGTTCCGCCTTACTTTCTTCTCTGTCTTTTTATGTATTCTCTCGGCGGCTCTGATGCTTTTGGTCTCCGGGCTGTTCCCGAAGATCTATCAGACGACGGACGAGATCCGGGCGCTGGCTACCGGCTTGATCTGTATCGCGGCGGCATTTATGCCGATGCACGCCTTCAACAACGCCTCCTATTTTATCATCCGTTCGGGCGGCAAGACCTGGATCACCTTCCTGTTCGACTCCTGCTTCTGCTGGGCAGTCTCCATTCCGGCTGCTTTTTATCTTGCGCATTTTACTTCAGTGCCCATCCTGCCTATGTATGCGCTCGTCTCTTCTTTCGAACTTGTCAAAATAGTGATCGGCGCGATCCTCGTACAAAAGGGGATCTGGATCAAGGACATCACAGTGTGAGAAACTGGCATTTGTAATAAAAAAGACTCCGATACGCTTTCCCGCGTTTCGGAGTCTTTTTACTGAGCGATGGGGGGATCGAACCCCCGAGCAACCCCCGGAAAGCCGCTTATTATAAGACTTTCCGACATCGCACTTTGGGTACCTTGGGTACCCGCTCATAACTGTTAAAACGTTTTATTAACAGTTACCATAATGTTACAAAAACCAGTTAAACCAGCGCGGAGCCTCTCTACTTTATTATTCCTTTCCACCAGAAAGGCTAATCCTAAATAAGAACTGCTAGTAACAACCGTCGCCTAATAACC
>CACXMK010000042.1:0-12731 GCA_902768735.1 uncultured Lachnospiraceae bacterium | reverse complement strand
GACCTACCGCTTAGGAGTAGATCGTTCAATCAAAAAACGTGGAAAGGAGGGGCTTTCCAGGCCTTCATTTTCATCTGCACCCACTTTTGCACCCACTTTATTACCCAAGCGGTCAATGGGCGGCCCAGCGCATTTTACGCAATATAGAAATATCATCTTGTACACTTGAAAATAAAGTGTGTAAGCGCCATAATAGCCTCACAAAAAGGAAACGCTTATATTTAATACAGCCTCGCCTTGAAAAAGTCTTATTTCTGCGCCGGAAACTCTGATTCATTTCTCAAGGAGAATCGTTCATGTTTGCACAAGAGCCTCTTGTAACGCCCGACTCCATTCAATTCTTTCACACGCCCGGAGCAATGGCCAAGTCCCTCTTCTTCTACCCCACGATCATAGGCCGGTATCAGTATCTGCCCGGTTATAAGAAAAAGCGCAACAGTTTCAATAACTTCCTGCTCATTCTGGTGGAAGAGGGGTATCTGGAAGTCATCACGGAAGGCGCTCCCGTCAATGTGGTGAATAAATAAGTTTCTATAGCAGGGGGCTTTCCCCTGAGATAAAATGGCCGCTCTTTCCGCCGTCCTTTTCGACCAGATGGATATCCAGGATCTTCATACTGCGATCAATGGCTTTGCACATATCATAAATTGTCAGGAGTGCTGTGCTGACGCCGGTCAGCGCTTCCATTTCCACGCCCGTGCGGCCGGTAGTCTTCACCGTACATCGTACCCTGATCAGGCAATTGTCCGGATCCGTCCCGAACGTGATCGCGGCGCCCGTAAGGGCGAGCAGGTGACACATCGGAATCAGCTCCGACGTCCTTTTGGTGCCGGCAATTCCGGCCACCTGGGCTACCGTCAGCACATCCCCCTTCGCGATCCTGCGTTCCATGACTGCCCGGAACGCTTGCTCCGACATGCGGATACTGCCCTCCGCTATGGCTGTGCGCTTTGTCACATCTTTATCCGATACATCGACCATGCGGGCGTTGCCCTCTTCGTCAAAATGTGTCATTTCCTGTATCATAATCCCTCCCGCAGGAACAATATTTTGTCCTCCTGAAACTGCAGATGATCCGGAACCCCCTTCTCCCGCAGAAGCGGCCAGTCCTCCCTCTGCACGAACCAGGACAGCATTTCTCCTCTCTTCCATTCCACTCTCTCCGGCGCCACGTAATAGTTCACTTCGAACGGAAGCTCAGCCTTTTCGTACTGCGCAAAGCGAATGCAGTTCTCTCCGCGCGCGCCATAGACGGGCACAAAGTCATGGGCCCTGTAACCTATATGGGAAAACTGCGCGGGCAAAATATAGGAAGTATGCAGTGTGACTCCCCATGAAACGGCTTCCATCGTGTGGTCGTCCCTGCGCACCGCCCGGCCGATATTCTTGCAGCCCGTCAGGACCGCCGCCTCTTTATATACCGGATCTGCGAAGATCTCCTTCACGGTCCCTGCACGCAGGAAACATCCCTTTCCCATCACAAACAGCTTCTCCGAAAAGCGATACAGGATATCTCTGTCATGGGAAACCATCACCGTGATCCCGTCGTATTCCGAGAGAATTTCCATAAGCTCCTGCTGCATGGCGTCCTGCATGAATGCATCCAGCGCGGAAAAGGGCTCATCCAACAGGATCACTTCAGGTTTTCTCACAAGGATCCTGGCCAGCGCGACCCGCTGCTGCTGACCTCCTGACATCTGTGACGGAAAGCGCCCTGAGAGTTCCGTGAGACGGAGCCTCTCCATGATCGTCTCCACCTGCGCCCGGATCTCTTTTTTGCTCCCGCGCAGGCCTGCTCCGATGTTCTGCTCGGTGGTCATATTCGGAAACAGCGCGTAATTCTGAAACAGATAGCCGATTCCGCGCTCCCTGGCCGGTACATTGATCCCGGCACTGCTGTCAAACAGGATCCGGCCGCCCAGCTCGATCCTTCCTTCATCCGGCGTCAGGATTCCGGCGAGGGCCTTCAGCGTCATAGACTTTCCGCAGCCCGATGCTCCCAGTATTCCGTTTCTCCGGTCCGCAGTATCCATCTGTGCCTGCAGCGAAAAGTCTCCCGCGCTTATGCGGAACGACGCCTTCATTTCCATAGCTGTTCTCCCCGCCCGGCATCTCTGCCCTGCGAAATGTGTCCGATCGCCGCCAGCACGATCAGTGCAATGACCAGCATGACCGTGACCCAGACGCCGGCCGTTATGTAATCCTGGTCCTGTATGACCATCGCGATCCTCTGCGAAATAGTCGCTGTCTTTCCGGGAATATTGCCGGCCAGCATGGATGTCGCGCCGTATTCCCCGATCGCGCGGGCAAAAGCCAGCACTGTTCCGCTCGTGATCCCGGGTCTGGCGCACGGCAGGATCACCTTGAAGAAGATCTCCGGATCCGTCATCCCCAGCGTTCTTCCTGCGTACAGAAGATTAATGTCCACTTGTTCAAAAGCGGCGCGCGCACTCCTGTACATGAGGGGGAATGCGATGACCGCGGCCGCGATCACGCATCCCGCCTGCGACTGTACGATCTTGATGCCGAAGTGATCGAACAGAAAAATTCCCAGAGGTCTCCTTCTGCTGAAAAAGAGCAGAAGAAAGAAGCCCGCCACGGTCGGCGGCAGGACCATGGGAAGCGTCAATACAGCATCGAGGATGGACCTGCGCTTTCCGCGGCAGTACATGACCCTCCAGGCTGCCAGGATTCCCAGCACAAAGCACACCGCTGTGGCGAGCACACCGGTCTTAAGCGATATCCATAGCGGCCTCCAGTCGAGGGCCATAGCGGCTTCAATCAACTGTCTCACTTGTCTGTTCCTTTACTCGACCTTTGTGTCAAAATAGTATCCCTCGAACACCTGCTTCATCGGATCGGAGACGACAAACTCCACGAACTGAGCGGCTGCTTCCTTCTGTGCATCCGATGCAAGGTCATTTTTAACCTGCGCGATCGGGTAGATGACATTGCCCGTCAGATCATAGGAGACCTTTTCGAGAATATCCAGCTCATCTTCATAGCCGTACGTATCGGAGTAATACGTCGTTCCCACCTCACAGGAGCCTTCCACGACCGCTGCCAGGACCTTGGAGACGTTGGACTGCTCTGAGATCTCGACGCCGCCGAGCGCTTCGCTCACTTCCTGTGTTGTATATGCGGACGGATCATCCGTCTCGGGAAGCATGCCGAGCGCTGTCATGGCGACTCTCGTGTAGCGGCCGACGGGCACGGAACCGTCTGCAAGAGCTATGCTCTCAGCATTGCCGATATCCGTGAGTCCCGTCACGGAAGTGCCGCTGTCTTTTCTTGAGACCACCACTACCTGGTTGTTGACCACATTATGCCGTGTTCCCTCCACGACCAGTCCATCCGTATCCTGCAGCGTATCCATCTGCTTCTTCGCTGCGGAGAAGAACACATCACATTCGTAGCCTTCTTCGATCTGTGTGAGAAGCTTTCCGGAACTGTCGGCATTGAGTACTACGGTCACATTCGGGTGCTCTGCCTCATAGGCGGCCTTCACATCCTGCATGACTGTATTGAGGCTGGCGGCAATAAACACCTGGATCTCCACCGGTTCTGCCTGTGCTGTCTCCTGTTCGGCCTTCTGCTCCGCCTCCTGCCCGGCACTCTGCTCAGTCTCCTGTGCCGACTCCTGCACAGTTTCCTGCTCTGTCTCTTTACTGTCGGCGCTCTGTGCAGTGTTTGCGGAATTTCCGCCGCAGCCTGCAAGAAGCGCGAGTATTAAAGTGAATCCTGCTGCAGTTGTTATCAGTCTTTTCATAATCTGCTCCTTTTTCATTACTGTCTTAGAACCATTGCATCTATCTCTGAAACGGTACATGTGTGCACTCCATGTGCCGCTCAGTCCCTATATTCTTCGGCAGTTCTGCCGTCAGTTGTCATCCGTCCCGCGAAGGAGCCCCAGCCCGTGCTTCAGCGCCGGCAGCACGACATCCAGATTAAGATTAACGATCAGTGTGGCGCCGCGGATCCCTGCCACTGCGCGGCTGAGCATGGCGTGTTTGGTGATCTTCATGGATTCTGCCCGCATCGCCTCGGCAATGCCCGGTGCCATGCGCTGACATACGGCGCAGGTCGCCTCGGGAGTCAGATCCCGCGGTCCGAATCCGGTGCCGCCCGTGGTTAAGATTACATTTACCTGCCGCTGATCGGCCAGGCGGATCAGATTCCGCTTGAGCAGCGCCTCGCCGTCCGGCAGAAGGATCATCTCCACGACATCGTATCCGTTCTCACAGAGTATGTCCCGGATCACCGGACCGCTCCTGTCCTCCCTCTCTTTGCGGAACGCCCTGTCACTGAGCGTGATCACGGCAGCTGTAAAGGGCCTGTCCGGCGCCGCCGGTATTACATCTAACGTATCGCCTTCCCGGACTCTGCCTCCCCGCAATACTTTGGCAAACACGCCTTCCCGGGGCATGATGCAGTCACCGGTCACATTGTAAATTGCACAGTGATCATGGCACTCCTTGCCGATCTGCGTCATCTCCAGGAGAACATTGCCGATCGCAAAGCGCGTGCCGACAGGCAGAGAGCGGAGATCGCATCCCTCTACGACAAGATTCTCGCCAAATGCGCCGTACTCGACCTGTACGCCCTTCTCCCTGAACGCTTCGATCTTTTCCGCACTAAGGAGACTGACCTGTCTGTGCCATTTTCCGGCATGCGCATCGCCTTCGATCCCGTGATCTTCTGCAAAGTTTCCCTCCGGGATCCTGTATTTCTGTGTGCCCTTCTGGTCACTTATGCAAATTGCACGAATAACCGCCATAGATCTTTCCTCCTCTCATCCTCCGATCCCGGACATTCTGTGTTTTTCCGTGATCAGCTCCGGCCTGTCAAAAGAGTGCGCCTCAGGTTTATTTGACGCAGCAGACCGTATTGCCTCCGTCAAAAGACTGCGGCGCCCGGTCTCTTCCCCGCTCCTTACTATTGCGCGCAGATCCGCGCCGTCCTCAAAACAAAGACATTGCTTGAGAAATCCCGTCGAAGTCAGGCGCACCCGGTTGCAGGAATCACAGAATTTTCCGTGGATCGCGCTGATAAAGCCGATCCTGCCCGCAAACCCCGGAACGGCGTAATAGACAGCCGGGCCGTTTCCCCTGGGCTCGGGATCCGGCGTCGTTCCCGGATACAGGGTATTAAGCCTGTCGATCAGCGCGCGGTTATCCATCTCCCTGCCGCTTCGCCCTTCCCCGATCGGCATCAGTTCAATGAAGCGGACGTCCACCGGTAATTCGGAGCCCATTTGGACCAGCGGAAGAAACGAATCCTCATTACAGCCGGGAATGAGTACCGCGTTTATTTTTGTGCGGATACCTGCTTCTGCAGATGCCCGGATCGCGCTCAGGACCTGCTGCAAGCAGTCTCTGCCCGTGATCTGTCTGTATTTTTCCCTGTCTGTTGTATCGAGAGATATATTGACGGCGTCCAACCCTGCTTCCATAAGAGCAGGCAGCTTCTCTTCCAGAAGAACTCCGTTTGTAGTCATTGTCACCTGTTCGGTCAGGGGGAGGTCCTTCAGTGCGCGGACCAGCGTCTCCACGCCCATCCGCACGAGCGGCTCACCGCCGGTGATCTTAAATCTTGTAATGCCGCAGTCCTCTGCGGCCTGCGCGATCTCTACGATCTCCTCGTAAGTCAGGATCTCCTGCATAGCGCATTTGGTGATCCCGTCCGGCATACAATACCGGCACCGCAGATTGCAGCGGTCCGTTACGGAGATGCGCATATAGTTGATCGTGCGTCCGAATCTGTCCCGCATGGTCTCAGCACCCCTTGCCAAACCCGCAATTGGGGAACGAACATACAGCGCAGTTCAGGCAAAGTCCCCCCTCGCCCAGCCCATCGATCTCTTCTCTGCTCACCGGGTCATCCGCCAGCAGCCTTGGCAGGACCAGGTCGAAAATAGTCCGCTTCGCATACATGACACACCCCGGAAGGCCGCAGACCGGGATCCTTCCTCCGTCTGCAGTATGTTTGTAACCCAGCATGAACATCGCGCCGGGCAGTACAGGCGCACCGTATGCGATCACTTCGTCCGTACAGCTGCGGATCGCCTGCGGTGTGCGGTCATCCGGATCGACGCTCATGCCGCCCGTGCAGAGGATCAGGTCGCATCCTGCCGCCAGCATTTCTCTGATCGCGTCTGCCGTCATCGCGGGATCATCATTGACGATGCGGTGCTGCGCCATAGTACTGCCGTATTCCGCAAGTTTCCGCTCGATCACAGGCGTAAACTTATCTTCGATCAGCCCGTTATATACTTCGCTTCCTGTCGTCACGACGCCGGCTCGTTTGGCCTTAAAGGGCAGGATCCGCAGGATCGGAGCCCCTGCCGCCGCCTCTGCAGCGCGTTCCATCTGATCGCGGGATATGGTCAGCGGGATCACCCTTGTCCCGGCGATCTTGTCGCCTTTTCTGACCGGAAAATCTCCGTGCCTTGCCGCGATCATCATCTCTCCGATGCTGTTGACTGCGCGAAGCCGGGCGCGGTCGATCTTGAGAAGGCCGGAGGTACCTGCCGTCAGCTCTATTTTTCCCTCGGAGATCTTCGACGGAATGAGGAATGTCGCTTCGTCCATCCTGCCGGGGATGACATCGCCGGAGTCATCAAACTCCGGCGCGCAGGAAGGCACGCGAATACCGCAGCACAGCTTGTATAAAACCTGCGCCGCGTCGTTTTCATGCATCATGGTCTCATCTGTTTCCCAGATATAGACATTTTCTTTGCCAATGGATAAAAGTACAGGGATATCTTCTTCCCTAATGATGTGGCCTTTGCGAAATGCCGGACCTTTATAGACCCCCGGTATGATCTGTGTGATATCGTGACACAGCATCTCACCGACGGCCTCAGTCGTCTTAAGAACTTTCATGAATCCTCCTTTTCAAAAACGGAAGGTCGGGCAGTTTCCCGTCCGGCCCTGTGGAACTGCCCCGAAAGGCATTCCGGCGGCGCGCAGCCATGGCTTTGTGCTGTTAGGCTGCTTTGCTCGGAGATTATTTGTAAATATGAAGTGCGCCGGACTCCCGGCATAGATATTTCCGGGCGTTGCGCACTATAAACATAATATCATTTAAATGTGATTCTCACAAGGGAATGGCTATTCAGTTCAGCAGAACAATACGGACGATATCTCCCTCCCGGATCCCTTCATTGCCTGCCGGAATATCAATGAGGCAGTTGCAGCCGATCCCGGCCGCCATCTGTCCGTTGCGCTGCCGGCTCGAAAAGTGCACGCGCATGCCGTCAAAATACCCCCTGAGGATCCTGCGGACCGGACTTTTCTTATCGTAGGGATCCGCGGCGGGAATCTGCAGGACCCTGTCCCGGACGCATCGCTTTCCAAGCATGGCGGCGATCATGGGTCTGCCGATCAGTTCAAAGATACAGGCACAGGAATAGGGATTTCCGGACAGGGACAGGATCAGCGTCCCGCCCGCTCTTGACAGCATGGACGGCATTCCCGGTTTGACGTCGATCCCGTGAAACAGGATCTCACCACCGATCATATCGATCACAGCCGGAAGATAGTCCTTCCTTCCGACTGAAACGCCTCCTGTCGTAACGATCAGCTGTGTCCCCGCCTCGATCTGCTCCCGGATCAGCCCTGCGATCGCAGACAGGTCGTCACCGGCAAAATATGCCTGTCCGCAGGCACATCCGCACTGCAGAAGCCTGGTCGTAAGGTACAGGTGACTTGACCCGTAGATCTTTCCCTCTCCCAGCGGCTGCCCGGGGAGCGTGAGCTCATCGCCGGTACAGATCACAGCTGCCCGCACCTTCTTTCTCACGGAAAGCATCGATAATCCTGCCGCTGCACCTGCTGCCAGCGCGGAAGCATCCAAGGTCTCACCTGCCGGGGCAAGGGTCTCACCCTTCTGCAGGTCTTCTCCGACCGGACTGAATTGGTCACCGGGCCTTGCCGGCTTAGTAAACACAGCAGTGTCCTGCCCGCGAAACTCGACGATCTCCTGTTTCACGACAGCGTCCGCTTCCTCCGGCAGGACGCCGCCGGTCATGATCTGTGCTGCCTCCCCTTTTCCGATATGGTGAACAGCAGGTGAGCCGGCGTCATTGCATCCCAGCACAGTAAGAGCGACCGGACTTTGACCGGAGGCTCCGTAAAGATCTTCACTTCGCACAGCAAATCCGTCCATTGCCGATCTGCGAAAGGGCGGGCTGCTGATGGCAGCGCGCATGTCCTCTGCCAGGATCCTTCCGGCGCAGTCACCGATATTGCAGATCTCCGGCTCTGTCACGCGGCAGAACCCCAATGCGGTTTCCAGTGCCTGTTCAATGGATAGCGCCCCTGTTTTTCTTTTCATTCGTCCTCTTACCCCCTTTTTGATTCCTGCAGCCACTTAAGGCTCGCAAAGCGAGCGGCTGATCAGCGAATCAATATACGTTCAATAAAATCGGCCGCCTCTTTGATCTGTCCAAAAGAAAACACGGCCGCACAGCCATCTCCGACCGGATCGTCGCTGATCACGGCAAGGCAGGAATCGGGCGGAACCCGCATGCCCTTTCCCGTCTCTTCCCGGTAGACCAGGATGTGGGGCAGATCCAGTTCACTGCCGCCCTCCAGAATGACCAGATCTACGTTCTCTATTTTGCCGATGAATCTGTCCAAAGCTACCGGCCTGTATTCCATTAGCGCAGCATTGCGCCCGGAAACAATGCCCGTGACAACAGCGCCGGCTTGTGCCATGCGCCAGGTGTCCTTTCCTTCCCGGTCGATTTGGAAATCATGGGCGTCATGTTTGACCACCGCCGTGCGGATCTCTCTCTCTGACAGCTCAGGCAGAAGCTTTTCGAGCCATGTCGTCTTACCGGAACCGGACCAGCCTGTCACCGAGACTGTGACCGGTCCTGCGCCGCGTCTGAAGGACTCCTGTTCCATAAGCTGCTGCCACTCCTGAAGCGTATTGCAGCTCGTGCTCTTTCTGAACCCATCCGTGAGCGCCTGCGCGTTCACATAAACTACGTCCAGATCACGCAGAAAATCGCGGATCCGCAGCTTCTCCCTCCGGCCGTCCGCCAGTCTCTGCGTAAGTGCCGGGAGGACCCGCTTGTGATAGATCCCCAGAAGTGTCTGGAGCCTGCCGCCCCCGTCAATAACGAGCACTGCATCGTGCTGCAAAGAAGCATCCGCCATATATGCCATGAGCTCACGCGCCATCTGCGCATCGGCAAAGGGGGTGTCCACCGGTGTCACGAAGAGATACTCCTCCCTGCAGACCGTCAGCGCAGCCTCCAGGCCGCCCATGGGACCGCATTCGGGAAACCTGTCGGAGACTTTCTGCGCATGGATCTCGGGATAACTCTCTCCCGTCCCGATCGAGAGCCAGACATCCGTGCACGGCGAATCCTCTCCGGAAAGCGCGCGAAGAAGGCGCACCACATTCGGCGTGCCTTCTGCTGTGAGCATTGCTTTGTCCGTTCCCATGCGGCGGCTCTTCCCGCCGCACAGGATCACGGCACTCATTTTATATTGATCTGTCATAATCCCTTTAAAGCCCTTTCTGTCGGTCTTCCACATAGATCTTCCGGATCTCTCCGCTCATTTTTATCTTCCGTCTGAACAAGAGCTTCTTCTGCTAATTCAGACAACTTCTCTTTATCTGATACGGAGACCGCCTTGAACTCCATCAGGATACCCGGCAGCACCTTATCCTTAGGCTCTAGCTGAAGATCGAACCTTCCTTCGCCGGACTCTCTGTTAGAGCGTATGTAATACTTTGAAGAAAGACTGGCCACCAATCCGAGCACCATTCCGTGATAAAAGCCTTCTGCCGCTCCGTCGTAGAAGGAAATGCTGGTAATCATATATTTTCTGAGTGCCTCCTGCATGCGCTTCGCATCACTCAGATAGACCGTTTTTTCTATCTCAGAGATAATGTTTCCCGGCTGCTGCATACGGATCCAACTGAGGATTTCTGTATTGTATATCCTCTTGATTTCAGCATTGGGGAGCCGAAGAGAAGCAAATGTTCTGATCTCTGTTTTCTCAGGTTTTCCTGCAAGCGTCAGGTACCCTGCCAGCAGCAGAAAACTGAAGATCGTATCATTGCCGTCCGTCATGCGGGGATAAACAACTTCCATATCCAGCCATGTGTGGATCTCTTCGCCCTGCATGACTTTTGCCAGATCATCAGCGATCTCCGGCGTAAGGCCTGTCAGGATCTCCCGGATGATTTCATTATCGCTGGTGTTTGCCCAGTACGGCTTTGCCTGCCCGCCGGAAGCAAAGTAATTCGTAACAGACCAAGGATTATAAATCTCTGTATTTCCGAAAGAGTAATTCCATTTGCATTGTTGTTCTTATAAAAGCGGTCATCAATTTTGGTATTAAAAGAAAACTGATACCGGTTGCTGTAACGGTACTTGTTGTTCGGCATCACAATCACTTCTTCAAAAGCGACCTGCGCCACATGGTTCACTGTCTCCGTCGGATCGATATAGATGTTACGGATCGCATTTTCCGCTTCCTGCTCCTCATTAGTCAGGAAAACATAGCGGTCACCATTTTTCTGCACCAACATCTCATCACAGAGCTTACGGAGGGAGACCTCCACTTTTTTCTTGAGATCCAGCGTGTCCTCATAAATAGAGGAGATCATTAGCGTGGTGAGATTCTCAATATCACCTTTGAAGCTGTTTACATGCTTGATCATAAACAACACCTTCAAAAGTTCCACATCAAAAGCATCCAGCCTCGGGTTCCGGCTGGCCGTTGTAATTACAATACGGTGGGTATGGTCAATAAAATCATCAACTGCACTATAGAAAGCATTGAAAGGGACCAGAATTCCTTCCCTCTCTTCTTCATATTTCTGTGCAGCTTCCTTAAAAAGCGCCAGCATAGAGCGCTCACCGTCCGCCATGTGCTTACCACTGGAACTATACTGGCGGATGGATGTCAGCACGTCGCCCAGAAGCTTGAACTGATAAGGTATAAAAGGGTAAACTTCCGCGAAATCATCCGCATTTTCATATAAAGGCATCCTGCATTATGCAGAAGATCATCATTATATCCCCTACAGTGCAGAGGATATGCTGCAGAGAGTAAGGATTCACAAGAATGCCTTTAAAAAGCGTAAGAAGTCGGATTCAGAGGAAATCTATTATTCTGAGGATCTCCAGAAGCTTCGGGATTACTGCTTAAAGAATTGGGATGCATATACATCCTGTATATGGCTCATCAGTATTTCCGGGTTACGTGTCGGAGAAGCGACATCGCTAACGCCTGATGATATAGACCTGACAGCAATGACGATCTATGTACATCGGACAGAAACGCGCGGTGATGAAACAGGTCAAACGCTCGCTACTGTAAGAGACGGTGCCAAGACAGATGCCGGAACGCGGGAAGTGTCGCTTCCGTCTTCTTCGAGGGAACGTCTGGCTCAAATCCTGTGGAATTGCAAAAACAACAATTGGCAGTTTTTATTCTGCAGAATGAACAGCGACAGAATTAAGACGAGGGCTATCCGAAGAAAGCTGTCTATCATCTGTAGTAATCTGGGGATCGAGTATAACCCCCCTCACAAGCTCCGTAAGACCGTTGCAAGCATCCTTATCGAATCTAATGCCATCGATGACCGAACAATTACACAGCAGCTCGGACATACCGATATATCTACGACTCATGATTTTTATCATCGTAGCCGGTTGAAGGCAAAAGAGCGTTCAGAAATTCTTGATGGAATAGCCGAAATCGGGGCATCACAAAAAACATCATAAAAAGGTACCCAACGACTTGGGTACCCCGAAATGATTACAAAAAAATGACCCCTGAAAGCCCCTTAAATAAAGGCTTCCAGGAGCCCCCTGACTGAGCGATGGGGGGATCGAACCCCCGACAACTTGATTAAAAGTCAAGTGCTCTACCTACTGAGCTAATCGCCCATATTCAATATTAAGATGTTAAAACCTCATTATATGAAACGAACCGCCGTTGCGGCGGTTCTTGGAAATGCCCAGAACCGGAATCGAACATCTGGGCAAAATAGCGGGAGTAGGATTTGAACCTACGACCTTCGGGTTATGAGCCCGACGAGCTTCCAGACTGCTCCACCCCGCGGCACCTCGAGCACCTGTTAAGCGCTCACTATAATAATAAGATATTGAAATCTTAAAGTGGATGGGGGTGGATTCGAACCACCGAAGTCACTGACAACAGATTTACAGTCTGCCCCCTTTGGCCGCTCGGGAACCCATCCATAAAATCAAATTCATATGAAATTTGAATTTTCAAAGCCGATGATCGGACTCGAACCGATAACCTGCTGATTACAAATCAGCTGCTCTGCCAATTGAGCCACATCGGCAAGCTCTTCTCATCTATTGAAAATTACTGGGGCCTACAGGGCTCGAACCTGTGACCCCTTGCTTGTAAGGCAAGTGCTCTCCCAGCTGAGCTAAGACCCCAATTTTCAAAGTAAGAGCAGCTGTTTGAAGCTGCTCCAGCGACCCTGATCGGGCTCGAACCGACGACCTCCGCCGTGACAGGGCGGCGTGCTAACCAACTGTACCACAGGGCCAAACGATATTGACGTAACGAATCATAACATTTCTGAAACACTTTGTCAATACCTTCAAAACTGAACACCGAATGGCTTTTCGCCTTCCAAGAACGTAAGGATAAGCTTCCGACCGATTAGTACGTGTCAGCTGAATGCGTTGCCGCACTTACACCTCACGCCTATCTACCTTGTAC
>CACXMK010000041.1 GCA_902768735.1 uncultured Lachnospiraceae bacterium | reverse complement strand
GAACTGGAGTACTGCAGGGAAGCGCTGCGTTCCTGCAGCCATGAGGTCTCCAGCGCGCCGCTCGCGCGCGCAGGCAGAGAGAACCCCTGGTATGCGGTGACGATGAAGAGCAAAGTATTGTGTTTTATGGCGGAGCACTGTGAAAAGCTCCTGCGGTTTTTCTAGATAGCAGAGATGGACGCCGGGCGCGGCCAAAGGTCGTTCGCAGCAGCTGCGGCCGGCGACAGACAGAAGGGAACAGACGTGAGTGGCGGAAGGAAAAGCTTTCTGAGAGATATCCTCGTCGTGGAGGCGGGAAATCTCTTCGTGCTCTTATCGAGCGTGCTGGTAGGGCTTGTGGTGCCCAAGCTGATGGGCATCGTCAACTACGGGTACTACCAGATCTTCACCCTTTATATGACCTATACATCGCTTCTGCACGCCGGCTTTATTGACGGCGTTCTTCTCGTGCACGGCGGAGAATCCTACGACGAGATCGACAAGAAGCGCTTCAGGCTCAACACGCGGTTTTTTACCGCCTTCCAGGCTGTTGTCTCGCTCCTTGTGATCGCCGCCGCGTGCCTGTTCATGAAGGGGATCTACCGGTACATCTTCATCATGGTCGGCGCGGATACGTTGGTCGTGAACGTCACCAAATATTTCCAGTTCGTGTCCCAGTGCACCATGCGTTTTCGGGAGTGGTCGCTGAGAAAGGTCATCCAGGCGGGGCTGAAAATATCGGTCGTTCTGCTTTTTATCCTGCTGCACAGGATGGGACGGATCGACGAGCTCTCCTGTCTCTCCTTTACGGCGGCCGTCGTAGTCATCGACACGCTGCTCCTCCTCTGGTATATCAGCACGTACAGGGAGATCACGTTTGGGGAGTCCCTTCCTTTGAGGGGAAACTGGTCAGGGCTCACCATCTATTTCCGGCTGGGCATCATGCTGACGATCGCATACGAGGTATCGACGCTGATCCTCTCTTTGGATAGGCAGTTCGTATCGATCCTGTTCGACACCGGCACGTACGGGATCTACTCGTTCGCGTACCGGATGGTCTATATGGTCACCACAGTGGTGACCGCAGTTTCGACGGTGCTGTTCCCCACGCTGAAGCGCAAGACCAAAGAGCAGGTCATCGGAGCGTTCGATTCCACCATGGCGCTGATCTCGATCGTCGTGTTCGCCGCGATGGCGGGATACTACCCGCTCTGCCTCTTTATCCGGTATTTCCTCGGAGAATACGCGCAGTCGCTGGTCTATTTCCGGATCCTGTTCCCGGGGATCGCGCTCACGAGCTGCATCACCGCGATCATCTTCAACTACTATAAGGTGCTGAACAAAAACGGGCTGTATTTTGTCATCTGCTGCCTGGTGCTGGCATTCGCCGCGGCTTCCAACTACACGTTCTATCTGATCATGAAGACGCCGGCAGCCTTTTCGATCGCGTCGATCATCACGCTGTTCGTGTGGTATCTGGGAGCGGAGTGGTATCTGGTCAGAAAGTACCGCGTGAAGTGGGTGAGAAACCTCGCTTACATCTGCCTGATGACGGCGCTGTTCTATGTGATCACCGCTGTTTTCCCCGACTCTTTGTGGGGGATGCTGTTGTACGCAGCTGTGTTCGCGGCCGGAACTGCGGCGCTCATGAGGGATGTTCTGGCAAAATACCTCCGCATCCCGGGCATTGGAAAGAGGCGTTGATTTCGATGGTTTCGGAAAAAGCCGCCGGGGAGTTTCGGAAATTATGGAACGGGCGCTGTTGAAAACTGAAAACCGGGGCTTTATAATGTCCTATAACAGTAATCTTTTGTCATTTTTAAAGGGAGAAAAAAAATGAAAGCAATGAAAAGACTTATGGCGGCACTTCTCGCCGTCGCAATCATGGTTTCGGCAGCGCCGGTCATGAAGATGGAAGCGTCAGCTGCTGAATTCAAACCTCATTTTGTCGCCTGGGGCGCAGACTGCACAGTCAGTTATATTGGGTTTTCTACCTCGGCAACGCCGACGGAATGGCAGTACAAAATCTATGATATGGAGGATTTGAACCATCCGTTCAGAACCGGCTCGATGAACGGATACGCTACCGTTTCCGGCCACAGTGAAAAATGCGTGAAGATCACCGGCGGAAGAAAGACCCTGCTGACGGCTGTCCGTCTCCGCGCCAGAATAAACGGAGCATGGACTGCATGGTCCGGCTATGTCGGACTGATCCCGCTCCATACAGATGAATATTGCAAGACCAAGTTTAACTCTAGCTTCAGAGGCTGGACGATCACGTGGAGCAAATTCAGGGGCATGCAGGACTATGAGGTCTGGATCTCTACGACAGGCAAGGGCGGTTGGAAGAGAATGACCCGCACGACCGGGACCAGCTACAAATTCAACAAATGGAATGGCGCATCCCTGAAAAAGTACCAGGATTACTACATCAAGGTGATCGGCAGAGCAAAAGTTGGTAGTACGATGACCATGGCGAAGGGCAATTCAGATACTTATTGGATCTGGAAAGTCTGGTATTATTAAACTCTGTGAGATCTGAAGACTGTTCAGGGTCTTTGAGCAGATCAAAGAGAGGTTTCCGGAATAAAGAAAGGTTTCGATGAAGAGAATGAGGAGAATGAAGAGGTTCATGGCAGCGCTTCTTGCGGTTGCCATCCTGACGGCATTCATGCCGGTAATGAAGACGGAAGCGGCGGCACAAAATATCAAAGCCCGTTTTGTTGACTGGGGAAGAAAGACGATCCAGATCGACGGGGATGACTATACGACCTATGACGCTTCCGAAAGCTTTATCGGGTTGGACAAGTGCAATGCTGATTATATCTACTATGAAGTTTTTAATCTCAGCAAAACACAAATGTATAAGTCAGGCACGGTCAGACAGTCGCCTGACCCTAATAACCGGTTTCCGAACTACCAGGTCTTTAAGATCAAGGGGGCAAGGAGAACGGCAGTATGCTTGGCCCGGGTCAAGGCGAGGATCAATAACAAATGGAGCAACTATTCCGGATGGATCCTTCTCGTTCCTCCTCACACGCCTGACTACATCAGGCACGCGATCTGGTCAAAAGACGGCTCGATCAACATTTCCTGGGACAAGTTCCAGGGAATAAAGGACTACTACGTCTATCTGAGCATGGACGGCGTCAGCTGGACACGCGTGAAAAGGACCGTCGGCAACAAGTGCTCGATCACAAGCTTCAAGGGAAAACCGCTAAGGAGCGGCAAGACCTACTACTACAGAGTGGAGGGCCGGGCGCTGTATAACGGGAAGTATTATCTCGAAAAGGGGAATTCGACCGTCAATTACAAGAGAGTGTACTATATCGTAGTTGAGTGATGAACCGGTTTCCGCATAAGAAATAAGGACCGGAAGAGCCAGGAGGGATTTGCCCCCTGGCTCTTTTTGAGCCAAAGGATCCATCTGCCTGACTCAGTTCGTGACTTGGTTTGCGCCAAAGGGACAGCCCCTTTGACCCGGCTTGATACACTTTTTCCTCAGGTTTTTTACGCCACGCTAAAGAAGGGTTTGATTATTTACGAAAAATCCAGTAAACTGTAATCTGTATAAGTGAGATTATATCCTGAGATGAATGTGTTCTGTTGCGGGAAATGCGCGGACGGGGGTATAATAGTATAGTTAGTAAGCCGTACATGCGGCCTGTGGCGGAAGTTGGATCGGATTGACGAGACCCAGCGTGTCCCGGCCCGGATAACTGGAGGAAGAGGATGCCAACCGATAAGGAGAAACGGCGAGTCCCGATATTAAATACATATATAGATGCCTTGTCGATGGAAGAGACCATCAGTGAGGTGGAGAAGATCATTGAAAGAGGCGTGCCCACCCAGCATGTCGTGATCAATGCCAACAAGGTCAACCTCATGAACAAGGATCCCGAGCTGAAGCGGATCGTCAACGATTGCCCGCTGATCAACGCTGACGGAATTTCTATCCTGTGGGCGGCCAAGATCCTTGGGCTTCCGATCAAGGAGCGCGTGACGGGGATCGATCTTTTCCTGAACCTTGTGAAAGTGGCCAGCGAGAAGGGATACAAGATCTATCTCTTCGGCGCCAGGGAAGAAGTGGTCAAGAAGGTCAAGGAAGTGTTCGAGAAGGAATACCCGAACCTTCAGATCGTGGGCTACAGAAACGGATACTTTACGGAAGAGGATGAGCCGGAGATCGTTAAGAACATGGCAGAGTCCGGAGCGGACATGATGTTCGTGGCGTTCTCTTCGCCGAAGAAAGAGTATTGGATCAACAAGTACATCAACCAGCTGGGGATCCCCTTCGTCATGGGCGTTGGCGGAAGCTTCGACGTAGTAGCCGGTGTGACCGAGAGAGCCCCTCAGTGGGTGCAGATCAGAGGATTTGAATGGCTGTACCGCCTGGTGCAGGAGCCGAAGAGAATGTGGAGACGATACGTCATCGGCAACGCGCAGTTCGTCGGCTACACCTTCAAGGCCAAGATCGAGCAGGAACAGAAGGACGGCAAGAGCCTTCTGAAGCAGGAAAAGGGCAGAAAAAAAAGTAAGAGCCACAAGTCCGGCAGCAGGAACAGCAAGACTTCGGCAAAAGACAGTACTAAAAACAGTACAAAATAATATTTCGATCTTCCGGAACCGAGGGTGACAGAAGAGAGGAAAGCGACTATAATAGTTTGACATTCATTAACTGGCAGGAGGTACTATTTTCATGGTAAACGTGATCGGACTTGGCTATATCGGTCTTCCCACAGCGCTCATGCTGGCATCCCACGGGGTGGAAGTGATCGGTACAGACTACAATAAGACGCTGGTCGAGACCCTCAACGCGGGCAGGACCACGTTTAAAGAGGATGGGCTTGACGAGCTGTTTGAAGCGGCAGTAAAGGCCGGGATCAAGTTTACGACCGAGTATCAGGTGACGGATACCTATATCGTCTCTGTTCCCACTCCTTACGATAAATACACGAAGAAAGTAGATCCCGCATATGTGATCTCCGCTGTCAGGGACGTCCTGAAGGTATGTCCCAAGGGCGCGACGATCGTGATCGAATCCACGATCTCCCCCGGAACGATCGACAGACATATCCGCGGAGTGATCACAGACGCAGGATTTGAACTTGGTAAGGACGTTCATATCGCGCATGCACCCGAGCGTATCATCCCCGGCAACATGGTCTATGAGCTGCTTCACAATAACAGGACCATCGGCGCGGACGAGAGGGAGATCGGTGAAGCCATCAAGAAGATCTACGCTTCGTTCTGCGGCGGAGAGATCGTTGTCACGGATATCAAGACTGCGGAAATGACGAAGGTCGTCGAGAACACCTTCCGCGCGGTCAATATCGCGTTCGCAAACGAGCTCGCCAAGATCTGCAGACATGACAATATGAATGTCTATGAGATCATCAGGATCTGCAACATGCATCCCCGCGTAAATATCCTGCAGCCGGGCCCCGGCGTGGGCGGTCACTGCATCTCTGTCGATCCGTGGTTCCTGGTAGGCGATTATCCGGGACTTGCGAAGGTCATCGACGAGTCTATGAAGACGAACGACGGGATGCCGGATTTTGTCCTGAACCGCGTATATCAGGTCATGAAGAAGGAAGGCCTCACGGATATTTCCGGCGTAGGTCTCTATGGACTGACCTACAAAGAGAACGTGGATGACATGAGGGAATCCCCCACTCTGCAGCTCCTCGCGAGCCAGAGACATCATCTCGCGGCGCCTCTCAAGACGTATGATCCCTACATCGAGAAGGACGTCGTGGAGAACCAGTACCATGATCTGGACGCGTTTTTGGACGCGGTGGATCTTGTGGTCGTTATGGTCAAGCATGACGAGATCATCAATAATCAGGAGAAGCTCAAAGGCAAGGTCGTCCTCGACTGCCACAACGTAATTGATTTGCCGGGCGTCTATCATATCTGACGCCGCGGTACAGATAGGTATCGGAACGGACCGGTTGACCAGTACATGATGAAGGTGCAGGTCAACCGGCTTTTGCGCAAAGCAATTCGCGGCGCGCATACATAGAATACAGCAAGTTTTATAGGTGAATTTATGAAAAAGATCATGCTGGTTTTTGGCACCAGGCCGGAAGCGATCAAGATGTGCCCCCTGGTCAACGAACTTAAGAGCAGGAAAGAAGTGGAGACGATCGTCTGCGTGACCGGACAGCACAGACAGATGCTGGACCAGGTCCTCGAGACATTCAAGGTCGTTCCCGACTATGACCTGTCGATCATGAAGGACAAACAGACACTGTTCGACATCACGACAAATATCCTGAACCGGATCAAGGAAGTTCTGGAAGAAGTGAAGCCGGACGTGGTCCTGGTACACGGCGATACGAGCACGACGTTTGTCACGGCGCTCGCATGCTTCTATCTGCAGATCCCGGTGGGTCACGTGGAAGCAGGCCTTCGTACTTACAACATTAACAGCCCGTACCCTGAAGAATTCAACAGGGAAGCGGTGAGCATTATCAGCCAGTACAATTTCGCCCCCACAGAGGTCTCGAAAAAGAACCTCATTACCGAGGGCAAGAAGCCTGAGACGATCTTCGTGACCGGAAATACCGCGATCGATGCGCTCAAGACGACTGTACAGGAGGATTACACGCATCCCGAGCTCGAGTGGGCGAAGGGAAGCCGTCTGATCTTTATCACGGCACACAGGCGCGAGAACCTCGGAGAGCCCATGCACCACATGTTCCGCGCGATCCGCAGGGTCATGGAGGAGCATCCGGACGTCAAGGCGCTCTACCCGATCCACTTAAATCCCGTAGTCAGACAGGCGGCGGCAGAAGAGCTGGGCGGTTTCGACCGTCTGCATCTGTGCGAGCCGGTGGACGTGTTCGACTGTCACAATATCATGGCGAGAAGTTATCTGATCCTCACGGATTCCGGCGGGATCCAGGAGGAAGCGCCTTCCCTCGGAAAGCCAGTCCTCGTGATGCGCGATACGACGGAGAGGCCGGAAGGCATCGCAGCGGGGACGCTCAAGCTTGTGGGAACCGAGGAGGAGACGATCTACAGGGAGTTCACAAGGCTCCTCACGGATCAGGAAGCGTACGATTCCATGAGCAAGGCAAGCAACCCTTACGGCGACGGACACGCGAGCGAGCGCATTGCTGACGTTTTGACGCGTGGCTGAGGAAGCCGCGGGCCGGCGGATCTCGCGCGATATCATATCGGTGCGCGAACGGCCGGCCAAACGGACATAAGAAAGACATAAGAATACGAAACGGTAGCGAACAGAACAGTTTTTTGACATACAAAAGACAGGCGGAAGTAACAGGCAGACGATGATCCAGGTCTTAATGTGCGGAAATCACCCGTCAAACCGCGGCGGGATGACAAGTGTGATCAGTCAGATCAGGGAACATGACTGGGGAAAAGAGGGAGTAAACCTTAGGTTTATTCCCACTTATTTGCCCGGAAACCCTCTGACGAAGACGGTATACTTTATAAGGGCTTATAATAGGGTCCGGCAGGTCATGAAAAATGACAAGCCGGCTATCCTGCATGTCCATATGTCCTACAAGGGGAGTTTTACCAGGACCAGCTGTCTTCACGGACTTTGCAGAAAGTATGGCGTAAAGGACATTATTCATCTCCACGGCTCCGAGTTCGAGAAGTGGTACAATTCCTGTTCTGAAAGAAAGAAGAAGAAGATCCGGCAGCTCCTCTCGGAAGCCGGCGCGATCATCGTCCTTGGCGATAGCTGGAAGACGATCGTCAGCACGATCGAGCCCTCCGCCAATGTCACCGTGATCAGCAATGGTGTCAAAATACCGAAGGACCGCGTGCAGTGGAACCCGGACGGCTGCAAAATGCTCTATCTGGGCGTCCTCATCCCGAGAAAAGGGATCGGCAATCTCCTCGAAGCAGTCCATATGCTCAAAGAAAGAGGGGAACTGGGAAACAGAACATTTGTGATCGCGGGATCCGGGGAAGAAGAAGAGAAGCTCAAGCTCCGGACAAAGGACCTTGGACTCTCGGAAGCGGTCTCCTTTGCCGGATGGGTCGCAGGGAAGGAAAAAGAGGAGCTCATAAAGAGCAGCCAGGTCCTGCTCTCGCCCTCCTATAACGAGGGACTTCCGGTCTCCATCCTGGAAGCCGCGTCCTACGGAATGCCGATTGTATCGACGAACGTGGGAGACATTTCTTCTGTCGTGATCGATGGGGAAAACGGCGTCCTGATAAAGCCCGGCGAAGTGGAGGGGCTTGCTGAGGGGATCCTCAGGGTCTCGCAGGAAGAGACTTTCGAAAAGATGTCCCGCCGCTCGAGAGAGATCGCGGAGCAGAAGTTCTCCGTGGACCTCTTCTATGAGAAACTGGGCAGCCTGTATCACCGGATCGGAGAGCAGTGAGCCGCAGGGAAGTTAGCCGCGGGGAAGTTAGCGGAAGTTAGCATAGAGGTAATACATGAGCAACACCGGTAAGAAACACTCTGTGGGCCTGTGCATCGTGCATAAGAACCACAACTACGGCAGCATGCTGCAGTCTTTCGCGACGCTTGTAAAGCTGAAGGACCTCGGCGTGGACTACGAGATCATCGATTACAGCCACCCCAGGACGATTCAGTTCTACGCGGGGGCGGTCGGCCGTTTGGCCAACAGGGATTTTCTCTATTCCAAGCTCCGCACATTCAGGAAAAAGGCGGGGAAAAGGCTTCACCCTGACTATGCCGCAAACGACGCGGTCCGCGGAAAGAAGTTCGACCAGTTCAAAAAAGAGAGATTTTTCCCTATTTCTACCCCGATCGGCGACTATGGCGCGCTGCAGGAATACGCGAAGAAGTTTACGGACGTCCTTGTCGGAAGTGACCAGCTGTGGCTCCCTTCCGGCAACGGGACGAATTTTTATAACCTGATGTTTGCGCCCGACGAGTGCAACAAGATCGCGTACGCCGCGAGTTTCGGCGTCTCCGCGATCCCTGCCCACCAGAAAAAGGAGACCAGGGAGTACCTGCAGAGGATCCGCTATATCAGCCTCCGCGAGGAAGCGGGACGAAAGATCGTCAGGGAACTCACGGGGAGGGACGTCCCGGTGATCCTTGATCCCACGATGGTCCTCACAAGACAGCAGTGGGACGAGAACATTCCGGACAGGGAGGTCGCCCACGGCGACTACATTTTCTGCTATTTCCTCGGCGACAATCCTCCGCAGAGAAAGGCGGCCGAAGAGCTGTCCAAGGCACTCGGGCTCAAGATCGTCGTGCTCAGGCACCTCGATGAGTATATCGCGGCGGACGAGAAGTTCGGGGACGAAGCGCCCTACGACGTGGGACCGGAGGAGTTTATCAATCTCATCCGTCACGCGAGCTTCGTCTGTACGGATTCCTTCCACGGAAGCGTCTTTTCGATCCTCTTCCACAAGCAGTTCATCTCGTTCAACCGCTACGGAGACGGAAAGAACTCAAGAAATTCCAGGCTGGACACGCTCTTTAAGAACATCGGCATCGACAGGCGGTTCCGCGGGGACCTCCGGTCAGAGATCCTGGAAGAGATCGACTATGACGCCGTCGATGAAAAGCTGGAGGCGCTGCGCGGCAGGTCGGACCGCTTTATCAGAAAGGCGCTGTCGCTGTAAACGCATAGTCCGCATTTAAGTATTCTAAATTTAAGTATTCTATATTTAAGTATTCTATATTTAAGTGCTCTGATCATTACACTTCTGAAAAAGAGTATTATGGAAAGAACTTCGGAGTTTACGAAGCCCGGGATCGTGTGGTTCGTGGTGATCAATATCATCCTCTTTCAGAACCCGCTGCTCAAGATCACGTCGCTGTTTAAATACACCGACGAGTGCCTGATGCTTTTCTTTGCGGCCTGGATCGCCACACACGGGAAAAAACTGCATAAAAGCTATGTCCTGATGGCGGTCCTGATGATCGCGCTCGTTTACCTGGGGCTTTTGGGAAACGCGTTTTCGGGGGTCAGCCGCACGAAGGCGGCGATCATCCTCGACATCGCGAACTTCGCAAAACTGTTCGTGACGATGATCGGGGTCTCCCTGTATTTTGAAGAAGTGGATGTGGGAAGAACGGGTCTGATCCGGCAGCTGGCCGCGGAGGTGAGGCTCATTGTCACAGCGGGGCTTGCGCTGGCGGCGCTCAGCCAGGTCGTGAACATCGGGATGACCCACGGCGTCCGGTTCGGGATCAAGGCGTTCCAGTTCATTTTCTCCACGCCGGGCATGCTGAACCAGTACTGCATCATCTATCTTCTCATCCTGACGCTGGACCTTAGGGCGAGCGCCGACAAGAGGTTTAAGTATCCGTTTCTCCTGATCACCTTCGGGCTGTGGATCAGCACCGGAAGGACAAGGGGATTCGCGATGATCGCGGTCTGGACGGTCATCATGTACCTCGCCAACAACGAGGTGTTCGGGGACAGGACGATCCCCGCGGAAGTCAAGATCAGGAGGTTCTTAAGGCCGCAGTATTTTGCCGCGGCGGCAGCGGGCCTTCTGCTCATCGGGTGGGACCAGCTCGAGTACTATCTCGGCGGCGGAACGGTCACTGCCAGGGGCCTGCTCCTCCGGGGAGGGGTCACGGCGATGCAGGAGTTCTTCCCGCTCGGCGCCGGCTATGCGACGTTTGGCACGGAGCAGGCCGCGAGATATTATTCACCCCTGTATTACCGCTACGGAATGAATACCTTCTGGGCCCTGGCGGAAGGGGGATCGGAACTGACGGATTGTTACTGGCCCGCTGTGGGAGCTGAGTTCGGCGTATTCGGACTTCTCATCATGGTGGTTTTGGTGGTCGTGTTCAGCATGACGCTGATCCGGCTTTCAGGAACGGACAAGTACGCGCTGGTCGTCGCGATCGTCTATGTGATCTATCTTCTGATCTCAAGCACGGCGACAGGCATCTATACCGCATATACGACGACCGGTTTCACGACGGCGCTCATAGCGCTGATCACGCCTTACAGAGGTGAAAAAGACCGGCATTGAAACAGCTGACAGCGATCCTGCTGGAGGCAAAAAACTGCAGCGAAAAAGCTGGCAAAAGGAAGAGCTTATGAAGACAGTAATTCTATTTGACCCGGGGATCCGGTCCCTCAACAAGGGAGACGAGATCATCATGCGCTCGGCGGAAAACGAACTGAACAGGGCGGGACTTCTGGAAGGCAATTACGTGATCCACAGCGCGACGCACGCGCCGGTCGTCACATTCTACCAGAATACGACGCTGAATCCGCGGATGCGGGTCTATGACAATGCGGACCTGAAGCTGATCTGCGGTTCCAACCTGATGTGGAAGAACCTCTTAAAGCCCAGACCGGTGTTCAATGTGAACCTGTGGAACTGCAAGCCCTATAAGGACAGCATCCTCATGGGAGTCGGCGTCGGACAGTCCGACAACAAGACGAATCTCTACACGAAGATGCTGTACGGGAAGATCCTGAAGAAGGACGCGCTCCACAGCACGAGGGATGACGCGGCGAAAGAATTCCTCACGGGACTTGGATACAAGGCGATCGATACGGGCTGCCCCACCATGTGGCGGTTCACCCCGGAGTTCTGTAGCGAGATCCCCCATGAGAAGGCGGAGAATGTCATCTTTACGCTGACGGATTACGGCAGGGACAAGCAGTACGACCAGATGCTGATCGACGCATTAAAGCGCCACTATAAGGACGTCTATTTCTGGGTCCAGGGCGTCTTTGATCTCGAGTACTTCCGGACGTTTGAGAATACCGACGGCATCAACATCGTTCCCCCCAGCGTTGACGCGTATTCAGAGGTGTTAAAAAGGCCTGATATCGAATATGTGGGCACCCGTCTTCATGCCGGCATGTTCGCGATGCAGCACAAGAAGAGAACGATCATCCTCGCGATCGACAACAGGGTCAGGGATATGCAGAAAGCCTATGACCTGCACGTTCTCGAGAGAAAGGAGATCGAAAAGCTCGGCGATATGATCGAGACGTCCCTTCCCACTGACATCAGACTCAAGCAGGAGAACATCGACCTGTGGCTGTCGCAGTTTGCGTGAAGCAATGAACCATGAGCAGAGAAAAAGAATTTGTTAAGAACAGCGCGATCCTTTCGATCGGAACGATCGTTCCCAAGATCACGTCGATCATCACGCTGCCGATCATCACGGGATGTCTCACAAAAGCGGAATACGGCACATATGACCTGATCACCGTTTGCGTGTTGCTCGTGCTTCCCGTCGCTACGCTTCAGATGCAGGCGGCGGCGTTCCGGTATCTGGTGACGGCGAGGGGAAACCGGCAGGAACAGGACCGGATCATCACCAATATAGCTTTCTTCACGGTGCCCGTATGCATCGGGGCACTGATGATCCTGTATTTTATTCTGGGATTTTGGGGAGGATTTGACAGGACTCTCAGGATCCTCATCATTCTGTATTTTTTCATCGACACGCTTTTGATCACAGCGAGGCAGATCGCCAGAGGGCTGTCGATGAACATGGTCTACTCGGTCAGCGCGCTGATCAACTCCGTCCTGGAGATGGCGGGAATGTTCCTGCTTTTGTATGTGCGCGGCGGCGGACTGCACAGTGCGGTGTTCGTCCTGATCATGTCACAGCTGATCTCATTTGTGTTTGTGACTTGGCGCGGAAAGCTCCTGCAGCACGTCCGGCCTTCTGCCTTCTCCATGGAAGGCGTTAAGATCCTGATCGACTACTCGTGGCCGATGATCCCCAACTCCCTCTCGTCCTGGGTGATGCGCCTTTCGGACCGCATGATCCTGGCGGCGTTCATGGGAGTGGAAGCGACCGCGATCTATGCGGCGGCAAACAAGCTGCCGAACATGTTCAATATCGTACAGAGCACGTTCTCCCTCGCGTGGCAGGAGAACGCCTCCATCAGTGTCGGGGACAAGGACTCGGGAGAGTACTACGGGAGGATGTTTGACAACATCTACAATATATTCGCCGGAATGATGGCGCTCCTCATCGCTTTTACGCCGATCGCGTTCAAAATACTGATCCGCGGCGATTACAGCGAGTCCTATAACCACATGCCGATCCTGTACATCGCGGTGCTGTTCGCGACGATCTCCTCCTACCTGGGCGGGATCTATATCGCGCACATGAAGACGAAGGAGATCGGTATCACGACGACATTGGCGGCCGGAACGAACTTCCTCATCAACATCCTGTTCGTGAAACGGATCGGGATCTATGCCGCATCGCTGTCGACGCTGATCAGCTACCTGTGGCTCTCGGTCTATAGGATGTACGACGTGCAGAAGTTCCAGAAGATCAGGTTCAACTACCCGCGGATCGCGTCGCTGACGCTGATCCTTGCGGTGATGTCGTTTGTATGCTTCTGCCGGAATCTGTATTTTGACCTCGGGAACATGCTGTTTTCCGTTATATTCGCTTTTCTTTTGAACAGAAAGATCGTACTTGCCGCATGCAACACCTTTATGAAAAAAGTCTTTCATAAATAAGACCCTGATCTGTAAGGCGCTGCGGGCGGAGGAACAAAAGGAATTGATACTATGATCCAGATCACTGACTTATCCAAATGCTGCGGATGCACTGCGTGCGCCGCTGCCTGCCCGGTCTCCTGCATCACCATGCAGGCGGACACGGAAGGGTTCCTGTATCCCAGGGTAGATACAGAAAAGTGCATAAACTGCGGGCTCTGCGAAAAAGTTTGTCCGGTCCTTCACGCAAAGGAGACGCCTACGGCAGAGGAAGAACCGAAGGGCGCGATGGTGCGCAGCAAGGACCCGAAGATCCTGAGGAGAAGCACTTCCGGCGGATTCTTCTACCCGCTCTGCAAATATGTCTGCAGGCAGGGAGGCGTCGTCTACGGCGTATCGATGGACGAGGCGTTCGTCGTCTCCCACAGCCGCTCGGTGAAGACTTCGGACTGCATCCGCTTCCTCGGTTCCAAATATGTGCAGAGCCGTGTGGATGGCATTTTCCGGCAGGTGAAGGAAGACCTCGCGGATGGAAGGATCGTATGCTTCTCCGGGACGCCCTGCCAGGTGCACGGCCTTGTGCGCTATCTCGGAAAGCCCTATGACAATCTGATCCTCGTCGATCTTGTGTGCCACGGCGTCTGCTCCGCGAAGCTCTGGAAGAAGTACAGGGATTACATGCAGAAGAAGCATCACTCCGTGCTCAGGGAAGCGCATTTCAGGTCCAAGAAATACGGGTACAACAACTCGACGATGCATCTGCAGTTCGATAACGGCGACTACTACGGAACGAACAGGATCGATCCGTTCCTCAAGACCTTCTTCTCCCACATCGCACTCCGTCCGAGCTGCTACGACTGTCAGTTCAAAACAGTGAAGCGCGTCAGCGATTTCACGATCTTCGACGGATGGAACGCGGGAGAAAAGATCGGCAACCACGACGACATGGGATACACGAACGTTATCGTACAGTCCCAAAAAGCGCAGAAGATCCTCGGCGAACTGGAGCCGGATCTCGAGATCTACTCCTCGGAGCTCCGCTTCATGATCCCGAAGTCGGGAGGAATGACGATGAACTCCGCAAGGGTCCACCCGAGGAGAGCAGAGTTCCAGGCGCTTCTCGAGGAGAAGGGATTTGGCGCCGCGGTCGACAAGTACCTCAGGATCACCCAGATGGACCATGTGATCGAGAAGGCGAAGCTCGCGCTCAGGGATTCGAGGACCTTCAGGAAGATCGCGAAGAAAAAGCGCGAGATCACGAGAAGAAAATAAAAGTATTGAAAAAGCCTGGAAAGCCCTGAAACACAGGGCGGCTGTTACGCAAATGTAATACAGATAAAACATACCCGTAAAGACTTGGAAATCACCTGATAACATGTCTAAACGGGTATGTTTTTGGACCAATGCTTTTTTTTTTGAAATCTGCCATTGATTATTGGAAAGAAAACGTGTATGGTACAATTGTTTACGATATCTTGGAACAGCTGTAGTTTGTGGGAAAAAAGTGCGAATTCCTTTTCGAAGACGGATCAGAAGAAGATATAGATGGGTGCTCGGGCTGCTGGCATGTGCCGCGGCGATCGCGTTGTTCGGCCTTGGGCTGCGGTTCGCGGAAGAGCGCATGAAGAAGCGGGAAGGCCTGGGAGATACAGGCGGATGGGGCTGGAACGAGGCCGGGGAAACGGTCACGCTCAAGTTCGATGGCCAGCGCTATACGTATTCGGACGCGGTCGATTATTACCTCGTGATCGGGACCGATGCGACCGGGAATAACCCTGATGCGAGACAGGGCTTCAACGGGAACATGGCGGATTTTCTGATGATCCTCGCGGTGAACAGGACGCAAAAGCGCTTCGGATTCCTCCAGCTGGACAGGGATACGATGACGGATGTGCCGATCCTCGACGAGAAGGGAGAGGAGACCGGTACTTCGAAAGAACAGCTCTGCATCGCGCACTGGTACGGCCAGAACGAAGAGCAGCGGAACCGGAATACGGTCACGACCGTATCGCGGCTGCTCGGCAGGATCCCCATCAAGGGATACTACAGTATCAACATGAAGGATGTGGACAAGATCAACCACGCGGTGGGCGGCGTACAGGTAACGGTCGAGGACGATCTGACTGGGATCGACCCCTCCATGACCCCCGGCGCGGTGGTCACATTAAAAGACGATCAGGTCGAGAGATATCTGCGGGCGAGAATGGGCGTCAGCGACGGGACCAACATTTCGAGAATGCGGCGGCAGCGCACCTACCTGCAGAGCCTGTATTCGCTGGTCACAGGGCGTTTGAAGGAAGACCCCGATTATATCAACGGCCTTTACAGAGAACTGAAAGAAGTCGTGGACTCGGATCTTCCGGCTAAGGAGATCTCGCAGCTCGCGGCGGAGTTCAGAGAATTCGAGGGACTTGGATTTAAGACGCTCGAAGGAGAGTCTGTGAAGGGCAAGGCCTTCTACGACGGAGAGGTGCATGCGGAGTTTTATCCCGAGACCGCATCGATTCTGTCGGTCCTTGGCGAGTTTGCGGAACTGAAAGCAGAGTAGAAGAATAGCAGAAAGACCGGCATAAAGACTAGCATAAAGACCAGCAGAAAGACCAGCATAAAGAACAGCATAGATAAAAGCTTACAGGGAAAGACGAGAGAAGAGGAGCTGTCAGGTTTATGAATCAGCTGACGGAAATAGAGATGAAAGACAGGCGCGGCGAGGAGATCGAGATCGATCTGCTTGAGCTCCTGGGTTATTTTTACGGACATATAATCTGGATCATACTTGGCTTTCTGACCGGCGCGGTGATCGCGGGTCTGGCCACGTTTTATCTGATCACACCGAAATATACGGCGACATCGAAGATGTACATGGTATCGTCTTCTTCGCAGTCCGTCGTCGACCTTACCGACCTCAATATCGGCCAGTCGCTTTCCTCGGACTACGTGGAACTCTTAAAGACGAGGCCGATCATCGAGAGCGTGATCGAGGAGCAGGGGCTTCCCTACAATTACAACGAGACGCTGTCGATGCTGCAGCTTCAGGTCATCTCCGGCACCAGGATCATCGCGATCAAGGCGACGGGGACGGACCCGGTCGAAGCGATGACGATCGCGAACGCGCTCGCGGAAAAAGGCGTTTCGGAGCTTCCAAAGCTCATGGATACGCCTCAGCCGCATATCGCGGAGTACGCGATCATTCCCGTGAATCCAAGCTCTCCGAGCCTTAGCCGCAATGTCATGATCGGCGCGCTCATCGGCATGATGATCATGCTCGGACTGTTCACGATCCAGTTCCTTATGGACGACACCTTCAAGTATGCCGAGGATATCGAGAGAGAATTCGGCGTTATGCCGCTGACCGTTATTCCGGAAGGAAAGATCGAGGGCGCGGAGAACGACCGCAAGACCTCGAAACGGCACGGAAAAAAGAAAGAAGCGAAGAGGGGGCAGTAAGGAATGCAGGAAGATACGAAACTGATATTCGGCTCCAAGCCGGAACTCCC
>CACXMK010000040.1 GCA_902768735.1 uncultured Lachnospiraceae bacterium | reverse complement strand
CCTAAATCCTCTCCTTCCGGGCACAGGTGGGTCCGGTCATATCCGTGTGCCATGTACCAGGCGGTCTCCCTTAATTCGCCGGCACCTGCCTGATTTCTTACAATGTACTGGAACAGGAGCGGCTTTTCTGCTACGGTAGTATAATTTTGTCCCGTTTTTTCATATTCTGCGGGAGTTGACTGTACCGGCCTCTCCGGATAATAGCGGATCCTGCATCCATCCGGAAGATTTCCCTCCAGCAGTTCTTTGATCCATCTGGAAAGCCTGAAATTCTCAAATGTATAGTAATTGAGAAACACGCTCTTCTTGTCCGCGGTACAGTCCCGGAGGATGAACCCCGGGCGCTCTCCATAGTCCGGCTCCTTTATTCTCTCCTCAAATCTCTGCCTCTCTTCACCATGAGGGACCCACTCCATCTTTTCACCCAGCTTCCAGATACAGCCCCTGTTTCTGTTTGGATTGTTTATATCCTTACAGACATTCATCATCCTGAGCATGTAGTCATACGATTCACTGGTTTCAGGCAGGTCATCGGACAGTTTTTTGGTGATGTCTTTCTTGATCGCATCGATTTTGTCCTGATCGTATTCCACCTGCTGGATGGCACCTTTCAGCTGGATCTCATACCAGAGAATCCCCACGTGGCTTCGAAACAGGTATAATCCCGCGTTTTCCACATCCAGGAGCCGTCCACTCGCGTCACGGCCTGCATTCGGGAAATAGGCAAGATGCAGGGCGTTGGATTTTTTCCTGGACGATTTGCCCGGTTCTTTCATCCAGTCCCACACGCTGCCCCAGGATCTCATCCCGTCTTCTTCGGAAAAGCAGTCTTTCATCAGATACTCGAACACGTCATAGTGCACGTAGCTGCCTTTTCTGGCCGAAGGGAGCCTGGCGTCCCTCCTGCGTTTCCAGTTCGCCTGATTGCCGGCAAAGGCGTCATACATCTCTTCGTAAGAACCTGTATAGCTAAAAGGGATCAAGAATCTCAGCCTGTAGCAGTCCAGGACCGTTTCATCCGGAAAATATCGCAGGATCTTTTCATAATACTTGTCGATATCCCCGTTTTCCTTGAACTTACTGGCCCGGACACGCTCATTTCCTTTAGAAAAGAAAGTACCTTTGATAAACTGAATAGCGGCTTCTTCCTTTTCCTGTTCTTCCTTTTCCAGGCCCTCCAGTTTCTTCCTGCACCTCTCTTCCAGCTCTTCGAAGTTTTTCATCTTCACGGCTTCTACCGTGAACATCGGGTATTCTTTCTTTACTTTCTTGCTCTCCGGGATCAGGTCAAAGGTCTTCTTCAGCTCTTCGAGCTCTTTCGCGCAGTTCACGCTAAGAAGCGAGTCCTCGCTGAGATAGAACAGCACCTTTTTGCAGTTCTCGCTTGCTACCGCCGGATAGACGTCATCCCTCCATGAATTTTTCGTCAGGTCGAGATTGGCACAGTCAACCCAGACGTTATACCCTCTCCTCTGAAATTCCGCAACATCTTCATGGACTGTCTTTTGGTCCACGGAACTGTAACTGATGAAGACATACGGGGAGCTCGTATCACATTTTTTGATGATGAAATTGGGACCTTTATTCTCACTGCTCATATGGTTTCCCTCCATTCCACGCCCGGCCTATCTTCCCGCCAATCGTGTAATATCCCAAGTTAGGTATGAATCCATTTTAGCAAAAAGCGGCGGATTTATACAGGATGGAGTGTGCGGCAGAGGAATACATCTTTAAGCCGGTACCTGTCACTGTGGACAAGCGTTCACAAAGACGTTCACGATGACAGGCACTTTGCCGGGAGTTTCGTCATGATCTTCGCCCCCGGAACGTTCTCCGCCTTCGCGCCCTTACAGGTCGCTCATTGAGAGATCGTCACCTTTCTCGGCACGCCGTAAGTCGTGTAGTAATTGATCCCGTCAACTATCTTCCGGACACGGATCGAGATGTAGTAGGTCTTGCCCTTCTTCAGTCCGCTGATAACATAAGACGTGTTCGAAGCCCCTGGCACGGCCTTTGTCCTCGCGCCGACCATATCCTCGCGCTCGCAGTATCGCAACACGTAGCCGTCGCCACTGGTAGTCTTATCATATTTGACTGTCACCTTGCCGGGCGCCGAGTTCTTCGCGGACCGGATGGCCACGGTCTTGAGACGGTACATCAGCTTGGAGTAAGAAAGCTTGCTGTCGCCGCTCGAGTCGTCTGCATCTGTCAGCGACGCCACGATCTTATATCTGTACGCGTGGCCGTTCGTGAGCCCCGGCTGCTTATCCCACCCGATGAGTCTTTTCGTGACAATGACAGGTTCGTCCAGGCTTTCGCTTTGGTCCGTCACGCCTTCTCTGTACACTTTGTAATACTTGGCTCCCGCTACTGGTTCCCATGTGACCTTTACGGAGCTTGCGAGGTTGAACATGTCCCCTCTTTTGGTCTTTCCGGGCAAAACATAGAACTCCCTGACCACTTCCCCTTCATAGCTGCCGATGCCCCTGATCGTCACTGAAGCTGTCCCGGGATCAATGTTATTCTGATAGGAAACCGTATAATCGATTCCTTCAGTCAGGGTCTTGTCCCCGTACTTGACCTCGATAGCGAGTGTTACGGCTTTCCCTGTATAATTCCGGTTTACGACCCCACTGATCGATGCATCGGCAATGCTGTCACCGGTGCTTCTGGTCACTTTGACTTCGGCGGTCTCCGTCACGTAATTCCCTCTGTCACTGCCTGTATAGTTGACTGTGAATGTGACTGTTTCTCCCGCGGTGAGCGCTACGCCGATACTCTCTTCAGCAAAAGACCAGTTCATGATACCGGCCGTCCGCAGGATATCATTCGACAGCTTGTCTGTCGAATTCGACACGCTCAGTGCTGCCGGGGGCATCTCGGAAGGTTGCTGCGCCTTCTCCACCTCCACAGAAAGGCTGCCCGACTTCTTCGCGTAATTGGTGTTGCCGGGCGTGAATGTCCAGTTGACCGTATGGGTACCGGCCGCGAGGATCTCGTCGGGATTCTCGAACGCGAAAGTGCCCGCCTGCACAGTGCCGTCAAGATTGCCGACAAACACGGCGTTCGTGACCTGCAGCGCGGACAGAGGCTGTCCGTACGTGAGCGCTCCGGCCGCGGCGATCGTCTTGCCGTCCTTCACCTTGACCGGCTGCTGCTGCACGGTGTAGGTCAGGATGTTGCTGCTCACCACACGGTTATTATCTCCGGTGTCCTTGACGTCCGCGCGGAGCTTGTATTTGCCCGTCCCGGCCGGCTTCCAGGTGTACGAAGCGCCGGAAGCATCACTGGTGAGCTTGCTCTCTGTCCCGTTCGGATCGACCGCGACGAATGTGTACTTCAGAGTCCCTCTGCCTCCATCGGGCCTGGCCTCGAGCCTGACCGAAGTGCCATATGGTTTCGGCGACGCCGGATCTGCCAAAACAGTGACCGCCTCAAGAGGTTTCACTATTTTGACACTTTTGGTCACCTTGACGTCCGGGTTGTAGGCCGGATAGATCGTGATCGTATAAGTGCCCACTTTGAGAAAGCGGATCGTACCGGTAGTCGTGGCGTGATCCTCGAGAACGCAGTTTTCGGGATCGCTCGTTTCCACAGTCATGTCACTGAGATGCTCGGATGCCTGCGCTGTATACGAATCGATATAGATCATATATTCAAGGCCGTCTCCCGCCTCCAGTCCGGAGGGTACATAGGACCAATAGCTGCCTTCCGCTCCCTCTTTCCTCCAATAGGGGGCGAAAGAAGCCGGTGCAGAAGCCGTTTTCTGCTGGCCGCATCTGTCGCATTCCAGGATGATCAGGCCGTCATACCGGCCGACCTCAATAAAGTTGTGGCCCAAAGCCGGCGCGTATTCGTAGGTGACCTTGCCGCAGTTCTCACAGGTCTTGACCGTTTCGCCCTGCGCTGTGCAGGTTGGATCCGAAATCGTCTCGCTGGTATAGGAATGATTTCCTTCGCAGATGGAGAAAAAATTGACCGTATACGCGATCGTCGTCCCGTCCGCGCCGCTGATCGTGACATCGAATGCGTCGCCGCTGCTGTACGAGATACTGTCAGGGCGGAAGATCACGTAACCTCCGAAGTAACCGGCGGCCTGAAAATGGAAATAGCCGTCCGCACTGTCCTCAGAAAATGTCCATTTCCTGCCGTCGCCCTTTCTCGTCAATGTGACCACGATGTCATTGATGGGATCATAACTGCCAAAAGTCACATGCCACGCATCGTTATCGTGCCAGAACTCCAGCGGCATGTTCTGTGCAGGCCACGCAATGCGGTCGTACGATGTTTGTCCACGGCTTTCATCCCTCACGTAGACCGCCGAAAACCCTTCTACCGCGCCGAAACCGGCCTTTTTCATGGATGGCTCCAGGATCCAGCGGCGATGGCCGACGGCACTGATATTGTAGGAGTCGGAATCGCTCATCCATAAGATGATAGAGCTCGCCAGGGAGACAGGGCCCCTTGCGAGATTGGAAGAAGATGTGCCGCTATACCCCAGATCATACAGTTCGTCACTCATGTCCGCCGGCTGGTCGGGATAGTGGTCGAGTTTATTGTTGACGGCATTTAGCAGCGCGCCCGCCTGCGCCCTTGCGGTATAGTCGGCGTCATACTCCACGTCCGCCGGGATGCCGGCGATATAGCGTGCCTGATTGAGCGCGTTGAAACCGGCCTCTGTCGAACGGTCCGACAGTTTTCCCGGATTGTACGGCGCCTCAGTGGAGGGCTCCTCATCATAAGTGTTCCTGATGATCGGCGCCAGATGGTTCCTTACGAACAGACGGATCTCGCTCTGGGAGTGTACGTCGGCGTCCAGCCCGGACACTTTCGCCGCGGTGCCGAGCTTCTCTCCGTTCATCGTTGTCTCGTCTGGCACTGCTTCCGTTGTCTCCGCTGCCCAAGCCGGAGCAGCCCCGATACTGCTTGCTGCAATGACAAGACTTACAATGATCGCAATTACTCTCTTTTTCACTTTTACCCCCTTTGATGACTGATCCAACGTGGTTAATTGGGTTTGACGCTCGTGACGATTCAGCAACAACTTCACTTTTCATTTTGCGCCTTGTACGTATACCTTGTATTATACATTATGTTAAAAAACCTCGCCGGAGAAAAGCGGATCATCAATCACATGCCCCGCGAGCCGATTCCGAATTGACAACACCGTCTGCATATACTATGCTTTTTTAAGAAGCAAAGGCGCTTTCACGCAGGTGAAATGCGCCTTTTTTTATTTCTTTTCAGTCTGCCGTCTGCAGGTCAAAACACTGCCGTCTGCAGATCTGATCCATACCGTCTGCGGGTCTATTACAAAAGGAGGAATGCTGCTATGGTGAACCTTGATAAACTGCTGGCGAGTACCGCCGATATAAACGGTCTGCTGGCTCGTTACGGCGTCAAGTTCGGTATCTACAAAAACGGTGAATTCAAGGAGCAGCTGTTCCCTTATGACCCGATTCCCAGGATCATAGGAAAAGAAGAATTCGCCTATTTGGAGCGCGGACTCAAGCAGCGCGTAAAGGCGCTGAACCTGTTCCTGAAAGATATCTACAATGAGAAAAAGATCATTGCGGACGGGGTCGTACCCGCTGACTTTGTCTATGCAGCCAGCGGATATCTGGCGCCATGCGAAGGCATCATTCCTCCCAAGGAAGTGTATTCACATGTATCCGGCATTGACCTTGTCCTTGGAAAGGACGGCGTGTGGTACATCCTGGAAGACAACCTCCGCGTCCCTTCCGGCGCTTCTTATCCGACCATCGTAAGAGGCCTGGAGCGGTTGTGCAGTCCCAGGACGTTCCACGAGACACCGATCGAGGACAACCGCAATTATCCGCAGCTGCTCAATGCTGTCATGGATTATGTAAATACCGGCGGCATCAACGTAGTGCTCACGCCGGGGCGCTACAATGCGGCCTATTTTGAACACTCCTACCTGGCGGAGCAGATGTCTGTACCGCTGGTCACCTGCAATGACCTCGAAGTGGAAGGCGATTACCTCTACTTTACGGGTTATGCCGGCAGGAAGGAACGTGTCGGCGCTGTTTACAGACGCATTTCCGACGAGTACATGGATCCCCTGACTTTCAATCCGGAATCGCTGATCGGCATTCCTCATATCTTCGACGTTTACAGAAAAGGAAACGTCGCACTTTTGAATACGCCGGGCAACGGTATTGCCGATGACAAGGGCATTTACTATTTTGTCCCGAAGATGATCGAGTACTATCTTGGCGAGGAAGCCATCCTGCACAACGCTCCCACCTATCTTCCCTTCTACAAGGAGGACAGAGAATATGTGCTCGCGAATTTCGACTCGCTGGTCATCAAGGATGTGGCGGAGGCAGGCGGCTATGGCGTCGTCTTCGGAAATAAGCTCACCGCTGAAGAAAAGGAACGATTCATCTCCATGATCGTCAATGAGCCCCGGCGCTTTATCGCACAGGAAGTCATCGATTTCTGCGATATCCCGATCCTGGACAAAGACGGACAGGTGGAACGCAAAGCGGACCTGCGCGCCTTTGTTCTTAGCAGTGAGGAACCTGTTGTATGGAAAAGCGGCCTTACGCGCTTCTCCAGAAACCCTGATTCTTTCATCGTCAATTCTTCGCAGGGAGGAGGTTTTAAAGACACATGGGTATTAAGTCAGTAATGAACACAGACCGCCTGTACTGGCTTGGCCGCTATTCCGAAAGGGTGTATACTACGCTTAAACTGTTCTCCCGCTCGTTCGATTATCTCATTGAGCAGTACGGGGATGACCACAAAGCTTTCTGCGAGTCGCTGGAGATTCCGGATATCTATAGGGACAAGGATGATTTCATCGACAGGTATGCCTTCAGCCTGGAGGACCCCAATTCCATCATTTCCAACCTGTACCGAGCGTATGACAACGCGATCGAGCTGCGGGAAGAGATCGGAAGCGAGACGCTCTCCTTCATCCAGATCGCCATCTACGAAATGAGCGCCGCCAAGCGCAGCGAGGCGCCTCTTCTGCATTTCCAGAAGATCACAGATGCGATCCTTGCTTTCTGGGGCTGTGTGGATGACCAGATCGACGACGAGAACACACGCAACATCATCAAGATCGGGAAAAGAATCGAACGGCTGGATCTCTATGCCCGCCTGAAAAAAGAACCGCGGGCCATAAGGCGAGAGGTCAAAAGACTGGCTGGCCGGATCGGCCGCAGCGATCTTATCTATTCACAGGACGATCTTCAGAAGATCATCGATCTGGCGAATGCGCCGGAGCTTGACTACTGGGAGATCATCCGTCTTGTGGAACAGTTTGTGGAGTGCTGAGCGTGAAACTGCTTTCTTTTCATTATCATCTCAAGATTAAAATGGATGCTCCGGTCAGCGGACACCATTTTACGCTGCGCTGCATCCCTGTGTCGGATTCGATGCAGAGGATCTTGCATCTGCAGTATTATGTATCTCCAAAAGACGACCTGAGCAGCGGCCGCGATCAGTGGGGCAATGCCCTTCTCTGCGGCTGCTGTCACGGTCAGCACACGGCGTTTGAAACCGATCTGTGCGGAGAAGCCGTCACCGGTCTGTCCGCCGGCACACCGGCATTGTCTTTTGAAAAAGAACGAATCTTCAGCTTTGCAACGCCTCTTACTGGAGCGGACGACGCGCTGAAAGAATTTTCCGCAGGCTTGCGGATCCGCACCGGCGCCCCCGAAGAGGCATCTGCCATTATGCACGCCGTGCACGATGCGCTCACGTATGAACCCGGTGCAACGACGGTATCGACCACCGCCGCGGAGTGTTTTGGCATGGGACGCGGCGTCTGCCAGGACTACGCGCACGTCATGCTCGCGGTCCTGCGCGACAAGGGGATCCCGGCCAGATATGTCGCCGGCATGCTTTTGGGAGAGGGAAAAAGCCACGCGTGGGTGGAAGTTCTGCACGAGGGGATCTGGACGCCCTACGATCCCACCAACTGCATTGTCGTATCGGACCAGCATATCAAGTTGTCCCACGGCAGAGACGCGCAGGACTGCACGATTAACCGCGGCATTTTTAAGGGAAACGCGAGCCAAAACACAGACATCTCTGTGATCGTCACAGAGAGCGAAAAGGACGGGAAGAGGCTTTTATGGTAGAAGATATCATCAACATCCGCCTTCCGGTGGAAGAAACATTTCGGATCCGGAAAAACGTGATCAGCAACGGGGAAGGAAAACGGATCTGCGTTGTGACCGGCATTCACGGGGATGAGCTGGAGGGACAGTATGTCTGTTTTCTTCTGGCGCAGACTCTGAGCAGGCAACCGGAAATGCTTCACGGCACCGTGGAGATCTACCCGGCCGCAAACCCTCTGGGGATCGGATCCATAGAGCGTGGAATTCCGGGATTTGATCTGGATATGAACCGCACTTTTCCGGGTTCCGATACCGGCGTCATGACAGAATTTGTGGCGAGCAAACTGGTGTCCGATGTGGCCGGCGCCGATGTGGTTTTTGACATCCACGCGAGCAATATTTTCCTCACGGAAATACCGCAGATCCGCATCAACGAAAGGCACAAAGACCTCCTGCTGCCTCTTGCCGTGGAGGCCAATATGGACTTTATCTGGGTACACGGCGCAAGTACAGTCCTGGAGTCCACGTTTGCATATGCTCTCAATTCCATTGGAACACCCTGCCTGGTCGTGGAGATGGGCGTCGGAATGCGTCTGACCGGGGAATACGGACAGCAGCTGACAAACGGCATTCTGAACACAATGAAGAATCTGGGGATGTGGGACGGGGACGTTCTTCCTGTCGTCACGCCCATCGTTTCGGACAGTCAGGACGAGGTCATTTATCTGAACGCCCAATGCTCCGGGATGTTCATGAAAACAAAAAGCCACGGCTCCTTTGTCAAAAAAGGAGAAACCGTGGGCTATGTATTCGACCCGCTGGGAGGCGAAGTCCTCGAATATGTAAATGCCGATAAGAGCGGGCTTCTTTTTACGATCCGCGAATATCCGCTGGTAGATGAAGGTTCCCTCATGGGACGGATCCTGGTACGGGGGGCAGAAAAGAAATGAAAGAAAGCATTATTTTTCAGATTCCGCATATTTACCGGGATGATTTCAGGATCCGCGCCTTTACTTTCGGACAGGGCGAAAAAGCGCTTTGTATCGTGGGCAATTCCCGCGGCAACGAATACCAGCAGATCTTCATGTGCTCGAGAGTCCTTCAGCGCCTGAAAAAATGGGAGGCGGAAAGACGTCTCGTGGAAGGCATACAGGTGATGGTGATCCCCTCGATCAATCCCGCCTCCATGAACATCGGCAAAAGATTCTGGAGTATCGACAACACGGATATCAACCGGATGTTTCCCGGCTACTCGCTGGGCGAGACCACACAGCGGATTGCCGCTGCAGTATTTGAAGTTGTCAATAAATACCGCATAGGCGTCCAGTTCACCTCCTTTTATATGCCGGGAGAATTTCAGCCCTATGTGCAGATGATGCGGACAGGATATGAAAGTCCGGAAAAGGCAAGAGATTTCGGACTGCCGTATATTGTGGTCCGTGAACCGAGGCCATACGACACGACCACTCTCAATTATAACTGGCAGATCTGGGAGACCGATGCTTACAGCGTCTACTCCGGCACGACCACGCGCCTTAGCCTTGCGGGAGCGGAAATGGCAGCCGACGCGGTCGAGCGGTTCATGATCTGTAACGGAATCCTAACGGGAACGCCCTCCCCCGCCGAGCCGGGGCGGATCTTCGAATATGATGACCTTTTGAATGTCCGGACCTCCCAGGCAGGCCTGTTCCATAACCTCGCGGATATCAACTCCCCTGTCTCAGCCGGTCAGCTCCTGGCGGAGATCATCGATCCTTGCACCGGAGAAGTCCTCGAGACCCTGCACAGCCCTGCGGACGGCATTCTCTTCTTTAGGTACAACGACCCTCTCATCTATTCGTTTACATCGGCGTTTAAAATCCTTCGTTGATGCAGTGAGTCAAAGGGACAGACCCTTTGGCTCACTTTTCGCTGAGCTATTATCCGTCCTCCACTTACCTACACCTTCATTGTTTATTTCCGATGGTTGCATCCTTTGGGGTAAAGGTAATATTTAGAACCATTCCCATCCCGTCGGCAAGTCTCTGCAGTAGTTTGATGCTGGGATTTCTGGTTCCGTTTTCTAGTTTGCTGATTTCAGTCTGTGCAATTCCGGTTCTCTCGGAAAGCTCTTTTTGTGTCAAATTCTGCAATGCAGTCAGGACTCCATCCATCCCTCACGGATTACAATTCTTACACGGATCGTACCCTTGCCTTATAATCTCATCTCTGCTCTGCGTCGTTTCCCGCTTATTCTTATCTTTCATGCTCTTCACTGACTTGCAGTAAGGATAGTGGAACTTCTTCGTATTGGTGTTCAGGATATACGTGATCTCCTCGGGCTCCTCTACCTCAGGCTCCTCCTCGACCGCGCTTGCCGGTGCCTCGTCCTCGGGCTCATTTGCGGGAGTTTCTTCCGCAGCTGACCTTGTCACGGATGCGTCGTTCTCCGCTCCGGGATCCCCGATCAAGGCCAAAACATCGTCATCCCCCGATCCCACGGCCTTTACAAAACTTTCGCCGGTGGCGTAGTCAATTTCAATATCCGGCTGTACGTTGTAGCAGAAAGCACAGAATTGGACCAGCGGGTCCTCTATGGATTTTGCCTCTATCAGGACGCCATCTGCCAAAAGATTGTCACCGCTGTAGTACGGGCGCACCCTGTAAAGGACATGGTTTCCCGTGCCTTCCACATACGTGCGCACGGAGTTCTCGAACGGAAGCATCCCCTCCAAATTCATATAGCGCGTACCAGTAATCAGATTCTTCGCGTCCGCCGCCTGCCCCGTCAGCTGATATCCGATCAAATGGCAGCGGTTGTACAGGTAACCCCCGTCGATTCCATCATATTTCACCGAATGCCATCCGGTGGGCTCGATCGTGCTGCTGTTGCCTGCTCTGTTTTCTGCCGGCAGCAGCTCCGGCCCGATGCAGGCAAATGCGCCTGTCGACCTGCCAAGCTCATCCAAAGGCCAGTATTCCTGGAAAGGCTCCGCCTTCAGTTCATCTTCGGTAAAGAACGGAATGTCTCCGTTGATATCCGCATAAGCGCTGCCGGAATACGCCGGGATCATTACAAGGTTGAGTGATTCTTTTTCTTCCGGGCTCTTCGTCTCAACCTCATTTTTGTTAGCGGCTGCTGCGGATAAAACAGCGGCGGTCTCTGTTTTGACAGCCTTTGTTTGTTCAGAAGCTTCTGCCGATTTCCCTCCGGAAAAGGCGAACACAAGCATTATGAGGGCACCTGCAAGGCAGATGGCAGGAATAGGATACGGACTCTTTGCCTTACGGGTGTTGCCGCGGTTATGACGTTTACCCATGGTCTGTTTCTCCTTTTGTGTAAGTGGGATTGAGCCAAAGGGACCCCGGTTCATTTTCTCAAATTGCCAAGCACATGTACAAAATGTACTGCGAGAAACACAGCTCCGGTGATCACCAGCGGCGTGTTCTTTCTCCAAAGCCCGATAGCCACATAATACAAAGGCGGCATCACCACAATAAAGAACATCATGACGAAAATGCTCTGGTGCCCGGTGAAATACAGAGCCCATCCGAAAAAGTTCGTGAGCAGGATGATCACAGCCAGTGTGAAACATAGCTTTTCCCTGCTGTCAGCTATCGAAAACAGCGCCGCATCCTTATGGACGACAAAAACCATAAGGGCGATACATAGTGAACCGAGGATCTTCTCGCATACATCCAGCGTCGCTGATGTCTCCGTCATGTTCATGATTGGGTTTGTTTTCAAATGGAAAAGCGGCATCAGCATATACGGAATTTCCTGAATAAGAAACAAAAGAAGTCCCAGCACCCAAAAGCCTAAATATCGATTCCCGAATATCTTAACCCAGCGTGTCATTGACTTTCCTCCACAGACCGGACGTATAGCGAGACATGAGCATGGAGCGCAGCGGAATGCGAATGGCACCGCTCCAGCAAGCTCCAAGCTTCCACACTTTTTCTCTCTTCACAGGTCAAAAATACTCATCTGCTTATATTTTGGGGGCATCTCTCCAATGAATCGGAAGCATTTCTCCGGTGTTGACAGCATCCCCTTGTCCTCACAGATTTTGCGGAATATGCTCTTTAGCTCTTTGGCCTTCGGGCTCGGGAGTTCATACGCATTCCCATACCTCTGAATGTAACGCTCCTTCATCCCGGGAAAATGCTTATCGAGCGCCGCGTAATAGTATTCCCGGTCACCTTCCCGCAGTGTCAACCCCATTCCAAAGTCAATGACGCCTTTGACACCAACTCGTGCGCATTCGTTCAGGATCGCTGTGATGTTTTCTTCGGTGTCGTTGATGAACGGCAGGATGGGCGTTAACCACACAACTGTGGGGATGCCTCTCTCTTTCATGGCTTCCAATACCTCAACCCGCCGTTTTGTGCCGCAGACATTCGGCTCCAGTATCCGGCACAGATCATCGTCATAGGTTGTCAGCGTCATCTGCACGACGCATTTGGCGGACTTGTTGATCTCTGTCAAAAGATCGATGTCCTGGAGGATACGATCCGATTTTGTCTGGACTGCAGCTCCAAAGCCATATTTCAGAATGACCTGAAGGCACTTTCTTGTCAGCCTGAGTTCCTCTTCGCAGTGCATATACGGGTCTGACATCGCGCCTGTTCCAATCATGCACGTTCTTCTTTTCGACTTTAGTGCTTTCTCCAAAAGCTCCGGTGCATTCTGCTTCACCTCTATATCTTCGAACGGATGCGTGAACCGGTAGCACTTGCTCCTGCTGTCACAATAAATGCAGCCGTGCGTGCAGCCCCGGTAAATATTCATTCCGTAATATCCGTCGCTGCCTGTCAGCAAGCTCTTTGCTTCCACAAAGTGCATTTTTCCGCTTCCTTCCTGAAAACCATTTTGTGGCCTCAATTGGGTGCCCTGACCCCATGACAATATTATTACATTGGATTATCAATTCGCAATGGGGTCAGGGCACCATCTCGGAAAGTAAAGATGAGTGGTCGATTGTCAGGCGACAAAATTCGCATGGTTTTAATATGGTTGGGCGCAATTATGAGGTGTGCGGAAAAATGTTTCCACGGATTTTTGATGAATTGGGCGCAGGCAGCCGATCATAAGAAAATGTTCCAATAATTCTTGTGATGAAAAGCAAAGTTGGGCGCAGCAAGCTGGTTTTTGAAAAATGTATACAACCAACAGCCTGGTTTTTGGAACACTTTTTCAGTAGGTCGCTGTCACGCCCAACTATCCTGAAAACCAGTCAGTATATGTGGAACATTTTCTTAAAATAGTTTCATTACGCCCAACCGCCATGAAACCAGATGGAACATTTTTCACGGATGCCTTTGTTACGCCCAACCATCAATGCACGAGTGAGCCGGGGGACACTGCCCCCGTTTCATTCCCAGTAACGGTACCGTTTACCGTTACATTTCCATTACGCTGTCAGTTTTTCCCCAACAGGTCCTCAAGCGCCACGATCTCCCTGCAGCTCTCCGGCAGGACAAATCCGCGCGGCGGAGACTGCCAACTGTGGATATAGCGGCTTTCCATGCTAACAGAATCAGCTCCACGGATATCCGCGTACGGGTCGTTGCCGATCATCAGCACCTCGGAAATCGAAAGTTCCGCCCGCTCGAGCGCCGCATTGAAAAAACGAGGCGAAGGCTTTTTACAGCCGAAGTCGGACGAGAGAAAGATTCCGTCAAAGACTCCATCCAAAAGCCCCAGTTGCCGGAGTTCCGGTATCGTAAAGCAACTTTGGGCATTCGACAGCAGGTACACGTGCGCCCCTTGCTGCCGCAGCCCTGTCAGCGTCTTTTTCACACCTTTCATCAGACGAGGCCTGCGTACAAAAGACAGCAAACGGAAAACCAAGGCAACATCCTCTACCTGCGTCGCAGAAACGGAAACGCCCTTCTCCTCAAAAAGGCGCCGGAACACATTCCGCAGCTCAATTTCTACACCCTCCGCGCCCAGCTCCGGATGTGCCTTGGCGAGCGCCTCGGTCTCTTCCGCACAGAGCGCAAGATAGCGTCCCTGAATCTCTGCGGCAGTATAAGCTGCGCCGCATAGCGAGTAAAACTCCGCTACGCCGCGCCACAGCGAGAGCTTCCCTTCGTCTGTCCGAATGTCGACTAGCGTGCCATACAGGTCAAAAAAGTAATTCTCATACATGGCCATATCTCCCATAATAGTACCGTTTTGGTACCGGGTACCATTACGAATCCATTGCACTCAGATCGCCTTTCCCAGCGCATACGCCTTCTCGACAAATCCTCTGCTTTTCGTCATGGAAGGCGTGCCGCAGCCGCCACCAAGCACCATACCGCAATCTTCGAACTGCATGTATTCGCAGATACGATGGTAAAACGCTTCAACTACAGAGAACACGGTATCCGTATTATCCCATGCCACGGTCAGGAGCACGACCTTCTTATGCATAGCGGTCAGCTCCGTGGTGAAGCTGTAGAAGCGGTCTATCACTGTTTTGAGCTGAGCGGGCCAGTTGTAGTAATACACCGGCATAACAAAACACAGCATATCCGCCTCTTTAATCAGCCCCTTGAGCTTTCTCTCGTAATCGTCCTTCTGAACGCAGGGGCCACTCATACCACAGGCGCTACAGCCACGGCAGGGGCGGATATCCGCCCGAAACACATCAAACTCCGTGATCTCGTGCCCGTTTTCCTTTGCCCCTTGGATAAAGGCATCCGCCAGCATATTCGAGGAGCCTTGTTTATTTCCACTGCTTTTCAGTACCAGTATTTTCATGAACAAACTCCTTCCACTCACCCTCAGTCAGAATTTCATACTTTCCCCATTCCGACTTGCCAATATCCCTGCCCTTCACCCGAATGGGCAGAAAAGCGTCATGCTGACAATCCGGCAAAGGATCGCCAAGATCGATCCACCCTCTCACATCGATCCGCTCATTCCACTCGTCAAACAGATCCTCCAACGAATCGTAGAAAAGATCATCCGAACATTGAATCGCACCCGGATCGTTATACTCAAAGAGATAGATCCCCTCTTCGGTTTTATAAAGCATTATCTTGAAAATGCAGTTCCCGTCACTGTTCCTCAACGGTTCCTTTAGATATGCATATTTCCTCATTTTATACCCTCAAAGTTGACAGAAGGGACGGTTCTTTCTGTCAACCTCATTTCTTCTCCAGAAAAATTCTTTTCCCCGGTGCATCCGGCTCGAACTTATCCGAACTGACACGAACGATCGCCGTCCCATATGGCGCGTCGATGAATTCCCTCAGCGCCTCGTCATACATTACCGCAGACTGTACTGCCCACAACTCGAGATTGCCTGTATTATTGATATACTCATCCGATTCGTCGCCAACGCTGAAAAACCATCCGCTGTCCCTCTCGGAAGTCGGTTCATCGCGCAGCCCGTATCCAATCTTCCAGCCTTCCAATCTGACTTTCTTGGACACGATCGCTGTTTTGCCCATAAGGAGCTTTCTTTCAATCACCCTTTTATAGGCGTCCGCGTTCCCCACGAAATCGTCAACAGCACGCGCGTCCGGTTCGCATTCAGTGTCGATCTTTCTGATATCTTCGTCCCAGATCATCTTTGCATCCGCATTGTCCCTTAGGACCACCGCCAGCGAAAACAGCTCCTGCTCCGTGACATCCAGCGCCCTTTCGACATGCACGGGCTCGCCGTGCCCCCTGTCTCCGTACACATAGATCGCCAGCCCGCCGTCCGTATAAAGAAGCGCCTTGACCGCGCCAAGATTCTCCTTGTCATTATAAAAGATCATGAAGGCCGGAAAATGCTCATTCACATACCAATCAAATTCCGTGCCGTTCTTCCCGTTCATGTAAAAGACAGCGCCACCGCCTTCCAGTTCATTAAGCCCGACATCCGGCAGGTTTTCCTTTAAAGCTTCATGCATCAGCCGCTCAACATCCGCCAAAACACTTCTCTTCATCTTTCCTCCTCATTGACACCGGGGACGGTTCTCTCTGTCACCCTCAAATAATCCTTCCTTCCAAATGGTCCACCTCATGCTGAATGATCTGCGCGACCCATCCGGAGTAAGCCTGACGATGTTTCTTCCAGCTCCCGTCCAGATATTCCACAACTATGTCCTGGTACCGAGTTGTCTTACGCACGCCCTCCAGCGAAAGGCATCCTTCCTCCGTCTCGTACGGTATATCCTTCTTAACGATGACCGGATTGTACATCACCATGTTCATGAAACCCATATTCACGATAATGATCCGCTTCCGAACGCCGATCATATTTGCCGCCATCCCGACACAGCGGTCGCGGTTGGCAGTCAAAGTATCCTGAAGATCCACCCCGACCGGCAGGTCCTGTTTCGTAGCAGCCTCTGATTTCTGTCCGAGAAAGAAAATATCTTTGACAATCGGTTTGATCATTGCACCCTCATTCCTAAATACATCCAGTTTGATAGCAACTCAATGAAAATCATCCCTTCAAATTTCCCAGCACATGCGTGAAATGCACAGCGAGGAACAAAATACCGCAAACCGCCAGCGGCGTATTCCGCCTCCAAAGTCCGATGGCCACATAGTACAGCGGCGGCATCACCACAATGAAAAGCATCATCACGAAGACGCTCTGCAATCCGCCAAAATACAGCGCCCATCCAACGAAATTTGCAAGCAGTACGACAGCTGCCATGCCAAAACACAGCCTCTCCCGCCCACTAGACACCGAGAACATTTTCGCGTCCTTATGAATCACGAACACCATCAGAGCTATGCATAGCGACCCGAGCACCTTTTCGCAAACGTCCAACATCGAAGAGGTTTCGGTCATATTCATGATCGGATTCGTCTCCAGATGGAAAAGCGACATCAGCATATAGGGGATCTCCTGAATCGCAAACAGAATCAGCCCCAGCAGCCAGAAGCCCAGATATTGATTTCCGAAAAGCTTACACCAGCGCACCATCTCACTTCATCTCCTCAGCGCGACATCCAATCTTTTTCTATCGAAATAATTAACCTAATTTAATCTTAATTTAAGTTGCACCGCTCTCTCCAAAACGTATATATGGAATGACCCGAGCCATCCCCGGCAACGACGAGATCGAAGACAAAAAAACCGTTTAAGAATCAGCCCCCGACGTGCTTCCCCCTCCTCATATACCTGTAATACACAAAGCAAACCACAATCTGCACCAGCGTCGAGCAAGGAATGCACAGCCCGATGTAGAACAGCCGCCCCA